>VBMI01000093.1 GCA_005878955.1 Methanobacteriota archaeon
CGTCATCGTCTCGAGGCTGACGCAGAGACAATACGGACTCGTGTTGACGGATGCACGCGCGCTCTTTGTGCTTCAACGAACGCTCCGTCTCCCGGTGCTCTGGGCTGCAATGGGCGTCGGTGTGGCTGCCGGCCTCTTGCTTGCGGCTGGCGCGAACGTGCGGTCTACGACGACCATCCTCCTCCTTATTCTCGCGGGGGTCTCCCTTGCCTTGTTACCCGCAAGGGCCGTGATGCGACAACGGATACCGGACTATGCGACGATGACCCCCGATGAGCTCGCGGCGTGGAGCGGAACCCTCTCCGTCCCGTACATCTCGATCCAAAATGTAGCGCTTCGGAAGGTCCGGACGGTTTCTTCGCGGCTGACCATAATCTACCGACACCAAGGAGGATCGCTCCGCGAACTCCGGGCAACGCTCCTTCCCGATTTGCGGTGGGTGCGGGCTCGCATGGATGCGGGAGTGAATGCCCGTGCGGCATATGCGGAGTACGCGGGGTCGGTCCGACAGGCGGTTACTCGAGCGTTACCTTCGGAGCTGGCGGAACGGGTGGAGACGGATTGAGGGCCCACCGGATCCTATTCTCCCTGGCAATCTTCCTTCTCTTCCTCAGCTTAGGGTTCGTACCGGGGGCGGTCGGGCCTCGGCGCATCACCGTCAACTTCACGATTCCCGCGGGGCCGAAATGGATGGGCTCGTGGGACTTCGATATCCTCACGGCCGGGTCCGTGTCCGGAAGCTTTGCCGAAACGTCCGGCGGGGCAGTCATCGTGTACGTGATGACGCAGGGGCAACACGACGCGTTCGTCTCCGGCCACCCGGCCGAAGGGCTTTCGAGTGCGCAGGGGTCGTCCGGCAACTATTCCGCGTCTCTTCCAAGCGGGGGGAAGTACTTCCTCGGTATCGTCCACGGATTCGGGTACGAGGCACAGGACCAAAGAGTGTCCGCCTCCGCGCGGGTAGCCGCGGTGTCCACCGTGCCCTTCGCGGTGGCGTTCACGAGCGTTCTCGTGGCCTCAGGTCTAGCCGCCGTCGGTTTCCGCCTCCGGGCGAGGTTCCGAGAGACTGCAAGGTCCCTCCCACAGACCGGCGGTGTCGTGTACTTCGAACCCCCGCAGCCGCCGCGCTGACGATCTTCGGAAGGGGTCGAGGACCGCGCAACCGAAGCCGCCCTCCACGGGTCACCGCTGAAAACGTCTAAATACGCCCAGGAGGTAGCGCCGCCGGTTCTCCATGGCGGGAGGGAGTCCGAGGCGGGAGTTCTACGTCGCGACCCCGGAGGAGATCCGCTCCGGCCAGACCTCCGACATCTACTTCTCCCGGACGCTGGACGTACTGAAGAAGGCGGGGAAGCACCGCACGAAGGTCCTCATGGAGACGACCGTGCAGAGCCTCCCGAACGGATGGCCCTGGGCCGTGTTCTGCGGGCTCGAGGAGGTGGTGAACCTTCTACGCGGGAAGGCCGTGGACCTGTGGGCCCTCCCGGAGGGGACGCTGTTCACCGCCAAGACCCCCCGCGGGGTCCCTGTGCCGACCCTCACGATCGAGGGTCCGTACGCGGAGTTCGCGGTCTACGAGACTCCGGTCCTCGGCCTCCTGTGCGAGGCGAGCGGGATCGCCACGAAGGCCGCGCGGGTCCGCGCCGCGGCGGGAGACCGCCGCGTGATCTCCTTCGGGATCCGCCGGATGCACCCCGCCCTGGCGCCCTTGATCGAGCGATGCGTGTACCTCGGCGGCCTCGACGCGGTGACGACACCGCTCGGAGCCTCGATGCTCGGGAAGGAACCCGTCGGGACGATGCCCCACGCCCTCACGATCGTGATGGGCGGGCCGAGGGAGGCGTTCCGCGCGCTCCAGAAGCACCTCGAGAAGCGCGTCCCGCGGATCGCCCTCGTGGACACGTACTACGACGAGAAGACGGAGTCGATCATCGCGGCCGAGGAGATCGACGACCTCGAGGGGGTGCGGTTGGACACGCCGGCCTCCCGGCGGGGGAACTTCGCGTCGATCGTGCGGGAGGTCCGCTGGGAGCTGGACCTTCGCGGGCGTAAGGACGCGAAGATCTACGTGAGCGGCGGGCTCGACGAATCCTCGATCCCCGCCCTCGCGGATGCGGGCGCCGACGGCTTCGGCGTCGGCACGTCCCTCTCGAACGCGCCCACGGTGGACTTCGCGATGGACATCGTGGAGCGGGAGGGCAAGCCCGTGGCGAAGCGCGGGAAATTCGGCGGGAGGAAGGACCTCTCCCGGTGCGGGAAGTGCGGCACCCTGGAGGTCAACGCCCGCAAGTGCCCCGCCTGCGGCGGGAAAATGTCCCCCGCGCTCGTGCGGTACCTCGCGGGGGGAACCCCTGCCGCGGACCTGCCTGGGCCCGACGCGATCCGCGACTACGTCCTCGAGCAGCTCCATGGCCGCCCCGCCTGAGCCCTCCACCCGCGGTGCGATCGCACGCGTCTACAACGAGATTGCGACGGAATACAGCCGCGCGCGGACGACGCCGTGGCCAGCGGTGCTGGAGTTCATCGACACCCTGCCCCCGCGGAGCAGGGTCCTCGATGCGGGGTGCGGGCACGGCCGCCACGCGGCTCCTCTCCTGGAGGGGGGCCACGTCGTCGTCGGCCTCGATGCCTCGATGGGGCTCCTCGACATCGCCCGCGGCGCGCTCCCGTCCGCGAGCTTCGCCCTCGGGGACGTGTGCCGCCTCCCGTTGCGTGACCGTGCGTTCACCGCGGCGATTGCAGCCGCAGTGATCCATCACCTCCCGTCCGAGGGGGAGCGGCTGCAGGCGCTCCGGGAGATCGCCCGCGTCCTCGCGCCCCGATCGAGGGCGCTCGTCACGGTGTGGGCGCGGGAGCAGTCCCGCTTCGACGACGTCGTCGAAGGACCGCGCGGATCCGGCGACGTCTGGGTGCCCTGGCGGGCGGGGGGCCGGGAGGTCCTCCGGTTCTACCACCTCTTCGTGGACAACGAATTGTCCGGACTCGTTCTCAAAGCGGGCCTCCGGGTGGCAAAGTATTTCCGGAGCGGGGACAACTACGTCGCGGTCGCGGAGCGCCATGGCTAGCATCTGGGAACAGATTGTCGGGTTGCTCAACGCGATCGCCACGAACCCCGCGTACCTACTCGGGTTTCTCGCGTTCGTCTTCCTGCTGATCATCCTCATCGTCGTCCAGCACATCCGCAAGATCCGGAACGAGGACATCTGGGTCCACCAGGCGTGGGGCGCGAACTGGAAAGGTCGATAGCCGTCCATCGCGCGAAATCCTCTTAACCGGCACCCGGCATCGCCGGGCGGTTCGACCGTGACGAAGATCCCTTCCGAGCTCCGCTACACCAAGGACCACGAGTGGACCCGCGTCGAGGGGAAGCGGGCGACCGTGGGGATCACGGACCACGCGCAGTCCGAGCTCACAGACGTTGTATACGTCGAACTCCCGAAGGCGGGCAAGGCCGTGAAGGCGGGGGAGGTCCTCGGGACCGTGGAGTCTGTGAAGGCGGTGTCCGAGATCTTCGCCCCGATGAGCGGGAAGGTCGTTGAGGTGAACAAGGCCCTCGAGGACGCGCCGGAGGTCGTGAACCAGGACCCCTACGGCAAGGGATGGATGGTCGTCCTCGAGGTCGCGGATCCCGGCGAGGCGAAGGGGCTCCTGGACGCGTCCGCATACCAGAAACTCATCGGCGGCTAGCCGCGCGTTCCCGGCGGGGCGTGCGCCAACGGGCGACGACGTCCTCGTGGCCCCGCGCATATTCCGTCGCGGGCATGGTCTTCGGGTCCCGCCAGGCGAGCTCCGCGTACCACGGCGGCACCCTCAGGCTCCAACCTTTCGGCGGGGTGCCATCGACGAGGAACCACACGTCGTAGTGCATCCGGCCGGGGAACCGCTTCGGCTCGTAGAGGTCCACCTCGGCTCTGGGCTCTGAGAATGTCATCCCGCGGATTTGGAGGATCTCCTCGGCGACTCGCTCGGCGGCGGCTCGCGGGTCCTCGCCGTACTTCATCTGGCTCGCAGGGATCGTCCATCCTCGGCCGTGGACCCGCCTTCGCTCCTCGTCAAGGCCCGACAATCTCTCCCACTCCGGGACGTTCGCGTACTTTCCGAGGAGAATCTCAGGCCCCCGCCGGACAAAGACGAACGCGCTGAGGCACATCCCCCCGGGAGGGAGATCGCGGAACCCGGCGGGAGGCGCTTCCTTCGAGAGCCAGAGGAACGGTCCCTCGCCCGCCATCGAGTACCGAAACGGGACTCGACACAAAAAGTCTGTCCACGAGCCTAGGGCTCGATGAGGCCGGAGGGGTCGACGCCGATCGGCGTCGTCGTTTCTGGGTCGGCGACGGAATACAGAACACCCACGGTGGGCTCAAGCCGGCGTTGGACTGGGTCGACCTTGAATCCCAGGCTCTCAAGTGTGGTCATCCCGACGAGGTTCACATCCGCGATCACGACAGACATCGGCATCGACCGACCCAGGATTTCGACTTCGGCGAGGGCGATGTCGAAGTCCCGGGGGCCGTTCGCGGTTTCGAACGGGTGCCGCCAGCGCGGCACGAGGCCTAGAGCCTCGGCGAGCCCTGACTCGACGGCGGTGTGGGTGGCTCCCGTATCCACGAGGACATCCTCGACCGTCGCTGCGCCCTTCGGCCCGCGAAAGGTCACGGGAACGCGGACCTCGCCCATCGTCTGCGCAGCCATCGCCCGTGTATTGAGCGCTCTGACTACATGCACGTTACGGTGCAGCTTCTGCGAAGATGCCGGTGGGCTGAGTGTGTTCGTGACCTGGGGTGTGTTGGCGCCCAAGGTTCGGAAGGCCTAATATCGGAGGCGGGGTTCGACCCGCGGGCACGTCGGCTAGTCAGGATCAGGCTAGAGGCCTTCGGAGCCTCGGACCGGGGTTCGAATCCCCGCGTGCCCGTCCGGCGACCGGAGATACCCTTAATACGTCTGGACCTGTGATTCCTCCATCGGTGCACCCGTGACGGACGTCGTGATCGCGAGCGCGTGCCGGACGCCGATCGGGAAGTACGGTCGCGCCCTGCGGAACGTGGAGGCGGTGAAGCTCGGGTCGATCGCGATCGCGGAGGCGGTGAACCGGGCGGGCCTCCACGGGAGCGACGTGGACGAGGTGATCATGGGGAACGTGATCAGCGCGGGCCTCGGGCAGAACCCCGCCCGCCAGGCCGCCCTCCTCGCGGGGATCCCGGACCGGGTCGGCGCGGTCACGGTGAACAAGGTGTGCGCGTCCGGGATGAAGGCGGTCGCGATCGCGGCCGACGCGATCAAGGCCGGGTCCGCGGACGCGATCGTGGCGGGTGGGATGGAGTCGATGAGCCGCGCGCCGTACCTCGTGAAGGAGGCCCGCTGGGGGATCGGCTACAACCACGTCCAGTTCCTCGACTCGATGATCTACGATGGCCTCTGGGACGTGTACAACCAGTTCCACATGGGGGTCACCGGCGAGATCGTGTCCGAGCGGTTCCACGTGACGCGGGAGGAGATGGACCGCTTCGCGCTCGAGAGCCACCACCGCGCGCTGAAGGCAATCAACGAGGGGAAGTTCAAGGCGGAGGTCGTGCCCGTGGACGTCCCGGGCCACGGCGTGTTCGACACGGACGAGGGGGTCCGCGGGGACACGTCCCTCGACAAGCTCTCGAAGCTCCCGCCCGTCTTCAAGGAGGGCGGGCTCGTCACCGCGGGGAACGCGTCCCAGCTCAGCGACGGCGGCGCCGCCCTCGTCGTGATGTCCGAGAAGGCGGCGGAGAAGCACGGCGTCACGCCGCTTGCTCGCATCGGGGACTACGCGACGAGCGGGACGAAGCCCGAGTGGGTGATGGAGGCCCCGATCCCGACGGTGCGGAAGCTCCTGAAGAAGGCGGGCCTCTCGATCGGGGACTTCGAGCTCGTCGAGCACAACGAGGCGTACGCCGCCGCGAGCGTGGCCGTCGCGAGGGAGCTCGGGATCCCGCCCGAGAGGCTGAACGTCCACGGCGGCGCGGTCGCCCTCGGCCATCCCCTCGGGTGCACGGGAGCCCGGATCCTCACGACCCTCGTGTACGCGATGCGGGACCGGGGGTCGAGGCGGGGCCTCGCGACCCTGTGCCTCGGCGGGGGGAACGCGATGGCGATGATCGTCGAGCGGACGTGAGCCGCGGCGCGGCCGAATGGTTCAGGAACCCTTTTCCGGGCCCGCCGCTGTCCCCGGGCCGTGTGGGGGTACGACGTCCTCCGGTGCCGGGTCTGCGGCACGCCCGTCGCGTCCGACTTCCTGTTCTGCCCGGAGTGCGGGACGACGATCCCGGCGGGGCCTGGCCCCGCGTACAAGGTGGCGTACGGCGCGCCCCACCTGGTCTACGCGCCCTCGTACCCCATGGTCCCGTCACCGCCCCCGAGGCCGCGGGGTTTCCGCGCGCGGCGGGGGCTCCTCTTGAGCCTCGCGGCGCTCGTCGTCCTGTGGATCCCGATGATCTCGATCGTCGGTGCGCTGCTCCTGTCCTTGGGTTCCACGCTGATCTACTGGGACCGGGGAGAGTTCGGCCGCCCGCACCGCTCCTCGGTGGTCCGCGCCTACGCGCTGTTCTGGTTGGCCGCCGCCGTATACACGGTCGTCTTCCTCGCGTTCGTCTCCGCGGCGTACAGCGCCTGGCTGAATGGCCGGACCTTGCCGTCCATCCAATCGGCGACGATCTCCTTCGTCTGGGACTCCACGGTCGCGACGGAGCTCGTCGTGGCCGCCGTCGTCCTCCAGGTCTGGAACCTCCTCCCGCCGAAGCTCCGCCGCCAGGCCCTCGCCGCGGGAGTCGCCCTCGGGCTCCTGGTCCTGCTCGCCACCGTGCTCGCCCACCTCGACGTCGCCGCGGGCTTGGGCCCCGAGCTCGTGCGGATGTCGACCGTCCTCGGGGTCCTGAACCGGATCTCGGTCGCGCGGCTCGTGGAGGGCCCGGGGTTCGTGTGGCTCGCGTTCCTCTATTACCGCGCGCGGGGGAACGCGGTCCCCGCGCCGGCCCCCGCGGAGTCGGCGACGCCCGCGGCGTAGCGGTCCCGCCCGCCAGCTCAAATAGAGCCGCCCTCCATCCCGCGGCGATGCCCATCCAGAAGATCAGCGTCCTCGGGGCGGGCCAGATGGGCGCCGGGATCGCGCAGGTGTGCGCGGTCGCGGGGTTCGAGGTCGTGATGCGGGACGTCGAGGACCGCTTCCTCGTGAAGGGGCTCGCGGCGATCGACGCCGGGCTCGCGAGGGCCGCGGAGAAGGGGAAGGTCTCCGAGGACGCCCGGGCCTCGGCCCGGGCACGGATCCGGCCCACGACCCGCCTCGACGACGCGGCGCACGCCGACCTCGTCATCGAGGCGGTGCCGGAGGACCCCGCCCTGAAGAAGCAGGTCTTCGCCGAGCTGGACAAGAAGGCGGGCGGTCACGTGATCTTCGCGACGAACACGTCGTCGATCTCGATCACGGAGCTCGCGGCGGCGACGTCGCGGGCGGACCGGTTCATCGGGCTCCACTTCTTCAATCCCGTCCCGGTGATGAAGCTCGTCGAGGTCGTCCGCGGGCTCCAGACGAGCGATGCGACGCGGGACGTTTGCGTCGAGGTGTGCGAGCGCCTCGGGAAGACGCCCGTCGAGGTCCACGACTTCCCCGGCTTCGTGTCGAACCGGATCCTGATGCCGATGCTCAACGAGGCCGTCTTCGCCCTCCAGGACGGCGTCGCGACGAAAGAGGCGATCGATGCCGTGATGAAGCTCGGGATGAACCACCCGATAGGCCCCCTCGAGCTCGCGGACTTCATCGGGCTCGACACGTGCCTCCAGATCATGGAGGTCCTGTATCACGGGTTCCGAGACCCGAAGTACCGGGCCGCGCCGCTCCTCCGGAAGATGGTGGCCGCGGGGCTCCTCGGCCGGAAGACCGGGCGCGGCTTCTACGACTACGCCAAGCCGGGCTAGGGCCGCTCCCGCGACCGGACCTGCCCCGGCTCCACGGTGACGACCTTCGCGGGCTTCCACGTCTCGTAGTGCGCGGCGGGCTTCGCTCGGCGGCGCCGGAGGAACACGAGGACCAGGAGTACGGACAGGAGGGTCGCGCCCGCCGCGGCCCATACGGCCGCGTCCACCGGGGCCACGCCGGAGCGGTGGAGCGTCACGGGCGGTAGCGCGGGCTGCTCCGGCTCGATCACGACCGTCTCCGTGAAGGTCGCGTACCCTGCCTCCGTCACGATGATCGTGTACGTCCCCTGCTCGATGCCCTCGAATGCGAAGCTGCCCGTGTCGTTCGTAAGGAGGGAGAACCCGTTCAGCTGCACGCGCGCGCCCCCGATCCCTCTCCCGCCATCATCTACGACGCGCCCGGTGACGGGGCCCCGCCACGACTCCGTGGTGAACCCAATCGACCGCGTCGACTGGAGCGGGTTCCCCGCGAGGTCCTTGGCCCCGGTGAGGACGAAGACCGTGTACGCCGCCCGCCACCCCATCGGCGCGGTCGTCCCTGCCTCCACGGTCGCGTCGTTCGGCCATTGGAAGTCTGTGAGGGTCGCGCCCTGCGTGATCCCCATCGCGCCCTGGACGCTCGCCTTGTCCATCGCCTCGCTGAAGATGAACGAGATCCGGGCCGTGCGGCTCACGTTCCTCTGGCCGTCGAACGGCGAGCTCCACAGGACCCGCGGCGGCGTCGCGTCGGGCGTCCCCGCGGTCGTGAAGGTCCAGGTCTCATTCCGGCCCCCGTTCAGCGGGTTCCCCGCCGTGTCCTCTGCGATGACGCCGTCGAGCGACGCCGTGTACCGGAGCCCGTAGCCCAGTGCGCTGGCGGGGATGAATTCGAAGACGGTGTCCGCGATCTGCCACCACACGGTGCCATCGCCGGTTCCGAACCGCCCGGTGCCGTCCGTGTACGAAAAGGCCGTCTCCACGGAGGTCCGGTTCATGGGCTCGTCGAAGACGACCCGCAGGTCCGTGCCAGGGAAAACATCAGAGGCGCCGTCCTGTGGCCTTCGATCGGTGACAACCGGCGGCGTCAGGTCCTGCGCCTCGGTCTGGAAAGCCAGCCGGAAGTCGTCCGCGGGAGATCCGTCCCATGTGCCGTTGCCGTCCCCGTCGATCGGGAGGCTCCCCCGATCCCGTGCGAGGTCCGATTGGAGGACGAACTCGTAGGGTGTTGCCGGACGGAGGTTCGGATGGGGGTCGAACTCCAGCGTGTCGTCCGGGAAACGGATCCCGGTCCACACGGCCTCACCGTCCGAGATGGTCAGGTTCTCGTCGGCGGGCCCCAGAATCCGAATTGCCTGGCCTACATTCGCCACAAGCATCGACTTGCTGAACACGACCCTGATGGTGAGGGAGACGGAGACGCCGGTCGCGCCGTTGAGGGGCGCGGTCGCGAGCACGGTCGGTGGGCGGGGATCGCTCACGATGGAGAAGGCCCAGGTGTACCCGTCCCCTCCCACCCCGTCCCCGTTGCCGTCGAGCGGGTTGCCCGCGGTGTCCCGAGCCCACCCTGCGTCGACGTACGCGGTGATTCGACCCCCCGAGGCGAATTCCAGACGCGGGGCGAACCGCAAGGTGTCGTCAGTAACGTTCGTGCTGGTCCAGCTCGTGATGCCGTCGGAGAGCCAATAGAACGAGAACCCATCCGAGTACCCAAAGGCGGTTTCCACGGAGGCGGTGTCCATAGTCTCCGAGAACACGATCCGTATGGCTGCGTTCGTCGCGGCAATCTCGCCGTCCCCAGGCCACGTCGAGAGGACGCGCGGCGGGGTCGTGTCCGGCGGGAGCGGGGCGGTGTCGAAGGTCCATACGAGGCAGTCCCAGGACGACACCGGCCCCGAGCAGGCCCCCCCGCCGATCCCGTCGTTGTTCTGGTCCAGGCGGTTCCCCGCGAGGTCGCGCGCCGTGGACTCGACGCGCACGGTGTAGCGGGTCCCAGGCGCGAACGCCGCGGCGGGGGAGAAGACGGACGTATTGAGGGCGCCATCGTGGGTCCACCCGCCGGCCGTGTACGTCGCAAGGCCATCGGAGTAGCTGAATGCGAGTTCGACGGAGCTCCCGTTCATCCGCTCCGACCACGCGATGAGGATCTGGGTGTCCGTCGGGACGTCCGCCCCCCGGGGGCCCCAGTCCAGCGCCCGCGGCGGGGTCGTGTCCGTCCCGCGCGTCAGCCCCGCGGCGAAGACGAAGGCGCCGGCGAGGAGGAGGGCGATGAGCGGCGCTCGTCTGCAGGCCATGGGGCACCTACAAGCTTCGAAATTTTATCATGCAGCGCGTATAAATCATTATTTGTCCTCGCATTGAATCCTGAGAGCCTCGTCTCGCGCCCTCCGGTGACCCGCCCCCAAAGGTCTTTTAGGCCAACCGTCTATACGTCGCGATTTCTCGCGGGGTCGAGACGTGATACGTACAGTAACGAAGCAATCCTCCCGGGACGAGGTGCTCTCCCTCCTCCAGCCCCTCGTGCGGGACTGGTTCGCGTCGAAGTTCCCGACCCTCACGGAGCCCCAGGCGTACGCGGTCCCGCTGATCCACGAGCGGAAGAGCGTCCTGATCTCGTCCCCCACGGGCTCCGGGAAGACCCTCACCGCGTTCCTCTCGGTGATTAACGAATTGTACTCCATGCAGCTCCGCGGGGAGCTGGAGGACAAGATCTACGCGGTCTACGTTTCCCCCCTCAAGGCCCTCGCGAACGACATCAACCGGAACCTGGAGCAGCCCCTCCAGGAGATGCGGGACCTGGCGACCTCCCGGAACCTTCCCGCCCCCGCGATCCGCGTCGGCGTGCGGTCCGGGGACACGTCGCCCCAGGAGCGGCAGAAGCAGGCCCGCACCCCGCCCCACATCTTCATCACGACCCCCGAGTCCCTGACCCTCGTCCTCTCCGCCCCGAAGTTCCGGGAGCGGTTCTCCGACGTGCGGTGGATCGTCGTCGACGAGATCCACGAGATCTGCGGGAGCAAGCGGGGCGCCCTCCTGTCGATCTCCCTCGAGCGGCTCCAGGACCACGTCGGCGCGGACCTCACACGGGTCGGGCTCTCGGCGACGATCGCGCCGATCGACGAGGTCGCGAAGTTCCTCGCCGGCTACAGGGACGGCCGCCTCCGGGAGATGCACGTCGTCGAGGTGGAGAGCCGGAAGTCCCTCGACATCGCGGTCCTGTGCCCCGTCCGCGACCTCTCCGAGTACGCGCTGCAGGAGGCGAACGCGAAGATGTACGACCTCCTCACGGACCTGATCGCGAAGCACCGCACGACCCTGGTGTTCACGAACACCCGCAGCGGGACGGAGCACGTCTCCTTCAAGCTGAAGGAGCAGGGCGTCGAGGACCTCGAGGCCCACCACGGGAGCCTGTCCAAGGAGACGCGCATCGACGTCGAGGAGAAGCTGAAGCAGGGGAAGCTGAAGGCCGTCGTCTCCTCGACCTCCCTCGAGCTCGGGATCGACATCGGGTACATCGACCTCGTCTGCCAGATCGGCTCGCCGAAGTCGATCGCGAAGGCCCTCCAGCGGATCGGCCGGGCGGGCCACAACTACGGGGACACCTCCGTCGGCCGCATGATCGTGTTCGAGCCCTGGGATCTCATGGAGTGCGCGACCCTCGTGAAGGAAGCGTACGAGAACCGGATCGACCGCGTGGACGTCGTCCGCAACTCCCTCGACGTCCTCGCGCAGGCCCTCATCGGGATGTCCCTCGAGAAGCGGTGGGACGTCGAGGAGGCGTTCGAGATCATCCGGCGGGCGTCCGCGTACCACGACCTCCCGAAGAAGGACTTCCTCAGCGTCCTCGAATACCTGTCGAGCCGGAACCCGGACGTGAAGGTGTTCGCGAAGGTGTGGTTCGACGCGGACGAGCAGCGGTTCGGGAAGAAGCGGGGCACCCGCCTGATCTACTACACGAACGTGGGCACGATCCCCGAGGAGGGCTCGTACCACGTGATTTCCGAACGGGGGTCCCCGCTCGGCGACCTCAGCGAGAAGTTCGTCGAGTACCTCAAGCCGAGCGACGTGTTCGTCCTCGGTGGGCGGACGTACCAGTTCCTCCGGGTCCGGGGGATGAGCGTGTACGTCAAGGACGCCTCGGGCCGCAAGCCCACGGTCCCGTCGTGGACGGGCGAGATGCTCCCGCGGTCGTTCGACCTGTCCGTCGCGGTGGGCGAGTTCCGGAGGCTCCTCTCGGAGAAGATCGGGGAGCTCGGGGACGAGGAGGCCATCGCCTGGCTCCTCCAGACGTTCCGTCTCGACGCCGGCTCGGCGCGGAGCCTCGTGAGCCACGTCCAGGAGCAGGCTGCGGTGCTGCCGGAGCTGCCCACGGACCGGCGCGTCGTGGTCGAGGGGTACATCGACGAGAAGGGCACGCGGAACGTGATCTTCCATTACTGTTTCGGGCGGCGGGTGAACGACGCCCTCTCCCGCGCCGTGGCCTTCGCGGTCACGGAGAAGTACAAGACGAACGTGCGGGTGAGCGTCACGGACGACTCCTTCATGCTCACGATCCCGAAGCGGATCGAGCTGGAGGGGCTCGAGAAGCTCGTCACCTCCGAGACCCTGGAGGACCTCCTCCGGAGGGCCGTGCGGAACACGGAGCTCTTCAAGCAGCGGTTCCGCCACTGCGCGACCCGGGCGTTCATGATCCTGAGGAACTACAAGGGGCGCGAGGTGTCCATCGGCCGGCAGCAGCTCCGGTCCCAGCGGGTCCTCGACTGGCTCCACGAGCTCGAGGATTTCCCCGTCGTGAAGGAGACGTACAACGAGATCCTGAACGACGTGATGGACCTCCGCCACGCGCGCGAGGTGCTCGAGCGGATCGAGGCGGGCACGATCGAGGTGAAGGTCGCGGGGTTCTCGAACCTCCCCTCGCCGTTCGCGCACTCCGTCGTCCTCGCCGGGGTGAGCGACCTCGTCCTCATGGAGGACCGGTCCGCGCTCCTCCGGGAGCTCCACAAGCAGATCCTCCGGCGGATCGTCCCCGAGAAGGAGCTCGAGGCCGCGCAGTTCAAGGAGGTCGAGGTGAAGGAGTACTTCGCCCGGAAGCTCCCCGCGGTCGAGCGGAAGGAGGACCTCCTCCCGCTGCTCGGGAGGGTCGGGGCCCTGAACCTCCTGCAGCAGAAGCCGCCGAGCGCCTTCGAGTACTCGAAGGCTGCGCCCGCGGACCTCCGTGCGTGGGGCGCCGACCTCATGGAGGCGGGCAAGGTCCAGAGCGTGTGGACGCCCCGCGGGGTCCTGTGGGCCCTCACGGAGGAGGTCCCGCTGTTCGCCGCGGTATACGCGCAGAAGTCCCGCTTGAAGCCGGAGGAGGAGGCGGTCGCGAAGGCCCTCGAGGTGGGACCCTCGACGCTGAAGGCCCTTGCGAAGTCCCTGAAGAGGGAGCAGAAGGGGGTGAACGAGGTCCTCCGGAAGCTCGAGCGGGGGTACGTCGCGCACCGACGCGGGGTCGAGGCGACCGTGTTCGCGGCCCGCGTCGTCCAGCGGGAGAGCTTCGAGACCGCGCTGGACCGGCTCCTCACCCGCCACCTGGACGCCCACGGCCCCACGACCGCCCACGAGCTCGCGTACGTCCTGGACCTCGAGGAGGACCTCGTGAAGGAGGCGCTGCGGGACCTGGAGCAGGAGGGCACCGTCGCCTCGGGCCACTTCGTCGTCGGGGGCGAGTACCAGTACATGCTCGGGCCCGACCTCCAGCGTCTCCGTCGCCGCGGGGACCCGCGGGAGGTGTTCGAGGAGGGCCAGGTGAAGGCCTTCCTCCTGGGGAAGCAGTTCCGGGGCCTCCGCACGATCGACGACTACTTCGACCGCTTCCTAGAGACGGGGATGACGTTCGACGTGTTCAACCACGTCGAGGCGTTCGACCCCGAGGAGTGGCTCCGCCGGCGGGAGAGCGGGGACATCCTCGAGGGCCGGTTCCTGAACGGCCGGGTCCGGTACGTGCGGGCGAAGGACGTCCCGCTGTTCCTCTCCGCCTTCCCCCGGTCGGAGCTCACCGAGCTCGAGGCGAAGGTCCTCGAGGTCGTGAGGGCCCGCCCGGAGGGCGTCGACCTGTACGGGATCGTCGCCCAGGTCCGGGACGAGCGGGACCGCGTGAAGGAGGCCCTCGAGAAGCTCGACTACGACTGCTACGTGATCCGGAAGTTCCAAGGGGACGGGTGGACGACCCGCAACCTGTACGTCCCGTTCGAGATGCGCGATGACCTCGTGCCGGACGCGGGGAAGACGATCGTCCTCTCGTTCCTCCGGGCGTACGGGCCCGCACCGCTCTCGAGCATCAAGGAGTACGCGCGGTTCTACTGGGACCAGGTGCAGGTCCTGATGGACGGGCTGGAGGAGGCGGGGAGCGTCGTCCGCGTCCTCGTGAGCGGGAAGGGGGAGGGGGAGATGTACCTCCTGAAGGAGGACCTCCCCGCGCTGCGGGAGGTTCCCACCGCCGGGGCGACGGACCCCGTCCGGATCCTGTCGATCCTGGACCCGTGGACCCAGCAGCTGTGGGCGCAGTACGTCGCGCGCTGGGGCGAGGGCTGGTACTTCCCGATCGTGAAGGACGGGGACCTCGCCGGGATGGCGGAGATTTGGGAGATGAGCGGGTGCCTCGAGATCCGCGAGCTCGACCTGTACCGCCCCGACCTCCTCCCCGAGGCCCTGGAGGCGGTGGACCGGATGATGGCGTTCTACCGCACCCGCGGATACGAGATCGTCCGGATCACGCGGGCGTTCACGAAGGACGTCCCCGCCCTCGAGACGGTGAAGCCGTTCCTCGACGCGGGGTACGCCCGCCTCGGGGACTTCCTCGCGAAGGGGGAGATCGTGCCGCGCGAGTTCGACCGGTCCCAGCTCCTCGCGTACACGTTCGCGTGCCAGGGGCTCGACCCGGACCGGCGCTTCGAGGATGCCGGGGCCGCGGCGACGGCCCTCCTGGGGCTCCGGTCCGACTTCGCGGCCCGCCTCCGGGTGCGCGAGTTCGAGCCGCTCGAGCGCCTCCACCGCCGCGGCACCCTCTCGAAGGGCCTCGGGATCCCGGACTACTACACGTACTGCACGGAGTCCGACCTGCTGCTGTTCAAGCGGGCGAAGGACGTCCCGCTCACGAAGGAGATGCGGCAGGTGCTGCGCGCGGTGCGGGACAACGAGCCCGTCTCACGATCCCGCCTCCTCGCCCTGTCGCCGCTCGGGTACACGGGGACGACGCGGGCCCTGAAGACGCTGTACGGGGGGTGCCACGTGACGCGGGGGCCCGACAACCGGTATCGGACCGTCCGGGACCTCCGGATTCCGGTGGAGGAGGCGAGGAAGGCGGTGATGCGACGGACCGCGGAGAGCCTCGGGGTGTTCAGCGCGGAGGCGATCGCGAACTTCGCCCGATTCGAGTTCAACATGGCGGAGACCCGCAAGCTCCTGAGGGAGCTCGAGCGGGAGGGGCGGCTCGTGAAGGGCTTCTTCGCGCGCGGGGAGCGGACCGTGTACTGGATGCTGAAGGAGGGGCTCGACGTGATCGAGGACCTCTCGTTCACCCGGACGTTCGTCCTGTCCCCGCTCGACAACCTCGCCCTCTTCCTCCGGTCGGACGTCGGGCAGCGGTGGCGCATGGGCGGGCACGTGTTCGTCGTGTTCGAGGGGACGGAGATGGTCGCTGCGTTCACCGCCAAGCGGCGGAAGTCCTCCCTGTCCATCGTCAAGTTCGAGGGGGACGCCGCGGCCCGGAGCGTCCTCGAAGCCTTCGAGGAGGAGAACGAGCTCGAGCTCGGGGAGCACGTGGACCGGATCAGCGACGCCGAGGTCATGGACTGGTACACGAAGATGTACAAGGCCGCCAAGTGAGTTCCCGACGAGGTCCCCCGTGCCACCGCCCTCCGCCGCTGGCGACTTGCCCCTTGTCATCGGAACGGCCGAGTCGTGGCCCGAGTGGGGCCTCGCGATGGTCCTCCTGATGTCCATCCTGATCCCCGTCTTCCTCGCTGTCTCGTTCGCGAGTACAGGGGCGATTCGGGGATTCGTCCTGGCGGTGACGCTCGTCTGCTTCGCGCCGATACTTCTCCTTGGCTTCCTCCTGGTCCTCTTTGGGAGGCGGATCCCGCGGAAGCTCCCGCCGCCGGGCCCCCCTCCCCCGCAAGGCCTCGCTTGACCGACGGGAGCCGACGCCCTCAGCCGCCCTTCTTCCGTGCCCTCCGGCTCCGCCGTTCGTAGGTGAGCGGGATCCCCGCGGCCTGGAGCGGGTACATCGCCCTCGCTCCGCCATCCGTCGCGGGTTCCTCGGTGTCGTCCACCCGCAGGTCCTCGTCTCGCGACGTGGGATGGCGCTCGACGTCCACGCGGATGAGCAGGTACGTCATCGCCCCGGCCCAGATGGCCCCGATGAAGGCGGGGAAGTCGAGCCTCAGCAGCGCGTACAGGAACAGGACGAGGGCGGCACTCGAGAGCAGGCGGATCGTCCAATGGAGGGCGAGGTCCCTCGAGACCATCGGATGACCATCCTCCGAGCGCCGTTATACCTTTGGGGCGCGGGAGTCGGGGCGATGGGGAGACGAGGCCTTCACGCCGGAGGCCGCGGAGCCGACGGCCCCGGGGCGGCAGGCCCGCCGCCCGACGTGGATCCCGCGCCCGCCGAACCGCCTTCGACGACGAAGCAGTGGGTCTTCCGGCCCGCCCGCTCGACGCGGATCGCCTGGTGCTCGCTCAGGATCCCGACGTGGTAGTTCACCGTGGGGGGCGTGAGGCCGAGCCGCTCCGCGATCTCCTTCTGCGTGATCCCCGGGACGGACCGGATCAGGTCCACGATCGTCTTCTGGATCTCGTTCGGGGTGAAGAACCCGTCCTCCGGGATCTTCATGTTCATCGGGTAGAACCGGCGGTACAGCCCGAACCGCTTCGACTTGATGAAGTGCTCCCGCTCCAGCGTCTTCAGGTGGTGGGCGAGGGACCCGTTCGTCAGGTTCAACGCGGCCTTGATCGCGTTGTAGTGCTCCCCCGGGTTCGCGAGGACGTACCCGTAGATCTGGCCGCGGACGAAGTGGTCGAGGACCTGCTCCCGCTTGATCTTCGAGTAGAGCGGGATGAAGATCATCAGGAGGCCGTACTTCACGTTCTCGCTCGCGAACGCCCCCGCGGCGAGCGCGGCGATTGCGCCGAGGGCCGCCGCGGCGACGATCGGCATCGTCGGGGGCGGGACCAGGGCGGGCACGACCTGGAGGGCGAACGTCTGGTCCGCGGTCCCGCCATGGGAGTCCGCGACGCGGACGACGACGGTGTGGGCCCCGACGTCCGAGGTCGACGGCGTCCACTCGACGAGCCCGGTCACCGCATCGATCGTCATGCCGGCGGGCGCTTCGAGGAGCATGAAGGAGTGGAGGTCCGCCGCGGGATACGGGTCCGAGATCGTGACCTGGTACTGGAACCGCTCTCCCGCGCGCACCTGCGCGGGCGGGGAGCTCGTCACGGTCGGGATCGCGTTCACGATCACGTCGAACCCGTTGCTCGGCACCGGCCCGTGTGTCGGCACGCCGTCCGTCGCGGCCACCTGGAACCGACCTTTCCCGAACCATCCCGGCGCGGCCGCGAAGTCGAGGTGGTGCCCGTCGGCGGCGATCGTCGCGTGGAGCACGCTCGGGTTCTCCTCGTACACGACCTGGAACACGAGCACCCCGTGGTCGTCCGCGAAGTAGTTCCGGAGGTCCACGAGGGCCGCGCCCGAGCCGCCCGCGTTGAAGGCGAGGCTGGAGGGGATGGCCTGGATCAGGACCGGCGGGAGGTCTTCCTGCTGGAAGAGGAGGATGGCCCCGTCCGTGCGGACGAGCAAGTCCGAGAACGTGCGTCCGGAGAATCGGCCGGTGGCGATCCCGTAGTCGCTCGTCGCCGAACCGAGAGCCAGTTGGAACGAGGGCACCGCGTCGAAGCCGCCCGTGAAGCGCTGGAGGAAGACGGTGACGGTCTGCGCGGACGTGACCTGGTCGAGCGTCGCCGCCGCGAGGTCCGGGACCCCGTCGTCGTTCAGGTCCCCGACCGCGAATCCCCCGGTGAACGGCCCCGCGATCTTTGCGATGCGGTTGAACGAGCCGACGTCCTGCGTGTACACGGAGAGCTCGGCATACCCGCTCACCGAGTCGACCGTCGTCATCACGACCTCGGGACGCGCGTCCCCGGCCACCCCGGCGAGCCCCAGGCTCACCGAGCCGTTGAAGCTGTCGAGGACCTGCGGGAAGCGGTTGAAGTCGAGCCCCGCGGGGGTCTGCGGGAACACGAGGAGGGCGAATGGCTTCGCGAGGACCAGGTCCGGCGTGCCGTCCCCGTTCAGGTCCGCGGCGTCCAGGTCGTGGTACCCGGACACGGTGACGTTCACGTCCGCGCGAGCGGACCACGCGCCCCCCGACGCGTTCTGGAACCAGATCTCGAGGAGGTCCGGGGCGAGGAGGGCGACGTCCTTCGCGTCGTCCACGGCGAGGTTCAGGTTCGCGACGACGATCGCCATCCCGCCGCCCGTGGGCACCGTCGTCGTCCGGCCGAACGTCCCGTTGTCCTGGTACATCAGGACCGTCGCGTTCGACCCGAGCGCGACGATGTCCAGCGCCCCGTCGTTGTCCATGTCCGCGAGCAGGAGCCTCTGCGGGGCGGCCCCTTGGAAGGTGAACGTGGGGCTCGCGGGGAGCCCCATCGGGGTCTGCAGGAACACGTAGTACATGCCGCTCCGCGCGTCCGCGGCGACGATGTCCGGGAGGCCGTCCCGGTTCAGGTCCCCGACTGCGACCGGGCCCGCGCCCGGGGCCGAGAGGCTGCGGTCGTACCCGGTGCGGGTCGGGAAGCCCGCGACGGGCGGCGGGACCGCCGCGACGAGGAGGGCGACGATCGCGAGGAGGAGGACGAGGGCCGTTAGGAGGCGGGCTCGCCGGTACATGGGAAGCCTTCGGCGGCCCCGGCCGGGGGCGCCGGTTCCCATGGGGTCGGTGCCGACATAAGGAAAGCGGTACGGTTCTCGAATCCAGTTCACGCGGCCACGCCCCCCGGGCCGCCGAGCCGGACGACCTCGTCCGCGCACCGCGCCGCGGCCTCGAAGTCCCCGAGCTTCGCGAGGACGTACCCCTTGTTCACCCACGCGCCCTTGTACGCGCCGTCGATCTCGAGGGCCTTCTCGTAGCACCGCAGCGCGTCCGGGTACTTCCCCAGGCGGGCGAGGGCGTTCCCCTTGTTGTTCCAGGCGACCTCGTACCGCGGGTTCACCTTGATCGACGAGTTGTAGCACTTCAGCCCGTCCACGATGCGGCCCAGCCGGACGAGCGCGTTCCCCTTGTTCACCCACGCGACCTCGTTCCTCGGGTTGATGCGGAGCGCCGTGTCGATGCACGCGAGGGCCTCCTCGTACCGGCCGAGGACGACGAGGGCCGCGCCCTTGCTGTACCAGGGCGCGTCCGACCCCGCCTCGCCGGTGATGCGGATCGCGCGGTCGAGCTCCTCGATCGCGCCCTTGTAGTCCCGGCCGACCGCGAGTTCCTGGGCCTTGCGGACGGATCGAGAGACGCGCGTCTCCCTCCACCGCCGCCCGAGGACGAGGGCCACGGAGGCTCCGACCGCGACGCCGATGGCGGCCCACGTGGCCGCGGCGATCGCCGGGCTCCCGGAGGGGGCGCCGGCGGCGACCGTCGCAGCCGCCGCGAGGAGCGCAGGGAGCACCGAGAGCCAGGGAGCGTACGCGGCGGGGACGCTCCGCGTGGGCGCGCCTCCCGCCACGGCGAGCGCGGCCCCCAGAATGAGGAGGGCCCCGTCCGCCGCGTCCGGGAGGGACGCTCCCGCCGCGTTGTGGAGCGGCACGGCGAGGATCAGAATCCCCCCGAGGAAGGCGACGGCATGGTCCCGGACCCGCCTGCGGATCGCTGCGAGGTCGAGGAGCGCGAGGGCGGCCCCGGTCGCGAGGAGGGAGCCGGCCGCCGCGAGGATCGCCCACCGGCCCGCGTCCGAGGGCACGGCGGCGACGTAGGCCGCGGGGACGAGGACCGCGAGGGTCGCGAGCACGGCGGTCTCCCGGAGCCGCTCCGCCCGCGACGTCCGGCCCGCCCTGGGGGCGGAGAGCTTCGCGATCTGCAGCTCGGCGGCGGGCTTCACCTTCCTCCTCGGCTCGTCCTGGAGGTCCAGGACCGCCTCCTCGGCCTCGACCTCGTGCGCGAGGACGTCGAGCTCGGCGACGACCCCCTCGTCCCCCTCGGGCCTCGCGTCTTCGAGGAGCTGCTCGATCGCCTGCATCTCCGCGTCCTCAGACGCGGGTGCAGGGGCCTCCGCGACCGGTTGCGGTAGCTGCGCGCCGCACACGTCGCAGGCCGTCGCGCCCGCGGCGAGGACGGCCCCGCACGACGGGCACACCAGCGCCTTCCCGGTCTCGGCCCTCGCGACCGCGGGGATCCCGCGGAGGGGCCTGCCGCACGTGTCGCACGTCTCCGCGTCCTCGAGGACGGCGGCCCCGCAGTTCGCACAGAGGAGCGTGGTGGACCCGGGCCCGGTCCCCTCCACGGCGATCGTGGTCTGGCAGGCGGGGCAGACGAGCGCCTCGGCCGGGACGGTCTCCCCGCACGCAGGGCACTCCTTCGTGCCGCCCGCCTCGAGGAACCGCTCGAGGTCCATCGCCTCCTCCGAGAGCTGGGCCCCGCACCGCCCGCACACCTTGTCCGCGCTCGACACGAACGCGCCGCACTCCGGGCACAGGTAGAGGACGGACGGGCCCTTCGTCTTCAGCACGTCGTCCACGGAGCGCCCGCCGAGATCGCCCTCGGAGCGGACACCCGCCCGGAACAGCTCGTGGGCCTTCGCGGAGTCGATCCCGAACGCCTTCATGAGGCCCCGGAGGGCCGGCTCGGACACCGCCGCCCCGCAGTTCGCGCACGCCTCCGCGCCCGCGCCGAGGGGATCGCCGCAGATCGGGCAGGGGATGCCCCCGGGCTCCGCCATCGGGCGAACGATTTCTCCCGCCGGACTTAAAGGTATCCGCCCAAGGGTTGAAGTCCCGCAAGGGGCATCGGAAGCCGTTGGCGGACGAGCAGCTCCGGTTCGCGATCTCCTTCGTCGTCGGGGTCGGCCCGGCGATCCTGCTGATGTGGGTCTCCCTCCGCCGGTTCGACCATCCCTACGCGCCGAAGACGCTGTTCGATGACCGGCGGGTGTTCCTCGCGTTCGCGGTGGGGATGGGGTTCGGCGCCCTGTCGAGCAGCCTGACGTTCGCGGTCTCGACCTCGGGCCTCGGGATCGTCTTCCCGCTGATCGCGGTCGCCCTGTTCGAGGAGAGCTTCAAGCTCGTGTACCTGAACCGGAAGGGCTACCGCGGAAGGTTCGACACGACGTTCTACGGGGTCAGCCTCGGCGTCGGGTCCGCGGCGACGCTCGTCATGGCCTCCGTCTTCAACGCGAACCCCACCCTCCTCCAGAGCCCCGAGGTCCCGGCGCTCATCGCGGCCCTCGTCCTCCTCTCCCTGTCGATGACGATGGTCCTCGCCTCGACGGGGGCGATCATCGGCTTCGGGACCTCGCAGAGCAAGGTCCTCGGGTACTTCGTGCGGGCGTTCCTCGTCCGGTTCTCCCACCTCGCCATCTTGCTGTTCTTCTTCGTCGCCCCTCCGGACGAAGCCGTTCTCGGGTTCTCGTCCCTCGGCGCGTCCCTCATCTTCGCGGGGGTCGTGTACGCGTTCGTGTACCGCGAGATCCTCCCCGAGACCCTGCCGAAGGACATCCGCCGCTCGCTGCGCCGTTTCTCCGGGAAGGCGGAGCGTCCGACCAAGGACTCGTGAGGTCTCGAGAAAACAGTCAACATGTTTACTGAAGCCTCGCGCCCCGTCGTCGAGCGATGTGAGATGGGAGGGGTCTGGAAACAGTCAACATGTTAACTGGACGTCCCGCGACGCCGTCTCCGTCGAAACACCGTAAGGTCAGGATCGCCGATCGTGAGCCGGCCCAGCCCCACGGAGACCCCCATGCCCTCCAGCCTTCGGCGGAGCTCCATCGCGTCTCCTCGCGGCAGGATCAGAACGGACTGTCCGACCCACACCACGCCTGGCCGGTGGATGAATCCGGCCTGCTCATAGGGCTTCGTGATACCCGCCTCGGTCGTCGTGTTCTTCCTTCCGAAGATCAGGTGGCATACCCGCGACGCCGTGGACCGGTCGCGCCCATCGACGTCGTAGCTCAGAATCCACAGGTTCCGGTCGTCCATAGATTTGCATATGCAGAGCTATATAATAGCCGTTCACAGGGGAGATGGCCGAAAGTACTCGCGGAGAAACAGTCAACATGTTGACTGTGACCGCGCTCGCCACGGGGGCGCGCGGCCCTTCACGCCGTCGGCCGGACGGCCCGGTAGAAGCCCTCCCGGGGTTCGTACACGACGTTCGCCCGGAGAAGCTCGTCGAGGGACTCGTCCACCTCGGGAATCCCGAGGGACGCGAGCACGGTTCGCAGGTCCTCGTACGAGAACACCTCCAGCTCGTTGGAGAGTTCGACCGCCGCGGCCCGGATCCGATGGGCCCGGTCCCCCGCCCGCTTCGCGACCGCGGCGACGCGAGCGTGAACGTCCGCGACCCTCTTCTTCTTCCGTGGCTCGAGGGCCCGTTCGTATTCCGCGAGACCCCCCGCGAGTTCCGCGCTCACCCGTTGCACCGCCTCGATCAGCTCCCGCTCCGTACCGACGCGGGCGCGGACCTTGGCGGGAAGAACGCGGATCTCGAACCCGCACGAGCAGCTCGTCGTCTTCTTCGAGAGTGCGACGCCCTTTGCGCGGTGGCAGCGTGGGCAGACGACCACGCCGAACATCGGGTCACACCATGAACACGAGGGCCGCGAGGCACGCGCCGTAGTGGTCCATGGGGATGCTCAACTCCTCGATCTTGTACTCGATCTTCCGGAACTTGATCCCGCGGAGCTTCGCCATCTCCCCCATCTTCCACTCGAGCACCTCCCGCAGCGCCCGGCCCGTCCCGTTCATGTGGCCTTCCGCGACGTACCCGCCGCGCCCGTCGTCCCGGAACCCGTACGCGATCCCCGCGCTGATCATCTCCCCCTCGCCCCCCCGCTGCTGGGCGAGCACGCAGTGGGTGATCGCGCCCATGGGGAGTTCCTGCCACTTCACCTGGCGGATGTTCACCGGGAGGACGGAGGATACGTACACGAGGTTCTGCTCGGATAGGCCCGCGTCCGTCAGCGCCGCGTCGAACGCGTTGAGGTCGGAGACCTTCGACGCCGCGCGGCCCGACGTGACGAAAAACCTCGAGGGGATGGGGAGCATCGCGGGTAAGTCGCGCGTAAATGCGTGGCGCTCTTAAGCATTTGGTTCGAGTTTCTTTTGCATGGAGTACGCGTCTTCGCCCCACGAATAGTACCCCGGGAGGACGCCCTCCGTGCGGTAGCCGAGTCCGCGGTACAGGGCGATCGCGGCGGCGTTGACGGTGCTCACCTCGAGGCGGGCGACGGTCGCCCCGCGCTCCCGAGCGACCCGCTCCGCGGCCTCCATCAGCTTCCGGCCGATTCCGCCGCGGCGGCGGGCGGGGTGGACCGCGACCGATAGGATGCGGGACTGCCCGTTCTCGAGGAGGACCATCACGGACCCGATGATCGCTCCCTCCTCGATCCACACGAGCGTCGCGGTCCGGGGGTTCCTCAGGATCCAGTCCAGGAACTCCGGGCGGTACCGGTGCTCCTGGAAGCAGAGCGTCTCGAGTTGCTCCAAGGCGTCGAGGTCGCGCAGGTCCGCGTATCGGAGCACGGGCGTGTCCATGCGTCCGGGCTTATTTCGCTTTCTCGGCGGTGTATCCGAGGGTCATCGACGCGGGGAGCCTGCGGCCGATGCCGTACCGGTCCCGGCGAAGGACGAGGTACACCAGGAGAAACAGCCCCAGGACCGAGAACGCGAGTTCCTCATTGGCGAGGACAACACCGAACCTCACGCGGAGAAGGATCTCGGGCAACCAGATTAACGTGCCAAGGCCGGCGACCAAGAGGCCCACCCACCACGCCTCCCGGTCCCTCGAGAACACCCCTTTCGCGGCGTACCAGGAGAGGAGCGCAACGACGAGCACGACGAGGCCGAGGGGGAGCGCGATGAGGGAGAGCATCATCCAGAAGCCCCAGAGGCCGAGCTCGACACTGGCAAGGGCGAATAGGGCGGCTGCGATCCAGTCGACGAGGTCCGCCCTCTCGCTCATGCTCGGGGGCAGACGCGCTCGGATAGAAACGTCTTACGTTTACTCGCCCGGCGGCTCCCCCGGCCTCGCCGTCCGGTTCACGGGAGGGGCGGCCATCGTGACCCGCAAGGGTTAATCTATGGAGGCCAAATTGACCCCGCGACGATGGTCCAGATCAAGGACGTGCTCAGTGGAAAGCTCACCGGGCGTGAGGTCGAGCTGAAGGGCTGGATCTACCGCACGCGCACCGTCGGGGGCAAGGTCTTCGTCGTCCTCCGCGATTCTACCGGCGTCCTCCAGATTACGATCACGAAGGGCGAGGTGCGCCCGGAGCAGTTCGAGGCCGCGGCGAAGGCCCTCCTGGAGAGCGCGGTGAAGGCGTTCGGCACGGTCGTGCAGGACAAGCGGGCCCCCGGAGGGTACGAGCTCCGGGCGATGGACTTCGCGGTCGTCTCCTTCGCGGAGAAGTTCCCGATCCAGGAGGACCAGAGCGAGGAGTTCCTCCTAGACATCCGCCATCTCTGGATCCGCTCCCAGCGGATGGCGCAGATCTTCCGGGTCCGGCACACCGTGTTCGCGGCGATCCACGAGTACTTCCGCGGACAGGGGTTCTGGGAGGTCCACCCGCCGATGATCACGCCCGCCGGGAGCGAGGGCGGGTCCACGCTCTTCGAGATGGACTACTTCGGGCGCAAGGCGTACCTCACGCAGTCGTGGCAGTTCTACGCGGAGGCCCTCGCCCTCGCGATGGAGAAGGTGTACTACATCGGGCCCTCCTTCCGCGCGGAGAAGTCCCGCACGACCCGCCACCTCACGGAGTACTGGCACGCGGAGATGGAGGAGGCGTGGGCGGGGATGGACGACGTGATCAAGCACGCGGAGGGCGTGATCGCCCACGCGTGCCAGCGGGTCGCGGAGGAACGGTCGGACGAGGTCCGGGCGCTCGGACGCCCGCCCGAGTTCCTGAAAGCGGTGTCGCCGCCGTTCGAGCACATCCGCTACGACGACGCGCTGAAGGCCCTGAGGGCGAAGGGCATGGAGGTCGAGTGGGGCAAGGACCTCCGGACGCTCGAGGAGCGCGCCCTCACGGAGGGCAAGACGAAGCCCGTCGTCGTGACCCATTACCCGGTCGTCTCCCAGGCGTTCTACAAGCGGAGGGACCCGGCGGACCCGAAATATGTCCTCGGGTTCGATGTGATCGCGGGGGACGACGTCGGGGAACTCGTGGGCGGGTCCGAGCGGGAGACGGACCTCGAGGTCCTGACGAAGAGCCTCCGGGACCAGGGGCAGGACCCGAAGGCGGTCGACTGGTACCTCGACACCCGCCGGTACGGGAGCGTCCCGCACTCCGGCTTCGGCATGGGCGTGGAGCGGCTGATCCAGTGGATATGCAAGCTCGGGCACATCCGGGACGCGATCCCGTTCCCGAGGACGCCCGCGCGGTTCTCGCCCTAGGCTACTGGCACGCCGCGGGGGGCTGCACGGTGACCGTCGTGAACCCGAGGCTCGTCACCGCGTAGGCCTCCTGCACGGTCCACGTGTTCGACCCGACGGTCACCGACGTCGCGAAGGTCACCTGGAACGTTTGACCCGCCGCGTATCCGACGCCCCCGATGAAGAGGGTGGAGTTGCGGTCCTCCATGCGGAACAGGGTGGTCGCGTTGTCCACCGCGGAGGCGACGCCCACCTGGGCCACGCTCGCGCGGAAGAACAGGACCGCGACGTCGTCCCCTCCTGTTGAGCTGAAGGTCGCGTCCTTCGTGTAGTCGTAGTGGACATACATGACCCCGGTCGCGTCCGTCGGGATCACGTCCGATTGGACAATCAGGGCCCCGGATTGGGCGAACATCGCGGGGGCGCAGTGCGGGCCGAAGCTCGCGGGTATCGCCGTGCCGGGAGGCGCATTCGTGGTCAGCGCGTCCGTCGCGCGCAAGACCAGGAGCTGGCGCTGGAACGCCTGGCGGAGGGTGGACTCCGCGTACAGGGTCACCGCCGCGAACACGGAGGCGGCGACGATCAGGACGATCACAATCTTCGTCCCCCGCTGCATCGCGCCCGCCGATGTCACCCCCCACCATAGGTTTTCTGGTACGGTTAGGCACGGGCCGACCGTGCCGCGCGGCTATACGCATCCTTTTAATCGCCCGTCCGATTCGAACGTCATCGGGACCGAGGCCGGAATGGACCCCTTGAACCGCTTGGCGGAAGAACACGCGGACTTCATCGACAAGCTCACCGAGCTCGAGGCGGTCCTCGACGAGATGATGCAGACCCGCCAGGCCTCGGACGAGGACGTCGATCTCCTCGACGAGGCGGTGCGCTTCTTCGAGGAGGAGCTGTTCCCCCACTTCGCGCGGGAGGAGGCTTGGCTCCTCCCGCCGCTCGAGGCGAAGGTGGGCCGCTTCGGCTCCTTGGTGAACGTCGTGGTCTACGAGCACGCGGAGGTGCGGCGGGAGGTCGGGAAGATCAAGGAGGCCCTCGCCGCGCTGAAGGCGAAGCGGGGAGGGCCCCACGGGCCGCAGATCGAGGAGCTGAACCGCCACGGGGTCTTCACGATCCAGTTCCTGTGGGACCACTTCCGCAAGGAGAAGCAGAGCCTGTTCCAGACCGCCCGCGAGGAATTCACGCCGGCCGAGATCGAGGCCCTCTCACAAGCCGCGGTCACTTCTTCGCCGTCGGCCCGAGGACCCGCTCCGCGATGATCAGTTTCTGGATCTCGTTCGTCCCTTCGTACAGCCCGAGGATGCGGGCGTCCCGGAAGTACCGCTCCACGTCGAAGTCCCCGCTGAACCCGTAGCCGCCATGGATCTGGATCGCGCGGTCCGTCACCCGCATCGCCATCTGGGCCCCGAAGAGCTTCGCCATCGAGACCTCCTTCGTGTTGTCGACGCCAAGGTCCCGGAGGTGCGCCGCCCGCAGGGTGAGAAGGCGGGCCGCGTCGATCTCCGTCGCGGACTCCGCGACCATCTCCCGGATCAGCTGGAAGTCGCCGATCGGGCGGTTGAACGCCTTCCGCTCCTGCGCGTACTTCACCGCCGCCTCGAGCGCCGCGCGGGCCACGCCCACCGCGCCCGCCGCGATCCCGAGCCGCCCGTTGTTCAGGGTCCGCATCACCTGGTCCCATCCGTCCCCCCGCTTCCCAACGAGGTTCCCCTTCGGGACGCGGCAGTCCTCGAACGCGAGGTCCGCGGTCGGGCTCGCCCGCAGGCCGAGCTTCGTCGTCGTCTCCACCTTCGTGACGGAGAACCCCGGCGTGCCCTTCGGGACCATGAAGCACGACAAGCCCTCATGGCGCTTCGTCCCCGGCTCCCGCGCGTACACGAACAGGTAGTCCGCGAGGCTCCCGTTGGAAATGAACCGCTTCTGGCCGTTCAAGACCCACTCGTCGCCCTTCGAGGTCGCGGTCGTCGCGAGGTTCGCCGCATCGCTGCCCGCGTTCGGCTCCGTGAGGGCCCACGCGCCGAACTTCATCCCTTTCGCGAGGGGCACGAGCCACTCCTGCTTCTGCGCCTCGGACCCGAAGAGCATCAGGGTCGACTCCGAGAGGGAGGTCTGCACGGAGACCGTCGTGCGGACGCTCGACGACCCGCGGCTGATCTCCTCGACGAGCAGTGCGAAGGACACGTAATCCATCCCTGCGCCCCCGTACTTCTCGGGCACGGGCGCGCCCAGGAACCCGAGGGACGCCATCTTCGCGTACAGGGACCTCGGGACCTCCCCCTTCGCCTCCCAATCGCGGACGTGGGGGACGATTTCCTTGTCGACGAAGTCCCTCGCGGCCTCCTGGACGAGGCGCTGCTCCTCGGTGAGCCGGAAGTCCATGACGGCCGTTCAAGGGGCGGCCTCCCTTAAAGCCTCCGAAATCGCGTCCCGCACAGCCAGGCGAACCCTTTATCGCGCGCCCTCATCCCGAGGGACCTGATGATCTCCTGGGTGTTCTTCGACCTGGGCGGCACGCTCCTCGACGATTCCGGACTCGTGGAGGCGATCGGCCGGGCGTACGTGGAATCCCTGAACACGCGGGGGTACCGCGTCGCCGCCGACGAGTTCGCCGACGTGCGCGACCTGATGATCGTCCGGCAGGAACATCCGCTGTTCCGGGCCGCGGCGACGGCATTCACGCGAGACCCCGCCGTGACGGAAGAGATCTGGGAGGAGGTCAAGCCCCGGGTCCTCGGCGCGGAGGTCGAGGGCCAGCGGGCGTTCCCGGAGGCCACGGGGGTCCTGGAGACCGCGTCCCGCCACGCGGGGCTCGGCATCATCGCGAATCAGTACCGGACCGTGCGGGGCGTGCTACAGCGGGACGGGATCGACTCCTTCTTCCGCGTCGTCCAGATTTCCGAGGAGGCGGGCGTCTCGAAGCCCGACCCCCCGATTTTCGAACGAGCCCTCCGGGAGGCGGGGTGCAAGCCCCAGGAGGCCGTGATGGTCGGGGACCGCATCGACTTCGATGTCGAGCCCGCGAAGGCCCTCGGGTTCCATACGGTCCGGGTCAAGTGGGGCGTGTTCCGGAACCAGTCCGCGGCTCGTGAAGGCCAGCGGCCGGACGTCGAGGTCGGCTCCCTCGGAGATGTCCCCGCCGCGCTCGAGCGACTCTCCCGTCGCGACTAGGCCTGGAAGGGAAGCTTAACGTGCGTCGTCCGATGCCCGGACCGTGACGGTCCTCTCCGACCGGGACATCCTGAAGGGCCTCGAGGCGAAGCGATTCCGAATCGGCGGGTTCCGACCGGAGAACCTGACGCCGAACGGGTACGACCTCACGATCGCGGAGGTCGTCGTGCTCCTCACGAAGCCCAAGACGATCCGCGAGGGGGTCGCGAAGATCACACCGCAGACCCGCTTCGCGGTGTCGACCCTGGAGGTCGTCGAGCTCGGTGCGGACGTCACCGCGCAGCTCTGGTTGCGAACGACGTGGGCCCGCCAGGGCGTGATCGCGACGTTCGGGAAGGTGGACGCGGGGTTCCGCGGGACGCTGACCCTCGGCGCGTACAATTCGAACATGTATGGGGTGCTGGAGATTCCTATCGGCGAGAGGTTCGCGCAGATCGTCTTCGAGGACCTCTCGTCGCCCGCCGAGAAGATGTATGCGGAGCGGTCCGGCCACTGGCAGGACCAGAAGGGCGTACGACTCCGCTGAAGGGACGCTACAAGTACGCCGAGCCTTCATCCGCGTCGCAGTCGGGCCCGTGTTGGGATGCTGAGTGGCCTTCGATGCCCCTGACAGACGAGGAGTGGGTCGCCTTTATCAACGAGACGAACGATATGGTGGATAATGTCGGCCGTCACTTCGGAGTCCTCCTCGAAGCGCTTGATGAGCTTCGACGACGCACTCCGGAAGTACGTGAGCGAGGAGACCTGGAACCACTTCTTCGGCGGTTCATTGTCCTCGCAAGCGCCCAGGCACAGCGCATCCGCGAACGGCTGAACTCGTTCCTTCGCCGGTTGAATGACCTGCGGGAATTGGGCGAACTCTGAGTCCCGGCAAACCCGCGCGAAGGCCACGGGCCGCCATGGATTAGACGATTCGCAGGTCGAGGGCGACGTGGACTTTCCCTGGAGAGTAGCCCCTTACGACCCTCGAGGCGAGAACCTCGGCCCCCCTCCCGCCGCGGCGGGCGAGCTCGACGGCGTCTGCTTTCGCTTCCTCCATGAGGTCGCGGTCTGCAATAGTGTAGAGGTGGACGATACCGCCGTCTCGAACGTGTGGCACTACCGCGGGCAGGAACTCCCGAGCGGTCCGTGGGAGGTCCATGATCACGCGGTCTACGGGCGCGAGGTGCGGGAGGATCTCTTGGCCTGATCCCTCGTGGACGATCACCCCGTCCGCGCGGTTCTTTCGTACGTTCTCCCGCAGGAGTTCGACCGCGGCGGGGTTCGCGTCGATCGCGTGGACGACCTTCGGCTCGCGGGTGCGGGCGATGAGGACCGCATAGGGGCCGACGCCCGCGAACAGGTCCACGATGACTTCGCCCGCGTTGACTTGGTCCGCCACCCGCGACCGCTCGGACCCGAGGCGGGGCGAGAAATAGGCTCGCTCGACATCGACGAGGTATCGCAGCCCGAACTCGACGTGCTCCGTCCGGGTCCTCGCCTCCCCCGCGATCACGCGGACCTTCCGGATGCGGAGCTCACCCCCGACGCCCTCGTCCGCGGCCACCGTGCGGACCTTGGGGCTCCACCGCAGGATCGCCTCGCCGATCTCCCGCTCGAATCCCACCAGCTCCTCTGGGAGCCGGAGGACGACGATGTCCCCGATCTCGTCGAACGCCTTCGGGAGGAGGGGCGCGAGGCGGGGCGGGATGTGGACGAGGTCGCGGTAGCTCCGGACGAGCGTGAAGCCCGCTGGGAACTCCCGTTCGAGGACCGGCAGCCCGATGTCCACAGGAATCGTGACGGGAAGGTACAATCGGTCCCCCGACCGCTCAATGCGGAGGTCCCTCCGGAGGGCGTCCATCTCCAGGAGTCGGCGGCGGACCTCCTCCCCCCGCTCGACAGGGACCTCCACGCACGCGGACCGCATCGGCGGTCTCGATGCCCGCCTCCTTATTTCACGATTTGCGGCCCCTCGATCGGTGGAGGGAACATCACGGGCTCCCACGCGACCACGGGGTCCCAGAGGACCATCATCGCAAGTCCCGAGAGGAACAGGATTTGTCCGACCGCGGCGGCGACGAGGATCCAGACGAACACCTCCGAGCCCCCAGGTCCTGCGACCCCGACGAACGCAAGCGGGAGCGCGACGACGATCCCGACAACGGAGAGAAGCAAGCCTCGTATCGGTCGCGAGCCGACCGCGGGGCGAGGACGAACGAGAATCCGGTAGAGACCGCCGAGGAGCGGCGCCAGCGCCGCGACCGACGCGATGCCCCGGATGGCGTTCGCCACGGAGAGCCACCCGAACAGTCCCGGTCGCAACCCCCCTGGGTCGTAGATCAGGAGGCTGTACAGGTACACATACACCACACTTGCCGCGGTGAACAGGCCCAACGCGACGCCGAACACGACCCGGAGAACATGGTGCTCCCTCATCGCATCTCCGCGCGACCGTAGGCCCGACCTCGACGTTAACGTTCTTATCTCCAGAAGGGGTGGGCGCCCATCATGGGGGAGCTCGTGTTCGTTGGCCTCGGTCTCTTCGACGAGAAGGACATCACCCTGAAGGGCCTCGACGCCGCCCGCGCGGCGGACTCCGTCTTCGCCGAGTTCTACACGTCGAGCCTGAGGGGGACGACCGTCGCGACGCTCGAGCTGATGATCGGCAAGGCGATCAAGTCGCTCACGCGGAAGGACATCGAGCAGGGTTCCGAGATCCTCGACGCCGCGCGCCGCGGGAGCGTCGCGCTCCTCATCCCCGGCGATCCGATGTCGGCGACGACGCACGTCGCGCTCCGCCTCCGCGCCATCGATGCGGGGATCGAGACCCGGATCGTCCACGGCCCGAGCATCGTCAGCGCGGCGGCGGGCGTTCTCGGCCTGCAGAGCTACAAGTTCGGGCGCGCGACGACGGTCCCGTTCACCGGCGACACGTTCCGGCCCGCCTCCCCGCTCGACGTGATCGAGGAGAACCGGAAGCGGGGGCTCCACACGCTCGTCCTCCTGGACATCAAGGAGGACGGCGAGTTCCTGACCGCGGGGAAGGCGATCGAGTACCTGCTCGAGCTCGCGGCGGAACGGAAGAGCGACGCGTTCACCGCGGACACCCTCGTGTGCGCAGTGGGCCAGGTGGGGTCGGACCGCCCGCGGGTCGCGGCGGGGCGGGCGAAGGA
>VBMI01000110.1 GCA_005878955.1 Methanobacteriota archaeon
TGATCAGTTTCCGGTCGAAGAAGTCGTACGGGATGATGTTCGTCAGGAGCTTCTCGGACGACTCCGTGACGCTCACGTAGAGGGAGTTCTCCGCCGCGATCGCGCCGTGGACGAGGAACTCGAGGCAGAGCGAGGTCTTCCCGGTCCCCACGCTCCCGGTGACGAGGACCGTGTTCCCCCGCGGGATCCCGCCGTTCAGAATGTTGTCGAGCCCGTCGATGCCCGTGATGCACCGCTCGCGCTCTTCCGGTTCCACCCGTTCCCGGGGAGCCATCGGCGCGCCGAAGGAGGTCGCTCCCTTTAGGGTTTTCGGGGCGCGTCTCCGGAGCGGGACTACTCCACGAAGTTCGTGTGCCCGCGGCGGAGCGGCGTAGGCACCGGGTTCAGGAGGGGCAGCGCGGTGACGCTCACGCCGAGGCTCGAGAACGAGATCGTGACGAGCAGGTTCGCCCCGGGCAGGACGAACGTGATCGGGCGCGGGATCGAGGACCAGGTGAACGAGAAGTCGTAGTCCTTGTCGAAGATTACCTTGCCCATCGGGTCCGTGACCGTGACGTGCAGGTGGCCCGTTGCGGTGCGGGCCGCCTCGTCCACGTCGACATACCCGACGACATGGATCGTGTAGCCCCGGATGACCTTCGTGATGTCGATGTCGTACCGCGTCGCCGACGCGGTCGGAGCGAACGAGAGCCCGACGAGGGCCGCGACCACCAACGCGCCAGCGATTCCGAGTGCGGTTCGGAGCATGGTTCTCCTCCGGACCCGCATCGCACTCCCTGATATGAATTGGTTTTGGTACGTCCCTGTAACCGTGCGTATCGATTTCGGTGCAGACTTCGAATCGAGCGGGAAGCGTCCCCGGCGACCATGCCCTACGGCGCGCGGACGAGGTCCGTGTCCTCCGTTTTCTCGATACGTTTTTACGCCGCGCGGCGTGTAGCCGAGGGGCCCATGGAGCCCGTCCTGCAGGTCGCCCTCGACTTCATGCACGCGAAGCGCGCCGTGCAGGCGGCGAAGGAAGCGGTCGAGGGCGGCGCGGACTGGATCGAGGCCGGCACCCCGCTGATCAAGTCCGAGGGGGTCGAGATTCTGCGCCAGCTGCGGAAGCTGTTCCCGGGGAAGACGATCGTCGCGGACCTGAAGACGATGGACACGGGCGCCTTCGAGGTCGAGATCGCGGCGAAGGCGGGCGCCGATGTCGTCACGGTGATGGGGGTGACGGACGACGCGACGATCGAGGAGGCGGTGAAGGCCGCGCGGAGGTACGGCGCGAAGATCATGGTCGACCTCATGCGGGTCGGGGACAAGCCGAAGCGCGCGACGGAGCTCGAACGGCTCGGGGTGGACTATCTCAACCTCCACGTCTCCATCGACGAGCAGATGATCGCCCGCACACCCCTCGAGGAGCTGAGGGCGGTGTGCAGCGCTGTGAACATCCCGGTCGCCGTGGCCGGCGGGCTGAACTCGGAGACGGTCGCGCAGGCCGTGGAGGCGGGCGCGTCGATCATCATCGTCGGCGGGGCGATCATCAAGGCGGAGAAGGTCGCGGACGCGGCGCGGACGATCAAGAAGGCGATGACGGAGCGGAAGCGGATCGCCACGGGCCTGTACAAGAAGTACGGAGAGGCGGAGGTGCGGGACGCGTTCCTCAAGGTCTCGACGCCGAACCTCGCGGATGCGATGCAGAAGCGGGGGATGATGCACGGGATCCTCCCGCGGATCCGCCATGGGACGAAGATGGTCGGCCGCGCGCTCACGGTGAAGACCGCGGACGGGGACTGGGCGAAGCCCGTGGAGGCGATCGACCGAGCGAAGCCCGGGGACGTGATCGTCGTGGACGTCGGCGGCGGGACGACCGCGGTGTGGGGCGAGCTCGCGTCCCACTCGTGCCAGGTGAAGGGCGTCGCGGGCGTCGTGATCGACGGTGCCGCGCGGGACATCGACACGATCCTCGAGATCAACTTCCCCTGCTTCTCCCGCCACGTCGTCCCGCACGCGGGGGAGCCGAAGGGCCACGGGGAGATCGGGGGCGAGATCACGTGCGGCGGGCAGGTCGTCCACTCGGGCGACTGGATCCTCGGGGACGAGTCGGGGGTGATGGTCGTGCCCCAGGAGATCGCCGTGGAGATGGCGAACCGGGCGCTCGACGTGCTCGAGCGGGAGAATCGGATCCGCGAGGAGATCAAGCGGGGCGGCACCCTGTCGAGCGTCCTCGAGCTCGAGAAGTGGGAGAAGGTCGGCTAGGGCGGGGATTCGATGGACCGGCGCCAGGTGGAATCCGTCCTCCGCCGCCTCCGGGCGGGGAAGCTCTCCGTGGGCGCGGCGATGGAGTCCCTCCGGTCCCTCCCGTTCGAGGACCTCGGCTTCGCCACGCTGGACACCCACCGCGCGATGCGGCGCGGCTTCCCCGAGGCCGTGTACTGCGCGGGGAAATCGGACGCCCAGGTCGCCGAGATCTTGGGGCGGCTTGCGAAGCACCACCGCACCGTCCTCGCGACCCGCGTCCGGCCGGGGACCGCGAAGGTCGTCGCCACCCGCGTGGGCGACGGGAAGGTCCGCGAGTTCCCGGAGGCCCGCATGCTCGTCGTCGGATTGATGCCGAACGCCCGGAGGGGCCGCATCGCGATCGTCACCGCCGGGACCTCGGACCTCCCGGTCGCGGAGGAGGCGGCGGTCACCGCGGAGGCGATGGGCCACCGCGTGGACCGGATCTACGACGTCGGCGTCGCGGGTGTCCACCGGGTCCTCGACAAACGGAAACGGCTCGAGCGCGCCAGCGTGATCGTCGTCGTGGCGGGCATGGAGGGCGCGTTGCCGAGCGTCGTGAGCGGTCTCGTCGACATCCCAGTGATCGCCGTGCCCACGTCCGTCGGCTACGGCGCGAGCTTCGACGGCCTCGCGGCGCTCCTCGCGATGATGAACGCGTGCTCCCCCGGGGTCGCGGTCGTGAACATCGACAACGGGTTCGGGGCGGGGTACCTCGCCGCGATGCTGGACCGGTGACGGTCACACGATGAATCGGAAGAAGTAGAGGGCGAGGAGCGCCCCCATCCCGACGATCGCAATCGCCCAGATTGCCACGTTCCACGCGAGGACCTTCGAGCCGTCGAGGGGCGGGATCGGGAGCATGTTGAACACCCCGAGGAACGCGTTGATGTACCCGGAGAAGAACAGGATTCCGCCGACGAAGTAGAGGAGGTCGCCCGTCATCCGGGGGACGAGGGCGAACAGGGCTCCGGTGAAGGACAGGGCGACGACGAAGTTCGTCAGGGGGCCCGCGAGGCTCACGCGCCCGTTCTGCCCCCGGCTCAGGGGTCCCGCGATGTACACCGCGCCGGGCGCCGCGAACACGATCCCGATGACGGCGGTGACGAGAGCGAACAGGAGGCCCGTCCGGCTCGACCGGAACTCCGCCCACGCCCCATATCGCTGCGCGACCGCCTTGTGCATGAGCTCGTGGAGGAGGAAGCCCGTGAGGACCGCGACGGTGGCCCCGAGGAGGACCTGGCTGATGATCCGGACCGTAATCGTCGGGGCGCCGCCCCCGAAGGGGCTTAGGAAGGAGATCGTGAACGCCGCGATCAGCGCGCCGACGGCCATCGCGATGTGCTTGTACTCCTCCGGAGAGAATCGGAGGCCGCGGCGGGCGGGCGGCGTGATCACGTACGACTGCGGGTACATCCCGACCGAATAGCCCCGCGGCCCCCAGCCCGCCATCGCCCCCGCACCCGGCGCGGCGTATTTAGGCTTGGCGTCTCACGCGAACTTCGCGCCGCAGTTCCCGCACTCCTCCGCGGCGGGCTCGAGGTACACCTCGCACAGCGGGCACTTGAACGTCCCGCCCTCCATCTTCTTCCGGATCTGCGAACGGATGAGGCGGACCGCACGCTCGCGGAAGTTGTTCGGGTGCTGGGCGAGGAGGACGAGGACGGGGTCCACGTCGAACCCGCGCTCCCGCCAGGCTTCGATCTGGGCCCCGAACTCCGCGTCCGTCGGGAGGGTCGGCGCCTGGAGCATCGTCCCGATCTCGTCGAGGATTTCCTTCCGCACGGTCGCGGGCATCGACTTGAAGTCCGGGTCCTCCGCGAGGGGCGCGAGGGAGCCCTGGACCTCCGCGAGCCGCTTCTCGATGAACGACTGCTCCGCCTCCGGGCCGAGCCCGGCGCCGCACGCGGGGCACCGCGTCTCGGTATCTAGGACGGTCGCGGCGCACGCCATGCAGGTCACCCGCCCGATGCGGGACGTGGGGGGCTTCGGCATCACGCTCGAGAGCAGGATCTTGCGGGAGATCGTGTGGTGGAGGCCCTTCTTGACCGCGGCGTCGGGGAGGCCGAGCTTGATCACGTCCGCGAAGTCGCGGAAGCCCCGGACGTAGAGCCGGCGGGCGATCCCCTCGCTCATTCCCGGGACGCGTGCGAACGCGCGGACGGCCTGCTCCTCCGGCGCGTCGAGCTCGTCGCCGAGGTCGCTCCCGCACGCGTCGCACAGCGCGACCTTCCCCGTGAAGATCTTCCCGCACTTCGGGCAGATCGCCTGACCCGGCAGGAGGATCGTCCCGCACCGCGGGCAGAGCGCCTCCTTCGTTTTGAGCCCGCACACGGGGCACTTCCCCGCCATCCTGCGGACCATGCCGGCGGCGCGTACTTGACGGTGCCGACCCGGTTATCGAGGGCGAGCACTTTCGGCCATCCCCCAGGGAAACACGGATGACCCCGGGCGGAAGGGACCCGCCTCAGGATGGGACGTCGCTGGAGTCGACGAATGCGACCGTGAGCGGAGGGACGGAGGCGCTCGACCCCGGGGTCGCCTCCGCGTTCCCCTTCGAGTCGATCCGGGACGGGCAGGGCGCGTTCCTCGCGGACGCCGTCGGTGCGGTCCGGGAGGGGAAGCACCTCCTCGCCCACGCCCCCACGGGCACGGGGAAGACCGCGGTCGCCCTCGCCGCAGCGGTCGAGTACGCGCGGCGCGAGGGCAAGCTCGTCCTGTTCCTCACGTCGAAGCAGAGCCAGCACTGGATCGCGGTGGACACGCTCCGCCGGATGCGAGCCCGCGGGTTCGGCGTGATCGGCATCGACGTCGTCTCGAAGCAGGCGATGTGCCTGAACGACCGGGCGCCCCGGACCGCGCACGCGTTCCGGCAGTTCTGCGAGTCCCACGTCCGCACCCGCACGTGCGCGTGGTTCAACCACCCCGCGGACGCGGCGGTGAAGCTCGCCGCGCAGAAGGTGCTCCACGTCTCCGAGCTCGTCGAGGCGTCGCGGGCGTGCGGCACGTGCCCGCACAAGGCGGCGATGGAGGCGGCTCGGCGGGCCCACGTCGTCGTGTGCGACTACAACTACGTGTTCAGCGACATCCGCGACAAGGTGCTCCCCAGGATCGAGCGCCCGCTCGACGAGATCGTCCTCGTCGTCGACGAGGCCCACAACCTGCCGGACCGGATCCGGAGCCACCTCACCGGGGACCTCGACGCGCCCATGCTGATTCGTGCGGCGAAGGAGGCAAAGGTCGTGGACCCGGAGGCGGGCGCGCTCCTCCAGGGCGTCGCGCGGTCCGTGCACCAGGCCCTGATCGCGCGGGAGGGCGACCGCGTGGTCGAGCGGGAGGAGTTGATCGAGTCCGTCGAGAAGGGCCTCAAGGGGGCGACGTTCGACGACCTCCTGCGGACGGCGGCGGAAGCGGGGGAGACGCTGGCGGGCCGCGGCATCCCCACGGTCCTGCCGGAGATCGCGGAGTTCCTGAAGCGATGGCGGGACGTCCGGGAGGGCGTGCTCCGGCTCGCGCACGGCGGCGCGGGCGGGAGGTTCTCCCTCCGGCTCCTCGACCCGGCGATCCTCTCCCGCCGCGTCTTCGCGGACGTCCATGCGAGCCTCCTGATGAGCGGGACCCTCCACCCGCCGGAGATGTACGCGGACCTCCTCGGGATCGAGCCCTCGCGGCGGGTCCTCCGCGCGTACCCGGACCCGTTCCCTCCGGAGAACCGGCGGATCCTCGTGGACGCGCGGGTCACGACCTCGTACGACCGCCGGGGGCCCACGATGTACACGAGGATCGCCGAGGCGATGGTCGGGGTCGTCGCGGGCGTCCCGGGGAACGTCGCATCGTTCTTCCCGTCGTACGAGACGCTCGCCGCGGTCCTGGAGCGGGTCCGGTCCGTCCCCCTCCCCAAGCAGCTCGTCGTCGAGAAGCAGGAGTGGGGCGCGGCAGAGCGGGCGCGGGCCCTCGAGTCCCTCCGCTCCCTGCGGACCCGCGGGGGCGGGCTCCTCCTCGGGGTCATGGGGGGCTCCCTCTCCGAGGGCGTCGACTACGCGGGGAACCTCCTCGACGCCGTCGTGATCGTGGGCCTCCCGCTGGGCCCCCCGAGCCTCGAGGTCGAGGCGCTGAAGGCGTACTACATGCGGAAGTTCGGGGCCGAGAGAGGCTACGACTACGCGTACGTTTATCCCGCGGTGAACAAGGTCCTCCAGGCGGCGGGCCGGTGCATCCGGAGCGAGCGGGACCGGGCGGTGATCGTGCTCCTGGAGTCCCGCCTGCTCGAACGGCGGTATGCGCGGTGCTTCCCGCCTGACTTCCCGCTCGCCCCCGTGTCGGACGTCGGCACCGGGGTCAGAACCTTTTTCTATAGGCCGTGGAGAAGTCCCGCGTCCCGAAGGGGTACCGGCTGCCCGCGCTCGATGACGAACTGCGGCGGGCCCGCATCCGCCGCGAAGCGACCCTCATCGGCGAGGCCCGCAAGGCGGGCGTGTCCACCCCGATTCTCTACGACATCGACCTCGTGGGGAACCGGCTCGTGATGGAGTTCGTCGACGGCCCGACCGCGAAGGCCGTCCTCGACCGCGGCGGGAGGCCCGCGAGCGATGCATGCCGGAAGATCGGCGACGCGATCGCCCGGCTCCACAGGGCGGACATCGTCCACGGGGACCTGACGACCTCGAACATGATCCTCCGCGACGGGAGGCTCGTCCTGATTGACTTCAGCCTCGGGGAGAAGACGTCGAGCCTCGAGGCGAAGGGCGTCGACCTCCGGCTGCTGAAGGAGGCCCTCACGGCCGCGCACGCCCGGGGGTCCGAGTACCTCGCGTCCGTCGCGCGGGCGTACCGCCGGGGGTACCCGAGGGCCGCGGAGGTCCTCGCGAAGGCGAAGGAGATCGAGGAGCGGGGCCGGTACACGTGATCACGTTCGTGACGACGAACCCCGGGAAGTTCCGGGAGGTCTCCGCGAAGCTCGCGCCCCTCGGGGTCCGACTCCGCCGGCGGGACCGCGCGTACCCGGAGGTCCAGGCAGAGCGCCTCGAGGATGTCGTGCGGTACGCCGCGGGCGTCGTCGCCGGTCAGGTCCGCGGGGAGTTCCTGATCGACGACTCGGGTCTGTTCGTGGACGCGCTCGGCGGGTTCCCCGGAGTCTACTCGTCGTACGCGTACCGGACGATCGGGCCGGAGGGGGTCCTCACGCTCATGCGGGGGAGGACGGACCGAGCCGCGCGGTTCGAGACCGTGTTCCTCCTCGGGGCCCGTGGCCACCCGCCGCGGGTGTTCCGCGGGGCGTGCCAGGGTACGATCGCTCGCCGCCCTCAGGGCCGCGGCGGCTTCGGCTTCGACCCGATCTTTGTGCCGCGCGGCCACCGCCGCACCTTCGGGGAGATGAGCCTTTCGGAGAAGAACGCGATCTCCCACCGGGCCCGGGCCGCGGAGGCCCTCGCCCGCCACCTCGGGGGGCGGCGGGGATGACGAACTCCGTGGCGTTCGAGCGGCTCGCGCCGAACCGCAAGGTCGCCGTGCGGGGCGCGCTGTTCGCGCTCCCGCTCCTCCTCCCGCTCGCGTACGTGGCCGCCCTCCAGGCTTTCTTGCCCCCGGTGTTCTTCGGGATCGCGTTCGGCGCGATGATCGGGTACCTGCTCACGCCCCTCGGCGCGGAGTTCTGGGTCCCGTTCAGCGTGATCCTCGTGCTGAACGACGGCGGCGGCGTCGCGGAGGCGACGTGGACGGTCGCGTCGATCGTGCTCGTGGACTGGTTCACCGCGCTCTTCCTCCTTTGGAACTTCGACCTCGCGGAGCGGCTGCCGTTCCTCGGGAAGTTCATCGACAAGACGGAAGGGCGGTGCCGGAGGTTCCTCGCGGAGAAGCCCTGGAGGCAGCGGCTCGCGGCCGCCGCCCTCGCGCTGTACGTCGCCCTCCCCGTGCAGATGAGCGGGGGCGTCGTCGGCTCGATCCTCGGGCGGGTGATGGGGATCCCGAGGTACCGCGTCTTCACGATCGTCGCCTTGAGCTCCGCCGCGGGCGCGTTCCCCATCGCCGCGGCGGCGTTCGTGGTGGGCCCGCCCGCCGTCGCGTGGGCCCAGGGGTGGGCCTCGAGCGGGCTCCCCGCGATCCTCGGGGTCGCGGTCCTCGTCGCGTTCGTCGCCGCGATCGCGTACATGGTCCACCGGGCCCGGAGGAACCACGATGAGGCTGCGTGACCGCCGGGTGTGCATCACCGGGGCCGCGGGGTTCATCGGGAGCCACCTCGCGGACGCGATCGCGGGGTCGTGCGAGCTCCTCCTGGTCGACAACCTGAGCTCGGGGAGGAAGGGCAACCTCGCGGCGACGCTGAAACGGGGCCGGGCGCGGTTCGTGAAGGAGGACCTGCTCGGTCCGAAACTCCCCGCCCTCCTGAAGGACACGGAGCTCGTCGTCCACCTCGCCGCGAACCCGGACGTGCGGTCGGGCGCGGACGACCCGCGGCCCACGTTCGAGGAGAACGTCGTCGCGACGTTCCGGCTGCTCGACGCGTGCCGGAGGGCGGGCGTGAAGGGCTTCGTCCTCGCCTCGACCTCGACGATCTACGGGGAGGCGACGACGGTCCCGACGCCGGAGGACTACGGCCCGCTGATGCCCGTCTCGATGTACGGCGCGAGCAAGCTCACCTGCGAGGCCCTCGCCGCGAGCTTCGCGCACACGTACGGCATGGAGAGCGTCGTGTTCCGGTTCGCGAACGTCGTCGGCGGGCGGAGCCGCCACGGGGTCGTGTGGGACCTCGTCCAGAAGCTCAAGCGGAACCCGAAGAGACTCGAGATCATCGGCCGGGAGCCCGGCACGTCGAAGTCGTATGTGTACATCGACGACGCGGTGCGCGGGATCCTCGCGGGGGTCGACCGGGCGACGGGCCCGCAGACCGTGTTCAACGTCGGGAGCGACGATGCGATCCTCGTGAAGGAGATCGCGGACATCGTCGTGCGGGAGATGGGCCTCTCGGGTGTCGCGTACTCCTGGACGGGCGGGGTCGCGGGCGGCGGGTGGAAGGGAGACGTAAAGCGGATGGTTCTCGACACCACGAGGCTCAAGGCGACGGGATGGCGGCCGAAGCTCACGAGCGTCGAGGCGGTGGCGCAGGCGGTGAGGGACCGATTAGCATGAGTCCTCCACAATGATGAGTTGCAGACGATCTTGCAAACTTCCTTGGGAGGGAGACCGTCCAGTTGCAGAGGTTCTGCCATCGAATCCAGAACCCGAGTCCGAATTCGAGAGATGGGGGGGACCGGTGAACACATTCCTCGTGGAAAGGCCGACGGGACTCGCGCCCTTCACGCCACACCCTTTATCTGGGACCCGGGGGTTCGCAGGCTCGAGCGGGGCTGTGGGGTAGCCTGGTATCCTACGGGCTTTGGGACCGCCTCCAAGGAGGCAGAAAAGCCTGCGACGGCCGTTCAAATCGGCCCAGCCCCACTTCTGCCCGTGGCGTGTTGCGTTGCTCTCGTCGAAGCCGGGACTTTCTCTTGCTGCGTACAGATGCTTGCATCCCAAATCTCACTTTCAGACACCTCCCCCGAAAGGACTCATAAGTACGGACATGGGGTCCAGGCTGGTGCGCGTCAACCGGACGCTTGCCTTCGCACTACCGTGCCGGGATTCACAACTTGAATGGCTTTTGAGAGAGTTTCGTCTAATCGTCAACAAGTCCATACGCATTGCCGTTGAGGGCAACATTCGATCTCGGACGAAACTTGCAAGGGCTGCCTACGCGGAGCTTAGCAGAGAGCATGCTATTTACAAGCAGTACATTCCATCCGCTTTCGAAGTTGCATTGGGGGCTCTGAAGGCGTATCGTCGCCGTATCAGGAAGGGAAATGGTCTGACTGGAGCCAGACCCTACCTCAATCGTCTCCTACTCAAGGCGGAGAATCAGTCGTACAAGCTCGACAGGAAGACCGGTTTGATTCGAATTCCCGTCTCCGGGCGCCGAGGTCTAGAGTTCGTCCTGCCATTGAGCAGATGGCATCGTCAGTTCCTTGACGATCGAGAGTGGACCCTCGGTTCGCTAACACTGATTCCCGGGAAACTGCTCCTGGTGGTCCGGAGAGATGCCCCGAGACCCCCCCAGGCCGAGGGATCCATCGCCCTCGATACGAATGAAGACTCCCTCGATGGCGTATTCGCAGACGCGAATCGGGCCATGCTCTTGTCCGTTCCCTTGGGAGGTGTCCGTTCGGTTCAGGCAACCCACTTCCGGCGTCGAAGGCGACTGTCCCAGAAGAAGTCAGGCGATGTCCGAGTCCTTCGTCGCCTCTTAGCTCGAGAGGGGAGACGGGAGCGAAACCGGGTTAGGCAACGTTTGCACCGGGTGACGAAGGAGCTCATTTGTGCTGCAAGAGTGAAAAACGCCGCTATCGTCCTAGAGGATCTAGCCTTCAATGGGATTGGCGGCCGCTCCCGCAGGATGAAGCGCCGCCTTTCCTCTTGGCCGCGCGGTGAGATGCACCGCCAGATCGACTACAAAGCCGCCCTTGCGGGAGTATCCGTGATTAAGGTCAATCCTGCATGGACGTCGAAGACCTGCCCAGTGTGTGGCGCCCGGCGCCGAGACAGGGTGGGCAAGGATTTCGTGTGCCTCGTGTGCGACTGGGAGATGGACCGGCAGCACAACGCGGCGCTGAACATCCTGAAATCCGCCTTGACCTCGAACGAGGCCTTGGCAAGGGCTGTACGGTTCCAGCCCGGTGCCCTCCGCCATGACGTGGTGAGTCCCCTCTACGACCTTTCCGCGAGGGAAGGCGCACGGGAGGAGCCGAGCGGAGTGGAGTCAGACGCCTTACGCATCTGACTGAACTGGGAGCCTGCGACTTCCGGCGGTCACCAGTCCTTCAGCCCGGGAAGAGGTGGGCCTCCCGGATATCGAGGACTCCCGCCTGGCTCGCCCATTGGGACTCTGCATCGACGATTTCCAATCTTTGCGAGAACATGGGCCCGAACGTGACGAGGGTCTCGAACTCCCCGCCCTCTCCGCATACGCTCAACCCGACGCGCCTGTGGAGATCGAGGAGTTCGTCGGCCGCCGCCCGGTCGAGCCTCCTCCCGAGCCACTCCGGTCCGAGGCCTGCCGCGGAGATGCTCGTGAAGACCGCCTCGATGCCCGCGTCGAGGTAGTCTTGGAGGAGGCGGGCTTGGTCGAGGCGCCAGAGGGGTGCGAAGACCCGCAGCCCCAGGTCGTCGCACACCGCGTTCACGCGGCTGTGCTGGTAGTCCGACGCGATCGCCCCCACGAGGACGCCATCGATGTCGAGCCCCGTGAGCGCCCGCCGCAGGGCGTCGAGTTCCGCGCCCTCGCCCGCCTCCGCCCGCTCCTGGACGAGCGGGATCCCCATCGCCTCCGCCAGGAGGGGCACGAGGTGCAGATTCGGCACGTGATACAGCATCGACGCCGGGTCCCGCGGCAGGATCGACACGAGACGCGAGACCTCCCACCCGCGCTGCTGCGCCACGTACACGGCGTACGTGGAGTCCTTTCCGCCGGAGTACAGGGCGGCGAGCCGCACGCCCTGCAATCCAAGCACGGGGGAAAGAGGTTCCGGGGCCTGCCCACCGTTCTGGGAAGCCCTAACAATTGCGCAAGGGCTTAGGCCCCCTGCGTGTACTCGGCCCGGGGAGATACCAATGTCCGAGACCCTCTGGCCCCGACTCAAGGTCCTCGCCTTCGTCCTCGTGATCGTCGTCGCGGGCCTCGCGGCCGTCGGCCTGTACCGCGGGCTCCCGTCCTCGGACATCCCGCGCCAGCTCACGATCCCCGAGCGGGACTGCGGGCTCCTCCAGCACTTCTCGAGCCTCGACGCGCTGAAGGCCCACCTCGCGTCCTCGCCCGTCGGGTGGCCGTGGATCTACGGCCCCAACCGGCTCGCGACGTTCGCGGACGCCGGTCCCGCCTCCGGGTCCGCCGCGTACTCCGGGACGAACAACCAGGTCGCTGGGGTGGACGAGGCGGACATCGTGAAGACGGACGGGAGGTACGTGTACGCGGCGACGTGGAACGCCAAGACGTACGGCAGCGAGGTCGCGATCGTCCGTGCGTATCCCGCAGAGACCGCGGCCCTCGTCTCCAGGATCCCCGTCGATGCCCCGGTCCAGGGCCTCTTCGTGGACGGCCCCCGCCTCGCGGTGATCAGCGGCAGCTGGTCCGCGTACCTCCTCGGGGGTGCGATGCCGGCCTTGTGCGGAACGTGACGGTCACCGGGGGCTACCTCAACGCCCGCCTGATCGGGGACGTCGCGACCCTCGTCGTGCAGGACTACCTCTACCTGATGGACAACGGGACGGCCGTCGTGCTCCCCACGGTGTGGACGGACGGCGTCCCGCGGGACCTGACGTACGCGGACATCGGGTACTTCGCCGACTCCGACGGCTCGAACGTGGACACGATCGTCCTCAGCGTCGACCTCGCGTCGGACGCGGCGCCCGCCTTCGAGTCCTTCCTCACCCGTGGCGTGTACCAGATGTACGTCTCCCCCTCGAACGTGTACGTGGCGGGGGTGGAGTGGGACGCGAACCCGGACCGCACCTTCGTCGCGGAGTCGAGCACGGTCCACAAGGTCGCGATCGCGGACGGCGCGGTGCATTACGTGTGCAGCGTGAAGGTCCCGGGCACGATCCTGAACCAGTTCTCCATGGATGAGCGGGACGGCGACCTCCGGGTCGCGACGACCTTGGGGCAGTGGACGGACCAGGGGATGGCGACGAGCGCGGCCGTGTACGTCTTCGACGACCTCCTGAACCCGATCGGGAGCCTGACGGGCCTCGCGGCGGGGGAGCGCATCTTCGCGGCGCGCTTCCTCGGGGACCGCGCATACCTCGTCACGTTCCGCCGGGTGGACCCGCTGTTCGTCCTCGACGTCTCCGACCCCCGGGCCCCTCGGGTCCTCGGGGAGCTGAAGATGCCGGGGGTCTCCGACTACATCCACCCGTACGACGAGACCCATCTCATCGGGGTCGGGATGGACGACCCGTCCGGGACCGGCCGCCTCCACGGGCTGAAGCTCTCCCTGTACGATGTCGCCGACGTGGAGCACCCCGCGGAGCTCTCCTCGTTCTCCATCGGCACCGGGGACAACGAGTGGGCGTACTCGGAGGCGCTGTACGACCACCACGCGTTCCTCTTCGTCCCGTCCACCGGGCTCCTCGCGATCCCCGTGGGGATCTCCTCCTGGGGCGGGCCCACGTACGGGTACTGGCAGGGCGCGTACGTGTTCGACGTGAGCCTCCAGAGCTTCGAGGGCATCGCCCTCCGCGGGACGATCACGCACGGGAACTATCCCGACACCCCGGACTACTGGCGATACCAGGTCCGCCGGTCCCTCACGATCGGGGACGTCCTGTACACGGTGTCCACCGGGCTCGTCCTCGGGAACGCGGTGGACACCCTCGCCGAGGTCGCGCGGGTCCCCCTGTAGGCCGCGAAACGCTTTTCGGCCCGGGAGCGATGCCCGCGGGATGCGCCTCGCGGAGATGACGAGCGCGGACGTCGCCCGCCTCCGGAGGAAGCCCGTGGTCCTGCTCCCTATCGGCGCGGTCGAGCAGCACGGTCCCCACCTCCCGCTGGGCGCGGACATCCTCCAGCCCCTCGCGGTCCTCGAGCGGGTCGCGGAGGCGACGGGCGCGGTGCTCGCGCCCGCGATCCCCTTCGGCCTCGTGCAGACGAGCCGCCCGTTCCCCGGCAGCGTGAGCGTCTCCTTCGACGGGCTCCGCGCGTACGTCCGGGACGTCCTCGCGGACCTCGTCCGGAACGGGTTCTCGCGGATCGTCGTCGTGAGCGGGCACGCGGAGGGGGTCCACATGGCCGCGCTGCGGACCGCGGCGAAGGAGGTCGTCGACGCGGGCGGGGCGGACATCACCGTCCTCTCCGACTACGACCTGATCTACGCGTCGGAGTTCGCGGAGGAGGGCGAGGGCCACGCGGGGAAGATCGAGACCTCCCGCCTCCTCGCCCAGCACCCCGGCCTCGTGAAGGGGCGCGCCCGCCGCGGGACGAACCGGATCCCCCGCCACGCCGTCGTCCGGGACGCGCGGCGATACTGGCCCGGGGTCACCGGCGACCCGGGGAAGGCCTCGCGGGCCCTCGGGCAGCGGATCGACCGCCTCGTGGAGCGGGAGCTCATCGCGATCGTCCGCGCCGCCCTCCGGAGGCGGCCGTGATGGCGGGGGACGCGGAGAGCTGGAAGAGGGCCGCGGCGGAGGCCGCGGTCGCGCTCGTGAAGCCGGGGATGGTGCTCGGCCTCGGGACCGGCTCCACCGCCCGCTACGCGATCCTCCGGCTCGGCGCGATGGCCCGTGAGGGCTTCGAGGTCCGCGGCGTTCCCACATCGATCGCGACCGCGAACCTGGCGAAGGAGAACGGGATCCCGGTCACCTCCCTCGAGGAGTGCCCGGTCCTCGACCTCGCGATCGACGGGGCGGACGAGGTCGACCCCTCCCTCGACCTGATCAAGGGGATGGGCGGGGCCCTCTTCCGGGAGAAGCTCGTCGCGGCCGCGGCGAGGAGGGTCGCGATCGCGGTGGACGGCTCGAAGCTCGTGAAGCGGCTCGGGTCCCGCGTCCCCCTCCCCGTCGAGGTGCATCCGTTCGGCTGGAAGGTGACGAAGGGGCGCCTCGAGGGCCTCGGCGCGACCGCGGAGCTCCGCGTCGCCTCCGGGGAGACCGTGCGCACCGACAACGACAACTACCTGCTCGACTGCCGGTTCCGGGCGATCAAGGAACCCGGCGACCTCGAGCGGGCGATCAACGACGTGCCCGGCGTGATCGAGAACGGGCTCTTCGTCGGGGTCGCATCCGTCGTGTTCGTGGCCGAGGCGAAAGGCGTCCGGACCCTGAAGCGCTAGGCGAGCTGGCTCCGCATCTTGCGGATGTTCGTCTCGATCTCCTCGATCTTCGCCCGCTCCTCCCGGGCGATCATGTCGATGATCGCGTCGAACGGCACCGCGAGCCGGTATGCGTGGACGGGCCTGCCCTTCCCCTCCTTCTTGATGTCCCGCTTCTCCACCCAGCGGCGCCGGCGGAGCTCCTGCATCGCGATGCTCACCTCGGGCTGCCGTAGCCCCGTCGCCTTCTCGATCTCCACGGATGTCGTCTCCTCGCGCTTCGCGAGGAACACGAGGGTCTTCGCGATGTTCTTCGACATCCCCGTCCGAATCAGGAGGTCCACGACGGACTCGTCCCTCCGGCTCAGGCGGGCTTCCTTCGTCATTTAATCGGCGTCGTGTAATATTATTCTCGGTGTATATATGTATTCCGATTAATTTACCGCGCGGGCGGTTGACAAAGGAGTGCGCGGCCCCTCGCGTGCCCCCGGGGCCCCGCGACCCGCGGGTCCGTCGAGGCTTGCGCGCGGGGCGGTCCCCGTGCGACCTCGAGGCCGATAATGCTTTAATAGCGGTTCCCCCTTCGACACCCCTCCGGGCCGACTCCGATGAAAATGCCTCGTGTAATCATGGGCTACTGCCCCCACTGCAACAAGCACACGCAGCTCGAGGTCGAGCGTGTGAAGAACCGGCCGCGGTCGGAGATGCGGCGGGGCCAGCGGCGGTTCCGGCGGGTGAGCCGCGGGTACGGCGGGTTCCCGAGGCCGAAGCCGGAGGGCCGCGAGAAGCCCACGAAGCGGATCCATCTCCGGTACCGGTGCAAGGAGTGCAAGAAGGCCCACCAGCGGCCCGCCTGGCGGGCGAAGAAGTTCGAGCTCGTGGAGGTCCACGAGCGATGATCCCCCAGCCGACCTCGAAGTTCCTCCGCGTGAAGTGCGAGGACTGCGGCAACGAGCAGATCGTCTTCGACCGCCCCTCGACCGTCGTCCTGTGCCAGGTGTGCGGGGCGACCCTCGCGAAGCCGACGGGCGGGAAGGCCGTGGTGCGGGGCGAGGTCCTGGGGGCCGTGGAGTGAAGGCTGGGAAGCGCGGCGAGTACGAGTGGCCGGAGGAGGGCGAGCTCGTCGTCTGCACGGTCCACAACGTGAAGAACTTCGGGGCGTTCGGCACCCTCGACGAGTACGAGGGGAAGGAGGGGTTCATCCACGTCGCCGAGGTGTCGAGCGGGTGGATCAAGTACATCCGGGACTACGTGCGGGAGGGCCAGAAGCTCGTCTGCAAGGTCCTCCGCGTGGACCGGGAGAAGGGCCACATCGACCTCTCGCTGAAGGCGGTGAACGAGCACCAGAAGCGGGAGAAGATCCAGGAGTGGAAGAACGAGCAGAAGGCGGAGAAGCTCCTCTCGATCGTCTCGGAGCGCCTCGGGAAGCCCGTGGAGGCGCAGTGGCAGGAGTTCGGGTACCGCCTCCTGGACACGTTCGGGACCCTGTACCGGGCCTTCGAGGAGTGCGTGATGGACGCGGACGCGCTCGCCTCCGAGGGGTTCAAGGGGGACTGGATCCAGACCTTCGTCGAGGTCGCGCGGGAGAACATCGTCCCGCCCGCGGTCACGATCGACGGCTACGTCGAGCTCACGGACTACCGCCCGGACGGCGCGCTCCACATCCGGGACGCGCTGATGAAGGCGGTGAAGGAGGACCACGTGAACGTGAAGGTCCAGTACATCGGCGCCCCCCGCTACCGGCTCGTCGTGCGGGCCCCCGACTACAAGACCGCGGAGGAGGAGATCCAGAAGGCCGCCGCGCGGATCCTGAAGCACATCGAGGCGAAGGGCGGGGCCGGGAAGTTCCTGCGCAAGGAATAATGGGGAAGGCTTTACTATGCGCACGTTCATGAGACTGTGTCGCGCCTGCAACGCGTACACCCTGCGGGACGCGTGCCCGCGGTGCGGCGCGGCGACGGCGAGCCCGATCCCTCCGAGGTACTCGCCGGAGGACCGCCACGGGCGGTACCGGCGTCAACTGAAGAGGGAAGGCGGCGGCGGATGGAAAACATCCTCGTGAGGTACCTCGAGCACCCGAAATTGAAGGACCCGATCTTCATCGAGGGACTCCCCGGGATCGGCAACGTCGGGAAGCTCGCCGCGGAGCACCTCAAGGACGAGCTGAAGGGCGTGAAGTTCGCGGAGATGTTCTCGAAGTACTTCCCGCCGCAGGTCCTCGTCCAGGAGGACGGGCTGATCAAGCTCGTGAACAACGAGTTCCATTACGTGAAGAGGGACGGGGGCCGGGACCTCGTCATCCTCGTCGGTGACTACCAGGGCCTCACGCCCGAGGGCCAGTACGAGCTCAGCGACCGCGTCCTGAAGGAGATCTCCGCCCTCGGAGTGAAACAGGCGTTCACCCTCGGCGGCTACGGCATGGGCCGGATGATCACGAAGCCCCGCGTCCTCGGGGCGGCGACGGACCCGGACCTCGTCAAGGAGATGGAGAAGCTCGGGGTCGTGTTCTCCCGCGGGGAGCCCGGGGCGGGGATCGTCGGCGCGAGCGGCCTCGTGCTCGGACTCGGGAAGCTCTACGATGTCCGCGCGGTCTGCCTGATGGGCGAGACGAGCGGGTACTTCGTGGACCCGAAGAGCGCGCAGGCGGTCCTCACGGTCCTCACGAAGGCCCTCGGCGTCGAGATTAGCTTCGAGCAGCTGGAATCGAAGGCGAAGCAGATCGACTCGATCACCTCGAAGCTCCGGGAGGCGGAGGCGCAGCCGGAGACGCCGTCGAAGGAAGACCTCGGGTACATCGGGTGACCGCGCCGGCGCGCTGGAAAGCTTTTACGCAGCGGCCCCGTATGCGGAAACGGATTCCGCGATGGCTGCCGACAAGAAGAGATCGTTTCTCGAGGGGTTCGAGGCGGGCCTCCGGGTGGCATGGAACGAGGTCATCAAGATGGCGTCCCGCGGGTACTCGTCCACCGAGCTCGGAGTGATGGCGAAGACGAAGCTCGCGACAATCCACCGTGACGTCGAGGCGGAGGCCGCGCGCCTGGACGAAGCGTCCGGCGCGGAAGCGTCCCCGGAGGGCGGCGACATCACCGCCCGCGGTTCGTACCTGGTCAACGAGGAGAAAGCGGAGGCCGTGTACGGCCACTTCCGCTCGCTTCTGAAGACGGGGGCCCGCGGCCTCGCGATCACCCGGACGCATCCCACGGACGTCACGAAGAGGTTCCAGCTCGGCGACGTGGAGGCGATCTGGCTGAGCCGCACGCCGGACAAGACGAAGTCGGGGGACGTCGCGATTGCAGACCCCACAAACCTCGTCGCGCTGGCGGGCGCCGTGATCGCGTTCCTCGAAGGGGGAGGGAACGCCGCCGTCGTCATGGAGGGACTCGAGTACCTCGTGAGCCTGAACAGCTTCCCGTCCGTCCTCCGGTTCCTCCAGACCCTGAACGAGAAGGTCGTGTTGAACGACTCGTATCTCCTGATCAGTGCGAACGCGGACGCGCTGAAGGAGCAGGAGTACAGTCTCCTCGCAAAGGAGATGGCGGGCGAGCTCTGAGCGGGAAAGGACTTTATGGCTCACGGGCGTACGCGCCGCCGCGCTCCCGTAGTCTAGCCCGGTCAAGGATAGAGGCCTTTCGAGCCTCGGACGCGGGTTCGAATCCCGCCGGGAGCATGCTATTTTATCACACGCTGATGGATCGTCGTCCCTCAGGTGCCGTATCGGAACTCGCTTTCGTCGGCACCCTGCAAGAGATACTTCGTGGGTTCGCAGAGCCTTCATCGAGTTTCGAACGCGCCAGCTGCCGTCTATATAGTCCCTGTCGGTCTCGCCTTTATAGACGCGATTCAATAGGGCCCCTCGAAGGTTTTTGTATGAACGCCTCATTCGCTCGACACGCCCAACGCCCCGCTCGCGGTTCCGCAAGGCCGCGGTTGCTTCGGCTCATGATCGCCATCGCGGCGATACTGATCGTTTCGGTCTTGCCGGCGACCGCGCGCGCGAACAATTCCGAGACCAGGCCCACGATCGTCCTCGTCCACGGCGCCTGGGCCTCGCCGCCTGGCTGGGACATGGTTGTCGCAGGGCTACAGAAGGACGGGTTCACGACCGTGACCCCGACGCTCAGCCTGTTGTCGATCGCCGGGGACGTCGCAATCGTCCGCGCGGTGCTTGACGGCATCTCGGGTCCGAAGGTCCTCGTCGGACACTCGTACGGTGGGATGGTGATCTCGAACGCAGCGTACGGCCGGTCCGATGTGCTCGGCCTTGTCTTCACCGCAGCGTTCGTCCCCGACCGGGGTGACTCGATCTTCAGCCTCGGCGCGGGCTTCCACACCTCCGAGGCGTTCAACCACTTCATCTGGACAGGGACGCCTTTCGCATCACCCGCCTTCATTGACCCGGCCTTTTTCGCGCAGTTCTTCTGTCAGGACCTCAACCCGAACCTCGAGGCGACCCTGAACGCGGAACAGATCCCGCTCAACTTCTCCATCGCCCTGACCCCGTCTGGGCCGGTCGCGTGGCACACGCTGCCGTCGTGGTACGCCATCTCAGGGAAGGACCTGATGATCGATCCGGCGGAGGAACTCTTCATGGCGCAGCGGGCGGGGGCGACGACCATCGTGTTCCCTGCGGCGAGCCATGCGGGAGGAATCACCCACTATGCGACCGGATTCGTGAAACTCATCGAGGAGGCCGTGCAGCAGACGGCGGATTGAGGGGGCCGGGTCGGCGTCCGCTGGGAGCACTTGCACATTGCAAAGCCATAAATCCAGCCCTCACGTGGTCCTGACTATGCCCATGATTGACGTCTATGCGCCGGCAAACCTCTTTCCGGCAGCGACCGACGGTGTGCTTGGCAAGGAGCTTACCATGGCCGTTCTCCGCGCTGAGGGTGTGGCCAGCCCTGGGCCGTTCCACCTGAACAACACCGCCGCTTTCATCCACCGGATGGACCCGCACGCGGTTCACACGGCCGCAACCGACTCTGCCCGCACGGTGCGCGTCCAGGTCATCACGCCTCCCGCGGCGTTGACCCGCGAGGGGCAGAGGCGGCTCGTCAAAGAGGTCACGGAGATTGTGACCAAGGTTTCCGGCGACCCGACGCAGGCGAGTCGTACCTGGGTGATCCTCACCGAGGCGGCAGAAGGCGGTTGGGGGCTCTCAGGCACGGCGTTCGGCCGCGAGGAGTTCGCGGCGCTCGCCGCCAAGGCCGCTGCGGCGCGCGCGAAGTAAGGCGTCCCGCCCCGCAGAGGTCCTGACGCAGTCAGCGACCTTCATCGGCACGACGTGTGAAAGCGATGACCCCTCCGGTCCCGATAGGTCCCCGGAGGGGACAGATCTCGCGATCGGTCGTGCGGGGACCCCAGGGGGAGGAACCGCATGTCCACTCGTGGGAGCAGTGTAAGTGCATTTGCGATCGCATTACTTCTAGGCCTCGTCGCGCTCGCCGCCGTGCCGGCCGCCTTCGCGGCGGGACCCCCGACCCGGCCCTTGGCCCTCCAAAGCGCTGCCGGGGATGCGGCGGTCACGCTCAGCTGGCTCGCCCCGTCCAGCGATGGGGGGTCGCCGATCACCGCCTACAAAGTGTACCGGGGAACCAACGCGGGGGGCGAATCGCTCCTCGTGACCCTGGGTGACGTCCGCACGTACTTCGACTCGGGCCTCGTCAACGGTCGCGCGTACTACTACCAGGTCAGCGCGGTGAACGTCAACGGTGAAGGGATCCTCTCGAACGAAGTGTCGGCGACGCCCCCCCAGGTGGTCGGGATCCGTTGGGTCCGCCAATTCGGCGCAACAACTTCTGTGGACGACTTCGCCCGGGCCATGGCGATCGACGCATCGGGCGAGTACGTCGCGGGCGAGACCCCCGGTACGCTCCCCGGCCAGACGCGCGTCGGGGCCACGGACGCGTTCCTACAGAAATACGACGTCGACGGCAACGTCACGTGGACCCGCCAGTTCGGCACGATCCTGGCCGACTCAGCCACCGCCCTGACTGTCGACGCCTCCGGCGTGTACGTCGCTGGAGGCACGTTCGGCACCTTCCCGGGTCAGACGAGTGCAGGGGGCCGGGACGTATTCGTCCAGAGTTCCGCCCCGGACGGCAACGTCCTGTGGATCCAGCAGTTCGGGACGCCAGGTGAGGACGCGGCCACTGCGATTGTCGTCGGGGCCTCTGGCGTATATGTCGCCGGCTACACATGGGGCGCGCTTCCCGGATGGACAAACGCCGGCTTCAACGACGTGTTCCTACAGAAGTACGACACGGCCGGCAACCCTGTGTGGACTCGCCAGTTCGGCACGTCGAGCAGGGACTCCCCCTTCGCCCTCGCCGTCGATGCGTCCGGCGTGTACGTCGCCGGTTACGTGGGAGGTATTCTCCCCGGCGAGACCGGCGCGGGGTACGATGCGTTCCTCAGGAAGTACGATGTGGACGGCGCGATCATGTGGACGCGGCAGTTCGGCACGGCCGGGGGAGACAACGCCTACGGGGTAACGCTCGACGCGTCCGGCGTGTACGTTGCAGGGGACACCACCGGAACCTTCCCCGGTGAGACGAACGCCGGGATTTCGGACGTGTTCCTCAGGAAGTATGACGCGGACGGCGCCGTGCTATGGACGCACCAGTTCGGCACGTCCGGGAGCGACGTATATCTCAACAACGCATGTTGCCTCACCGGCCCCATCGCCGTCGACGCCTCCGGCATGTACCTCGCGGGCTCGACGTCCGGCACGTTCTCGGGCCAGACGAGCGCCGGAGGCGCGGACGCGTTCCTCGCATCCCTAAACCAGATACCCGCCCAGCCGCCCGGCCCTCCCGTCAGCCTCCAGGCAGCCGCCGGCGACGGCACGGTCGACCTCACGTGGTATCAGCCCGCGTCCGACGGCCGCTCCCCCGTAACGAACTACCGGATTTATCGCGGGACGACCTCGGGGAGCCTGACGTTCCTCTCGATGATCGGGACGGTGCTCTCGTACGCGGACACGGGACGAACGAACGGGGTCACCTACTACTACGCGGTCAGTGCCGTGAACGCGGCCGGAGAAGGCGCCCGGTCCGGCGAGGTGTCCGCGACTCCGATGGGCACCGGGACCGCACCTTCCGCGGCCCAGAACCTCATTGCCGCCGCGGGCAAGGTGTACCGAGGGACGACGTCCGGGAGCGAGTCCTTGCTGGTTTCCCTGGGGACAGTCCTGACGTACTTGGACACGGGGGCCGCGAACGGCCAGATTTACTACTATCAGGTGAGCGCGGTGAACGGCGTCGGGGAAGGCCCGAAGTCGAACGAGGCTTCCGCCACGCCGACGGCCACGGACTCGACCCTTCCCACGATCGCGATCGGCTCCCCCGCGGACAACAGCGTGCTCACCTCGGCGACCGTCACCGTGACCGGGGTCGCATCGGACAACGTCGCGGTCGAGAAGGTCGAGCTCAGCACGGACGGGACGACGTGGACCTTGGCCAGCGGGACCACATCGTGGTCCGGAAGCGTCACCCTCCGGTCGGGGGCGAACACGATCCGCGCCCGCGCAACGGACACCTCGGGCAACCAGTACACGGTGCAGGTCACCGTGACGGTGCAGACCGCGAAACCCGGTCCCGTGACCCTAGACCTGATGCTCCTCGCCGGCATCGTGGGCGCAATCTCGATCGCCATCTCTTACGTGGCCTTCCGCGTGGTCATCAAGGTGAGGCGCGAAAAGAAGGAGCGGCCTCCCCCGCCCCGATGATCCGGAACCTCTCGAGGGCCGATCGGACAACCGCGGGCACGCGAAGGTCCGCAGGTCGTGCGCCGCTATGCTGTAGGCTCGCCTAGGGCGCGCGTCGCGACCTGCGGCGGAGGATCCAGCACAAGAGGATCGGGACCGCGACGAGGAACGCCGCGGGGAACTCGGGGACGAAGATCACGTGCCCCCACGTGTCGGGGACGCTCTCGTCCACCGCGTCCCCGCCCCACGTGCGGAGGTTCCCCGTGTTGAAGTCGTACGCGACGATCGCGAAGCCCGCGACCTGGTCCGCGCTCGGCGTGAGGGTGCCCCACACGTCCGTGTACCGGATCTTGAACTCGTACCACTCATACGTCGAGTACCGGCTGGCCCCGGCATCCCCGGAATCGCAGGCGCCGCAGCTCGAGCCCCAGGCGGAGCCCGTGCCCTGCCAGGCCGTCACCGTGGTGTCCCCGTTCCCGTTGAGCCAGAACAATCGGTCGTCCGTGTGCGGGGCGGTGCCGCCGTCGTGGAGCGTGTCGAAGATCACCTCGCCCCAGTCGTTGTTGCTCTTGCTCGTGTCCGCCGTCACGCGTATGCACACGTACAGGAACCGGGTGTCCCCGCGCAGGCCGATCGTGAAGTTCATCACCGCGTTCCCCGCGCTCGTCCCGCCCGAGTACTCTCCCGAGAAGGAGGCGCAGTTCCCGTCGATCGTCGGGGTGTTGTCGAGCGGCGTCGGCTTCACCTCGTCCGGCGTCGTCGCGTGGAACGGGGCGGGACCGCCTTCCAGGGCAAGGCCCCGGGTGCGCGCCGGGACGTCCGTCAGGTCCCCGCGGAGGGACCAGTCCGTCATCGCGTAGACGACCTGCGGGTTCCGCATCGGGCCGAGGGACGCACCGGGAACGGAGGCCTCCAGGCGCGTCCCGACGACGTCGACGGCCACCGGGCCGGGCCGCGGGTCCCACCGCCACGCGGCGGCGTTCCACGCGTAGAGGGCCGTGGAGGTGACACGGCCGTTCCGGCCGCGGGCCTCGACGAGGCGGTCCGCGGCGATCCCCGCGACCGGGTATCCCGCGGGATTCTGGTCATCCGTGTCCACGTAGATCTGCAACAAGTCCTCCGCCGCGCGGCGCGGGATCGAGGTCGGCCCACCCGTCCCGTTCGGTGCTGTGAGGGCCGGGATCGCGCGGCGCTCCGGGATAAGGGCCCCGCCGAACGCGTCGCCCTCCGTCCCCACATAGAAGAACGCGTCGGTCGACGCGTTGAACCCGTACTGGAGGATGTCGACGGACGCCGGGACGGCGTCGTCCGGGTCCGCGCTCAGGGCGACCCAGTCCGCGAAGACACCGTCGACGAGGTGGCCCGCGGGGATCGCCTGCACGTAGAAC
>VBMI01000161.1 GCA_005878955.1 Methanobacteriota archaeon
CGGCGCGTTCTCGGTTCGGGACGGAACTCCGCCGGGAGTCTCGGCGGTTCGGGTCCTCCCTGACCCTGTCGAGCTCGGTCAGGCGACATCCATCGAGGCGAACGTTTCCGACGTCGGGGGCGTCTCTTCCGTGCGCGTCGAGATTCGTGACCCATCGGGCGCGGCGATGGGGAGCTTCACGATGACCCTCGGGACCGGGACAACGTATCGCTACGCGTTCACGCCGACCATGCTCGGGGCGTACTCGTTCACGGTGACCGCGGTCGACCCGTCCGGCAATCCGGCGATGGCCTCGGGTGCGTTCGTCGTCCGCGATACGACCCCCCCAATCGCGAACGCCGGGCCTGACCAGACCGTGCTCCAGGGCTCGACGGTGAAGTTCGACGGGACGGAATCCACCGACCAGGACGGGATTGCGAATTACACATGGATGTTCGTCGACAACGGTGCCAAGACGATCTTCGGCGCGCGACCTACCCACCGGTTCGACTCCGGGGGGACGTTCACCGTGACCCTCACGATCCGGGACCCCTCAGGGAACCCGGCGTCGGACGATATGTGGATTACGGTGACGTCGACGTCGGCGAGGGGTGCGATTCAGGGAACCGTGCGCGACGCGCCGGGACGCCCCATCGGTGGGGCTACGGTTCGGCTCCTGGCCAGTTCGACCGAGATCGCGAGCGCGGCCACGAACGGGACCGGAGGGTACGCTTTCCGCGATGTGGCGCCGGGGACGTATTCGGTTCAGGTCGAGATGGGAGGGTTTGAGGCCGCGGCCGCGACAGTCACCGTCGCCTCGGGCGAGACGGCAACGAGGGATTTCACATTGCTGAGACCGAACCCGCCCTCGGGGGTTCCTGAGTGGGCACTCCCGGTCGGGATTGCGGCTGTGATGGCCGCTCTCGTCTTCGTCGGTATCGGTTTGATTAGGCGATCGCGAAACATTCGAGACCTCGCGCGAGTGTGCTGAGTGGTCGAGAAGACCCGACAAGGTCTTCATGGATATTGTCGAGAACGTGGGGCCCCCGCGCAAATCTGGGCCGAAAGGGGGACGGTCGGTACTCCGGTTGTCCACGAATCTCCTGTGAACGGCCTGAGGAAAGGTTCTTTGTGACCTCGGGACGTTGGCGATCCGATGGGTGTCGACCTCTCCGACCTGATCAAACCCGCTCCCCGGACCCTCGTGGACTTCCGCGGGAAGGTGCTCGCAATCGACGCGTTCAACACGCTCTACCAATTCCTCGCAATCATCCGGCAGCCCGACGGAACACCACTGCATGACCACCACGGTCGGGTCACCTCCCACCTCAGCGGGCTCATCTATCGGACGAGCAACTTCGTAGAGGCGGGAATCAAGCCCGTCTTCGTGTTCGACGGAGTGGCCCCCCGGAGGAAGGCCCGCACGATCCACGCCCGCGTCGAGATCAAACAGCGCGCGGAGCGCGAATGGCGGGAGGCGGTCGAGGTCGGGGACTTCGAGAAGGCCCGCACCAAAGCGATGCAGACCTCCCGCCTCACATCGGAGATGGTGGAGCAAAGCCAACGGCTTCTCGAACTACTCGGTGTCCCATGGGTCCAGGCTCCCGCCGAGGGCGAGGCCGAGGCGTCCGCGATGGCCCGGACCGGCGCTGCGTGGGGCGTGGCCTCGCAGGACCACGACGCCCTCCTCTTCGGGGCCCCCGTCCTCGTGAAGAACCTCGCGATCACCGGCCGTCGCAAGCTCCCGCGGAAGAATGTGTTCATCGAGGTCACACCTGAGGAGATCGAATTGGAGGCCACGTTGCGGGATCTTGGGATCACGCGGGAGCAGTTGGTCGACATCGGGATCCTCGTCGGCACGGACTTCAACGAGGGCGTGAAGGGAATCGGTCCAAAGAAGGCCCTCGTGGGCATTAGGAAGCACGGCCGCGTCGAAGGGGTCCTCGGTGAGATCGGCGCAGAGATCGAAGGCCTCGACGAGGTCCGGGCGATCTTCCTGGACCCCCGGGTCGAGCCCGTGGGCGAGCTCGCGTGGAGACCTGCCCAACCGGAGAAGGTGAAGGCGATGCTGTGCGACGAGTTCGACTTCTCCCCGGAACGCATCGACCAAGCCCTCGCGAAGTTCGACGTGGCCCGGGAAGCGAAGCGGCAATCCTCCCTCGACGTGTTCTCAGGCTAAGAAAGGTTTAACCGCGGCCCTCGAATCCATGGCCGTGCCGTTCGCCGCGCTTCCGACGGCCGCGGAGTTCGGGCTCATCCTCCTCCTGTGCGGGGCCCTGTCCGCCCTCGCGTACTACAAGAGCGTCCTGACGTGGGACGGCTCCGTCGCCGCGTTCGCGGTGGGCCTCCTGATCGGGGTCCTCGGCGACGTCACCTGGCTCCTGCTCCTCCTGTTCTTCCTCCTCTCGAGCTTCGTGGCGACCCGCTACCGGTTCGCCCTGAAGGAGGCCCTCGGGGTGCAGGAGGGGAGGAAGGGCGAGCGGCGGTCCGCGAACGTCCTCGCGAACGGGATCGCGCCCGTCGCCGTTGCGGCGTTCTCTTTCGCGGGACTCGGCTTGCCACGAGACCTCAGCGGGCTCGTGTACGTTTCGGTGCTCTCCGTCGCGGGAGCCGACACCCTCGCGAGCGAGATCGGCGTCCTCTCGCCGAACGCGTACCTGATCTCGAACGGACAGAAGGTCCCACCGGGCACGGACGGCGCGATCTCCCTCCTCGGGACCGCCTGCGCGCTCGCCGCCGCGGTGTACACGGCGCTGTTCGGGTGGCTCGTCCTCGGAGTCCTCTCACCCATGGCGAACATCGAGGCGACGATCCCCGCGGGCTCGTTCCTGATCCTGGTCCCCGCCGCCGTGGGCTTCCTCGGCTGTCAGATCGACAGCGTGCTCGGGGCCACGCTCGAGCGGCGGGAGATCATCGGGAAGCGGAGCGTGAACCTGGCCTCGACGGTCGTCGGCGGTCTCATCGCGTACGGCGCGATCGTGGCCCTCGGGGCGATCTAGGCCCCCGCCATCGCGCGCCTCAGGAGGGCCTCGCCCTCCCCCGCCAGCGCCTTCGCCCGCTCCTCCGTCCTCGCCTCCGCGAAGATCCGGAAGATCGGCTCCGTCCCGGAGGGCCGCACGAGGACCCATCCGTCGTCGAAGTGGACCTTGACGCCGTCGATGTCCTCGACCCGCAGCCCCGAAGCCGCGGCCTTCAGGCGCCCGAGGATCGCGTCCCGCTCCGCGGGCTTGTACCGGACGGAGGTCTTGTGGAGGCTGTACGCCGGGAGCTCCGCGAGCAGCTGCGACAGGGGGCGGCCCGCACGCGCCAGGATTTCGAGAACCTTCGCGAGCGTCATCGCGCCGTCCCTGCAGAACTGGTGCTCCGGGAAGATCATCCCGCCGTTCTCCTCCCCGCCGAATACGGCCCCGGACTCGTACATCGCGCGGGCGACGATCGGTGCGCCGACCTTC
>VBMI01000162.1 GCA_005878955.1 Methanobacteriota archaeon
AACACGCTCGGGGTCGTGCCCTCCACGAGGACCGCCGTGCCCCACGTGACACCGCCGTCGGTGGACTTCGAGACCGCGACGACGTTGTCGTTCGTCGTCCGACTGAACCCGAGGCACGTGATGTACCCGTTCCCGTCCGCATCGAACGTGACGCTCGGGTCTCCGGAGACGGTGACCTGGGTGAGGGGCCCGTTGCGCGGGACGACCTGCTCGAGCCACGTCCGCCCGCCGTCCCGGCTCGAATACACGCCGCACCATCCGTCGCCGGGCACCCCCGGGTACCCGCGGTAGTCGTTCGCGGACGCGAGGAGGTTCATCCCGTTCCGCGGGTTGATCGCAATCGACACCTCGTTCTGCGGGTTCGGGTTGTTCGTGACCCGGTACTGCGAGACGACGGGCGGGATCGTGAGGTTCGCGGAGACGTCGAGCGCCCCGGGCCCGCCCGCCATGAAGGGGCGCGGCCTAATCGCGACGATCCCGGAGAGCCAATCGGGTCCCTGCGTGAAGGCGCGCCACGTCGGCGGGGCCTCCCGCCGGAACGAGAACGCGGAGGCGGGAGAAACCGCGAGGAACGCGAGAACCACGACGAGGGCGAGCGCGATGAACCCGACCCGGCAACCTCCCATTCGCCCCTCGTCCCGTGGAGTTGAAGTCCTCGTTGGATTTGAACCTAACGACGCACGGGTGGTGGGCGGTGACTGGGATCGGTATGGGAATCGGGCGGTAAGGTCCAAATACTGTGAGAGACATGGTTCTCACAGGAACGCGATGGCTCACAGCAGAACGAAGGTCTCAAAGGGCTATCAGGTGGTGGTACCTGCCCCGATTCGTAGGAAGCACCGAATCGAACCCGGAGACGAGCTCGTCTGGGAAGAGCAGGGTCGGGAGATTCGCGTCGTGCCGCGGAAGAAGCTCTCCCTTCGCGACATCCTCGGGATGGTGGCGTACCCAGGCGATGCGGTTCGCGCCAAGCGCCGCGTGCAGAGGGGCGGGAAGTAATCTTTGCCGACTCCAGTTTCTTCATCGCCGCTGCCAACCGGAAGGACCGATGGCATCCCGACGCCCGGAGGCTCGCCGGGACGCTGCGAGGTCGACTCGTAGTGTCCGAGTTCGTCGTCGCGGAGTCGGTCACACACATCGGCGGGCGAGTCGGCGTCCGGGACGGGGCAAAGCTGTTTGAGTACTTCCGGGACGAGTGCGAAATCCGCCATGTGGATGCCGAGCTTCTCGATGCGGGCGTTTCCCGGTGGATCACCTTCGGCGGCAAGCTATCCGTCTCGGACGCGGTCAGCTTGGAGATCATGGCGCGCGAAGGCATCGCGGAGATCGTATCGTTCGACTCCGACTTTGACGGGATTGAGGGTGTCGTTCGGCGGCACTAGGGTCGACCCGCGCGCGAGTTATCCACGCCCACGACCCCGCGGAATGGCGGAGTCCACCTCGCGCCGAAAGCCTCCCGGCCCGAAACGAACGGACGCGTGCAAGCTTTTAACTCGCCCCCCAATTCCCGCCCGCTCCCCATGCTCCTCGTCAAGCTCGGCGGCTCCGTGATCACGGTGAAATCGAAGTACCGCACGCTCCGCGGGCCCGACCTGTCCCGGCTCGCCCGCGAGCTCGCGGCGGGCGCCGGCCCGGACACCGTCGTCGTCCACGGCGCGGGGTCGTACGGCCACATCCTCGCCGCGAAGCACCGCCTCGGCGAGGGGTACGACAACCCCGCCCAGCTCGGGGCCGTCGCACAGGTCCAGCGGGACGTGCGGGCCCTCGACCTCAAGGTCCTCGACGCCCTCCTCCGCGCCCGCCTGCGCCCCGTCGCCGTCCCCCCGAGCCTCGTGATGCGGTACCACGACGGCCGCCTCGCGGTGTTCGACGTCGGCCCGTTCCGGGACTACCTGATGCGCGAGCTCCTCCCGGTCTCCTTCGGCGACGTCGTGATGGACACGAAGCGCCGGTTCGCGATCGCCTCCGGGGACGACGTGATCCTCGAGCTCGCGAAGCTCTTCCGGCCGGAGCGCGTCCTCTTCGTCGCGGACGTGGACGGCGTGTTCACCGCGGACCCGAAGCGGCACAAGGAGGCGAAGCTCCTGGAGGCGATCGGCCCGGGAGCCCTCGACTCGATCGCCTTCGCGACGGAGGCGACGCAGGACGTCACGGGCGGCCTCCGGGGGAAGCTGCTGCGGATGGTCGAGATCGCGAAGCACGCGAGGGACGTGCGGATCATCAACGGGCTCGCGAGGGGCCGCCTTGAGGCCGCGGTCCGCGGGGACGACGTCCCCGGCACGCGGGTGGTGGGCTAGGATGGCGGGGCCGGGGCCGAGCCGCACGGAGCAGCGGAAGGCGGAGCACGTGAACATCATCCTCAACGAGAACGTGTCCGCCGAGTACAACTATTGGAACGACGTCCACCTCGTCCACCGGGCCCTCCCGGAGATCGACCTCGACGAGATGGGGCGCGAGATCAACGGCAACCTCGCGAAGGCCGCCGCGGAGGTCGGGGTCGCGATGGGGGTCGGCTCGCAGCGGGCGGCCCTGGAGAAGCCCGAGCTCATGGACACGTACGCGGTCGTGAAGGAGCACGACGTGCCGCTCCGGTTCGCGAACCTCGGGGCGCCCCAGCTCATCCCCCAGGGGACCAAGCGGGCCTACGGCATCGAGGACGCCCGCCGCGCGATGGCGATGGTCGACGCCCACGCCCTGATCGTCCACCTCAACTTCCTCCAGGAGGTCGTCCAGCCCGAGGGGGACCGCCGCGCGAAGAGCGTCCTCGGCGCGATCGGGAAGCTCGCCGCGAAGCTGCCCGTCGTCGCGAAGGAGACCGGGGCAGGCATCTCCCACGAGGTCGCGCTCAAGCTGAAACAGGCCGGTGTCAAGGGGATTGACGTCGGCGGCCTCGGCGGGACCAGCTTCTCCGCGGTCGAGTACTACCGCGCGCGGAAGGAGGCGCAGTCCCTGAAGGAGCGCCTCGGGGCGACGTTCTGGAACTGGGGCATCCCGACCCCCGCCTCCGTCATCCTCGCGGACGTCGGCCTCCCGATGATCGCGACGGGCGGCGTCCGGTCCGGCCTCGACGTGGCGAAGGGGATCGCCCTCGGCGCGAGCGCGGCGGGAATGGCGAAGCCGATGCTCGAGGCGGCCAAGGTGGGTGCGGAGGCCGTCGTCGCGGAGCTGCTGACGGTGATCGAGGAGCTGAAGGCGGCGATGTTCCTCGTCGGCGCGTCGGACCTCGACGACCTGCGGGCCACCCGCACGATCGTGAACCGCCCCACCGCGGACTGGATCGACCTCGGGAAGGAGCGGGGCGCGTGAGCGGCGGGGATCCTCCGGAGGTGCGCGGCCTGGAGGCGCTCCTCGCCCCGTACCGGGACCGCTCGAACGCGGAGATCCGCGCGCAGCTCGACGCCTACCTCGCGGAGCACCCGGAGTCGGGATCCCCGTCGAGCCGCACGATGCGGCGGAACGCGCGCATCCTGCACGCGGGAAAACGGTACCGCTTCGCGATCGCCGTCGCGGGGTACGAGGGCCTCACGGGGCGCCCGGCCGAGCCCGCGGTCGC
>VBMI01000164.1 GCA_005878955.1 Methanobacteriota archaeon
GGCTGGATGTCCGGCTTCGCCGGGGAGCCGTCGCCGTACATCGCGAAATACGTGTTCCAGTTCCCCGAGGTGAGGTTCGACCAGGGGGTGGGGGGGAGCGCGATGCCCGAGGCCGGGTCGCGGATGATCAGGTACGTGACCGCCGGGAGCTTGCCCGGGTTCACGGTCACGATCTGGACCGTCCAGTTCTCCCCGGTCGTCAGGACGTTGATGCCCATGGCGTCGACCTGGCCCACCGGGGCGGTGAGGTTCGTGATCATAACGTACAGGACGGCCGCGAGGACGACCGTGATGGCGACGAGGAGGATGGTCGCGATGACGGGGGACACCCCGTGGACGTCCCGCCGAAGTCGTCGGATCCGTGGCACGGCAGCGCCTCGTCGGCGTCCCGCTACGGGAGGAGCCCTTCCTTAATGATTTCTGTCCGGTTCACGGAGTTGACACCGTTCCGGGCACAGAAAAAGGGAAGAAAAAAAGGGAGAGGGCGGACGCTAGAGGTTCCGCTTCGCCAGGATCCCCGAGTCCGACAGGATCTCGATCGAACTCCCGACGGGGTACCGCTCGCGGTCGAGCAGGAGCGAGTCCCCCGCCACGATGTTCGGGTCCGCGGGGTTCGCGTCCTGGTACGCGGCCTTGTACGTGGCCCAGTTCCCGGGGGCCAGGTTCGTCCACGGGGTCCTCGCGAGCGCGATCCCGCCGCCGGGGTTCCGGACGAGCAGGTACGTCGCGCTCGGGACCTGACCGGGAGCGGCCTGGATCACCTCGACGGACCAGTTCGTCCCCCTCGCCTCGACGGACACCGTCATCGTGACGATGTCCGGCGGTGGGCGCAAGATCACGGACACCATCACGTACAGGACGGCCGCCAGCACCACGGTGATCGCGACCATCAGGATCGTCGCGATGACCGGAGACACCGCACTCTCGTCCTTCCGGACGAGGCGCACATTCTTCATGGTTTTGTCCTCCTGCGGCTCTTCGCCGCGGCGGGAACGTGGACCGGCGGGACGATAATGGGTGCCGAATCGTTAGGGTCGGGCAGAACGGCGGGGGGCGTCCGCCTACGTCACCGTGATGCCCTTGTCCGTGATCGTGTACGCGTAGAGCCCCGTCTTCTCCGGATGGTTCCGGACCTTCCGGAGGACGAGGTACCGCCGGAACTCGTTCTCCTGCCGCACGCGCTCCAGCTCCACGATCGTGTCCACGATCTCCTCGACGCCGGACTGCGTCCGCGTGTCGTACACGTTCGACAGCATCGTGAGGAGGGCGACGCCCTCCTCGTGCTGGGTGTGGGCCTTGATCGTCCGGAGCGCGCTCAGGACGTCCGCGTGGGCGTAGTACTCTAGGAAGAAGTCGAGGGAGTCCACGACGACCCGGAACGGGGGCTTCCGCTTCGACACCTCGTACGTGAGGGAGGTGAGGAAGTTCACGTTCTGGGCCGGGCCCTTCCCGCCGGACTCCGCGCGGAGGTCCTTCACGGAGATCCCCTCCTGCCGGTACCGCGAGACCTGAAGCTTCCGGGCGAGGACGCTCTCGTAGTACAGGTTCCCGATGTTCACGATCTCGAGGTCCGCGTTCCAGCCGAAGTCCTCCATCGTGGAGGTGACGTCCTCGTCCCGCTCGGTGGTCGTGAAGTACGCGACGTTCTCGTCCCGGACGCCCGCCCCCGCGAACTGCTTCGCGAGGAGCTCCGTCCCGGACCCCGGGGGGCCGGTGACGAGCACGGTGGACCCCTTCGGGACGCCGTTCATCAGGGCCTTGTCGAGGGCCGCGATCCCCGTCGACACGACCTTCGCCACGTCACCCCTCCCCCTCGACCTGGAGGGTCTCGTCGCTCACGAGGTTGAGCATGCTCTGGATCTCGGGCGTCTCGTACTCCTCCATGGAGAAGATGATCGTGTACGCCTCCTTCGCCCGGAGGTTGTTCACGAGGATGTGGAGGAACTCGCTCAGGATCTTCGTGTTGTTGTGGATCGCGAGGCTGTTGATGGAGTCGAGGATCACGAGGTTCTTCCGGTCCGCGGTCTTCCGGATCAGGTACTCGACCTTGAGCATGAGGTTCTCGAGCATCGTGGGGCTCTCGACGTACACCGCGTGGCCGTGCTTCTGGCCCGGGGACATCATGATCTGGGAGATGCAGTCGACGAACCAGATGTTCTCGAGCGGGATCTCCAGGACGTCGAGCGCGTTGATGATCGACGTGGAGGGGATCGTGGACGTGACGTAGATCGAATCGAGCGCCTTCTTCGACGCGAAGACGTCGAGCATCGCCCGGATGACGTCGAAGTAATGCTCGGCCTCCCCCGCCCCGGCGGACACGCTGCCCCCCTTCAGGAGGGGGACGAGGAGGACCCCCACCGTCGTGAGGTCGAGGACGTACTTCGCGCGGGAGTGCATCGTGCCCCGCATCTTGACCGCCTGGAGGGTCCGCAGGAGGTCCCCGCGCCGCTCCAGGTTGCCGGTGACGAGGACCCCGTCCGCGATCGCCTCCTCGACACCGTAGTGCGAATACCGCTCCTCGGCGGGACTGATCTCGGATACGAGAAGGGAGGTGCAGCCGCGGGAGCTCAGCATCGACCCGAGCTTCAGGATGAAGTCCCGGATGTTCTCCTGGGTCTTCAGGCGGTAGCACACGGAGGTGATCGAGTCGATCACGAGACGCTTGATCTTCAGCTCGTCGACGATATTCCCGATCGCGGTGATCAGGATGTTCACCTCCTCGAACTCGAACTCGAGCTTCTCGAGGCCGAGCTTGTCGTAGATCACGGGGAGGTCGATGAAGACGAGGTGGCCCTCCTTGATCAGCTTCCGGTCGAAGAAGTCGTACGGGATGATGTTCGCGAGGAGCTTCTCGGAGTTCTCCGTCACGCTCACGTACAGGGAGTTCTCCCCCGCGATCGCCCCGTGGACGAGGAACTCCAGGCAGAGGGAGGTCTTCCCGGTGCCGACGCTCCCTGTCACGAGGACCGTGTTCCCCCGCGGGATCCCCCCGTTCAGGATGTTGTCGAGCCCGTCGACGCCCGTGATGCACCGCTCGCGCTCTTCCGGCTCCGCGCGCTCCCGTGGGGCCATCGG
>VBMI01000042.1 GCA_005878955.1 Methanobacteriota archaeon
CGGCCGCGGCGAGCGCGGAAGGCATCGTCACGCAAGCGAACGCCAGAACGAGGAAGCCACCGAGGGCCAGCCGCCTCATCGACCGCCGACCCTCGTCCCGCCCGCGTACGCGTGCAGCACCGGGTTGTGGCCCGGGCGGTAGGGCACCTGCCGGAACGCTTCGCCCTCCAGCACCAGCAGGTCGGCCCGCTTGCCCACCTCGAGCGTGCCCGCGCGTTCCGCCATCCCCAGCACCCAGGCCGGGTTCAGCGTGGAGGCGGTGACCGCCTCGAGCGGGGTGAGCCCGTAGAGGGAGCAGCCGGTGGCCACGGCCTCCGGCATCGACAGCACGGGCGAGGTACCGGGATTGAAGTCGGTGGCCAGGGCGATGGCCGCCCCCGTCTCCACCAGCGTGCGGACCGGCGGGGGAACGGCGCGCATGAAGGCGGTCGAGGCCGGCAGCAGCACCCCGACCGTCCCGCCTTCGCCAAGCGCCCGGACGCCCTCGTTGCTCACGTTGTTGAGGTGGTCGGCGCTCCTGGCCCCCAGCTTGACCGCCTCCTCGGCGGCCCCCGAGGGGCCCAGCTGGTCGGCGTGGCATCGAACCGGGAGACCGGCGGCGGCGGCCGCCTCCGCGACCGCCCGCAGGTCGTCGAGGGTGAACGCGATGTCCTCGACGTAGAGGTCCACGGCGTCGGCGAGGCCCTCGGCCGCGGCGGCCGGGATCAGCTCCGCACAGGCCGTGCGGACCCAGTCCTCGCGCTCCATCGCCTCCGGCACGGCGTGACAGGCCAGGAGGGTCACCGTGGTTGCTTGGGGAGCCTCGTCGGCCAGCCGCCTGGCCAGCCGGGCCTGGCGGAGCTCGCCCTCCACGGAGAGGCCGTACCCCGTCTTGAGCTCCATGGCGGTGGTCCCGTGGTCCGCCATCTCCGCGACGAGCGGCCGGCAGAACGCCATCACCTCGTCGTCGGTGGCTTCGGCGAACAGTCGGGCGCTGCGATAGATACCGCCCTCGCCGTGCAGGTCGCGGTAGCTCCGGCCGGCCAGGCGGAGCTCGAACTCGTCCGCCCGCCATCCCACGAACGGAAGGTGCGTGTGGCAATCCACGAACCCCGGCGCGATGGTGCAGCCCCGGAACACCTCGGGATCCGTACCGCGAAGCTCCTCGGCCGGTCCGACGAACGTGATGACCCCGTCCGACCAGGCGATCCCGGCGTCCTCGATGACCATCGGCGCGCCGAGCTCGGCGCCCCGCCACGGCGCCGACCCCCTCGCCGTGACGAGGGACGTCGCGACGATCGCGCCGCTCGCGGTCCGGGGCATCGCAGCTATCGAAGAGGATGGCGGGTGCCCATGCAAGCGCCGGCCGGTCGGGGCCGGGCGACCGCGCCCGTAGACTGCCCGGCGTGAGCGACCCCGGCGAGCTGGGATACCGGGACATCCTCCGGATCCCGGAGATCCGGGCCGCGGTCGTCGGCACGTTCGTGATCATGATGGGGTTCGGGATCGTGTCCCCCATCCTGCCCCTGTACGCGCGATCCTTCGGCGTCAGCCTCGACGCGGTCGGGGTGCTCATCGCGGCCTTCTCCGTGACCCGGCTCGCGACGGACCCGTTCGCCGGCGTGATCATCGACCGCTTGGGAGAGCGGGGCGCGGCGGTCGTCGGCGCGGTGGTGGTCGGCGCCACGACCGCCTTGGCGGCCGTGGCGCCGACCTTCCCATTGCTCGTCGTGTTCCGCGGTGCCGGCGGTGCCGGCTCCGCGGTGTTCTTCGCCGGCCTGCTCTCGTTCCTGTTGCGTGCGGTCCCCGGGGACCGCGTGGGCCGGGTCATGAGCGTGTGGTACGCGTCGTTCAACGTCGGCATCATCGCCGGTGAGCCGTTCGGTGGGGTCCTCGCTCACTGGCTGGGCCCGGCCAGCACGCTGTGGGTCTACGCGGGGGCATGCTTCGTGGCGGCGGTGGTGTTCTCCTGGACCATCCCAGCCGTGCGCCGCGGCGAGCGGCCGAAGGCTCGACCGGCCGGCCTGCGACACCTGCGGTTCGATCGCCCGTTCGTCGCCGTGCTGCTGGCGAACGGGGCGTACGCGTGGATGATCGCCGGGGTGTACAGCACGCTCATCCCGCTGTTCGGTCACGAGATCGTCCGTCTCTCGCCGGTCGGCATCGGGATCGGCCTGGCCATCGCATCGGCCACGGAGTTCGCGGTGCTGTTCCCCGCGGGGGCGGCGACCGACCGGATCGGTCGACGGGCCGTGATCGTGCCGTCGTACGCGATCCTGGCGGCATCGCTGGTCCTGTGGCCCCTCGCCTCCACGCCGGCGAGGTACATGGTGGGGCTGGGCATCTTCGGCCTCATCACCGGCTACTCCGGCGTACCCCAGGCGGCGATGCTCTCCGACCTCACCACCGAGGCCACACAGCGAAGCGCCGTGGCCGCGTTCCGGTTCGTGGGGGACCTGGGGTTCGTGCTCGGTCCGCTCGTCGCCGGATTCTCGGCGGACCGGCTGGGGTACGGGCCGGCCTTCGCCCTCTCCGCCGTCCCCGTCGTGGTCGCCCTGGTGCTGCTGCTCTCGATCCCCGAGACGCTCCGTGCCCTTCCGAAGACCGGGGAGGCACCCGGGCTGTGATCCCGGCCGGCGTCGCTTCGTTCCCATGAGGGTCTCCGCCGAGATCGGTCTCCCCGTTCCTGCCGAGGAGGCGTGGCGCCGCGTCCTCGCGTGGGAGGAGCAGATCGCATGGATGAAGGACGCCGACTCCGTGCGGGTGCTCACGTCGCATCGCGAGGGCGTCGGCGTGATCGTCGCGGTGCGCACGCGAGTGCTGGGTGTGCCCCTGCTCACCGACCACCTGGAGGTCACGATGTGGAACCCACCGCGGCGGCTGGTGATGGCGCACCGGGGCCTGGTCCGAGGCGTGGGGGAGTGGGTCCTCGAGCCGGTGGGAGGTGGCTCCCGGTTCACGTGGACCGAGGATCTCCATCTTCCGGTGCCGGTGCTCGGTGAGCTCGCCCTGCTCGCGTACCGGCCGTTCATGCGCCGGCTGATGCGCCGCTCGCTCTCGAACCTCGCGCGGATGCTCCGCCGCGGGGCGTAGGCATGGCTCGCGCGTAGACTCCAGCCGAACCATGTCGACCCTCAGCGAGCGCCTCGAGCGGGTCCTGGAGCGCGAGGCGCCGTCTTGGGGAATCCGTCCCGTCCCGCCAGATCGCCGCCGTCTGTCCGGTGTCGACCTCGCGGTCCTGTGGGGGGACCTCTCGGTCGGGTTGCTGGTGATGGTGACCGGCGCGCTCCTCGTCCCCGCGCTCGGGTTCCCGAAGGCGCTCCTCGCGATCGTCCTGGGATCCGCCATCGGGTGCCTCCCGCTCGCGCTGGTCGGGCTGGCCGGCGAGCGGGAGGGCGTGCCGTCCATGGTGCTGTTCCGTCCGGTCCTCGGGCTGCGGGGCTCGTTCCTGCCGTCGGCCCTCAACCTGCTCCAGCTGGTGGGGTGGACGGCGGTCGAGTTCTGGGCCATGGGGCAGGTCGCCAACGTGGCCTCCAAGCGCCTGTTCGGCCTGGACGCGTCCCACTTCTGGCTGGCCCTGGTCGCGGTCGTCTGCACGCTCCTCGCCGTCGGTGGGCCGATCCTGGTCGTGCGGCGGTGGCTGGAGCGGTTCGGCATCTACCTCCTGATCGGCTCGGCCCTGTGGATCACGGCAAAGGTGCTTGCGTCGGCCGATCTCGGCGCGATCTGGCGGAGCCCGGGACGGGGAGGCCTGCCGTTCTGGCTGGCGGTCGACCTCGTCGTGGTGATGCCGATCTCCTGGCTCCCCCTCGTCGCCGACTACAACCGGTTCGCCCGGCCGGGTGCCGGCGGCTTCGCCGGCACGTACTGGGGCTACCTGGCCGGCAACGTGTGGTTCTACGCGCTCGGCGCGCTCCTGGTGCTCGCGGCGGGGGCGGGGGCCGACGTGTTCGGGATCGGGACGGCCATCGCGACCAGCGCGGGCGGGGCGGTCGTCCTCATCGCCCTCCTCGTCGGTGAGAGCGACAACGCGTTCGCCGACATCTATTCCGCCGCCGTCTCGACGCAGAACGTGGTGCCGAACCTTCCGCAGCGCGCCCTTACCACCGTGGTGGGTGCGGTCGGGTTCCTGCTGGCCCTGGCGTTCTCGATGGACCGCTACGAGCTGTTCCTGCTGTTGATCGGGTCCGTGTTCGTCCCGCTGGCGGCGGTCTTCATGGCCGACTACTTCGTGCATCACCGGGGGCGATACCCGGAGAGCGCGCTCTTCTCACCGACCGGCGTGAACGTGCGCGCCCTCGTCCCGTGGGCCATCGGGTTCCTGCTGTACCACTGGAGTGCGCCGACCGGGCCGGCCGGCTGGATCGAGGCCATGCGAACGCTCTTCCACGACTGGTTGCACCTTCCCTTCCCCCTGTTCGATTCGAGGCTGGGAGCCAGCATCCCTAGCTTCGCCGCGGCCTTCGCCCTCTCGCTCGTCATCCTGCGGCGAACGCGGTGGTCGGGCGGCCCTACTCGTACACGGCACGCGGAGTCGGCGGGGGGGCAGCGACCAACAGGATGACGGCCGGCTCCTCCGAGGCATTCCTGATCGTGAGCTCGGATCCCGCCGGCACGAGGATGGTCCCCCATTGGCCCAGTCGTTTTCGCCCCTTGTCCAGCTGAACGGCAACCCGGCCGGCCACCACCGTGCAGATCGCGTCGGAGTCCGGATCGGAGATGGGGCCGAGGCCCTGGGCGCCCTGGAGGCACACGACCTCCGACCACAGGTGGTCGGACTCGTAGAGCGGCTCGTGTCGGGGGCCGTCCTCGGAGAACCTGACGAGGTCGCGGAGGTCCTTGGCGTCCACGGGGCGAAAGCGTAGCGGGGCGCCGACCCCGTCGCCCCCTGTGCCCGGACGGATAGACTGGGCCGCTGACCTGCACGAACGAAGGAGTTCGCCGTGGCCACGTTCGTCTATTCCACCGACGCTCCGGCTTCCGTCCGCACCGACGTCCTGGTCCTACCGGTCTACGAGGGCCCGGAGGCAGGCCCCGGCGTGAAGGACGTGAAGGGAGCCGATCTGCTGGCCCTGTACGCCGAGGCCAAGCTCAAGGGAAAGCGGGGCGAGCCCCTGCTCGTCCCCAACACCGGCGGGCTGGGCGTCGCGGCCAAGTCGGTGCTGCTGGTCGGGGTGGGCAAGCGGCGGGACGTCACGACCGACTCGCTCCGCCGGGCCCTCGGACGGGTCGCGCCCCAGCTGGCCAAACGACGGACCGTGGCCACCACGTTCCCCCAGGTCGTCGGGCGCTCACCGGAGGACGCCGTGCAGGCGACCGTGGAGGGCCTGCTGCTCGGCTCGTATCGGTTCGACCGCTACAAGTCGGGCAAGAACGAGGACCACCCGGAGAAGCCGGCCCTTCGCACCGTCACGGTCCTCGGGTCGCCCCGATGGACCGGACGGACCGTGGTCCGGGGCCTGGAGGAGTCGATCACGCGCGGCGACATCGTCAGCGACGCCGTCGCCTGGGCTCGGGACATGGTGAACACCCCCGCGGGCGATCTCACCCCCGAGGTCCTCGCCGGACATGCGGCGGCGATGGCCAAGGAGGTCGGCCTGGAGTCCAAGGTCTGGACCGAGGCCGAGCTCGAGCGGGGAAAGTTCGGCGGCATCCTCGGTGTGGGCCAGGGGAGCGCGAACCCGCCCCGCATGATCGAACTCAAGTACCGGGGAGGCTCGAGCCGCCAGGCGCCCATCGCGTTGACCGGCAAGGGCATCACGTTCGACTCCGGCGGGCTATCGATCAAGGACGCGTCGCAGATGGAGTGGATGAAGTCCGACATGGCCGGGGCGGCCTCGGTCCTGGCGGCCATGAAGGCCATCGCCCGCCTGAAGCCGAACGTGAACGTGATCGCGGCGATCCCCTCGTCGGAGAACATGCCGAGCGGCTCGGCGATCCGCCCCGGCGACGTCCTGAGGCACCGCGGCGGCAAGACCTCGGAGGTGGTGAACACCGACGCCGAGGGTCGCCTGGTCCTGGCCGACGCCTTGGCCTACCTGGCCGAACGCAAGCCGCGGGTCATCATCGACACGGCCACGCTCACCGGCGCCTGCATGGTGGCGCTGGGCCGCGACATCTACGGCGTGTTCGGGAACGATCGCGGCCTCATCCGGGACATCCTGGCCGCCGGGGAGGCGGTGGGGGAGCCCGGGTGGGAGCTCCCCCTGTACCGCGACTACCGTCGCCTCATCAGGTCGAACGTCGCCGACGTCCGCAACGCGGGGAAGGACCGGTGGGGCGGGGCCATCACGGCGGCGCTGTTCCTCGCCGAGTTCGTGGGCGATACGCCATGGGCTCACCTGGACGTCGCCGGCCCGGCGTTCCCGGAGAAGGCGGGCGACTACTGGCCGAACGGCGCGACCGGCGTGCCGGCGCGCACGCTCGTGCAGTACGTGCTGACCCAGGGCACGCGACCGGCTCGCCGTTCGGGCTAGGGCTTGACGCCCACCGCGAGCCAGACGTCGCGGAAGTCGTTGACCGGATCGGAGAACCGATCGGCGAACACCCGCTGGGCTTTGCGGCGGAAGGATTCCCACCCCTCGGGGCCGAGCATGGAGCGGAGGAATCGCCCCGTGGACCACGTGCCCAGCCCCTCGACGTAGTCGTGCAGCGCGTAGGCGAACCGGTACTCGCGGCGCTCGGTTCGGACGTGCTTGAGCCCCGCGTCGAGCAGTGCCTCCTCGATGGCGGTCCGGTCGGCGAACCGGTCCGCCCACGGCAGCGCCTGGGCCCGGACATCGATGAGCATCTGCTGGCCGACCGCGCCCTCCACGAGCTCCAGCCATGTCTTCTGGAGCTCGTCGCGGTCGCCGTCGGCCCACGATGACAGGGCCAGCCGGCCTCCGGTCTTCAGCACCCGGATCATGTCGAACAGCGCCGTCTGGTACTTCGTGAAGTGCGAGACGACGAAGCTCCCGGTGACGGCGTCGAACGTCCCGTCCCGGAAGGGGAGGTCGATGGCCTCCGCTGCGGCGAGGCGGAGCGCGGGCCGGGCCCGCGCCGCCTGGCCGAGCATCCCGAGCGACACGTCGACCCCCACGGCCACCCCTTCGGGCCCGAGGAGCGCGGCGGCCGCGGACGCGGCGACGCCCGTCCCGGTGCCGACGTCGAGGACGCGGCCGCCGGGCGGCGGTTGGGCCAGCGCGACGAGGTCCCCGGCCGGCTGGGCCAACCGAGGCGCGTTGATCCGTTCGTAGGTCTCCGCGATGCCGTCGTAGGAACGCCAGTCATCCATCGGCGAGACAGCCTAGCCGGTGGCGGCGGGTAGGCTTGTGCGCGCTATGAACGGACGCGCGTGAGTGGGCCCGCCGGCGTCACGGCGCTGGTGTTGGGGGAGCTCGCTGCCGGCGGGGTGGCGCTCCTGTTCCTCACCCCGCTGTGGCGCGAAGTGAAGCCGGGGTTCTTCAAGCTCACCGGGTGCGTCGTCCTGGTCGTCGCGGTCGGCGCGTGGGGATCGGCCGGCGCCGGCCTGGTCGGGGGAAGCCAGGCGGGGCAGTGGTCCGAGCGCCTGGCGGGCGCGCTGGCGGTGTTGACCCTGGTCTGGGTCGTGCTGCTGTTCGTTCGCCGACCGGGTCCTGCGCGGGCCGTGGGGGTGGCCTCGGTGCCCTTGTCGATCGCCATGCTGGTGGCGATGGCCGGGACCGGCGACGTGTCCCCGGTCGTCTCCTTCCTGCAGCTGCTCGCCGGGGCGGCCTTCCTCGGCGCAGTGATGGACGGGCTCCTCCTCGGGCACTGGTACCTCACCGACCGCGGGCTTTCGAGGGGACCGATCAACCGTTCCACGTCGTTCCTGATCGTCGCGGTGCTGCTCGAGGGGGCGGCCGTCGTGGCGGGGGGGTTCGGTCCCACCAGGACGACGTCGACCTTCAACCCCCTGCTCACCTCCGCCGGGCTGGCCTCGTGGATCGCGCTCGGGATGGTCGGCGCCACCGCGCTCATCGCCGTCCTGATCCGCGCCGCGCTGAAGGGCCCTCGGGCATCGGCGGTGCAGGCCGCCACGGGCTTCTTCTATCTCGCCGTCATCACCGCCCTCACCGCGGAGTTCGCGGCGAAGGTCCGGTTCCTCCGCTAGCCCATGATCACGGCGGCGGTGATGATCGCCGGCGGGCTCCTGGAGCTCGCCGCATGGTGGGCCGTCTCCTGGAAGGGTGTCAGCATCTGGGTGGCCATGGGGCTTGCCCTTCCCGCCATCGGCATCGCGGCCGTTGCGGTCCGAGCGCCGTCGCTCTCGCCGGCGGTGAGTGCGGGCCTCGCCGTCGCCGCGGGCGTGTCGGCCGGCGTCGGCCTGTACCTGGCGACGCGGCTCTTCGTCGCAGCCGTCCGGCCGTGGCGGACCTTCCAGCGCCATTCGGTCCAGACGTATGCGCGTCAGGCGGGGTTGCCGCTCGCCGCAGCCATCGTGCTGGCTGCGGCGGTGATGGCTCCGGGCGAGGAGCTGTTCTGGCGGGGCCTGTTCCAGGCCAAGCTGAGTGTGGTCCTCGACGGCCGGACGGCGGGGGCGGCGGTGACGTGGCTCGCGTTCGCGGTGGCCAACCTGCCAAGCCGCAACCTGGCCATCGTCGCCGGGGCGGTGGTGGGGGGCGCCGTGTGGTCGGCGCTCGCCTGGTGGACCGGCGGTGTGCTGGCCAGCATGGTGTGCCACTCGGTGTGGACGGCCCTGATGCTCGGATTCCCCGTGGTCCGCGCCCCCGTCGGTGGGCGGGCGTGACCGACGGGCCCCCGCGGGAGTTCGAGCGGGTCCTGGAGCGTGGGGCATTCTGCTCCATCGCCGCGGAGACCGCGCGCGGGCCCCACCTCACGCCGCTCGTGTTCACGTGGTCCGACGGACGGGTGTGGGTGACGACCTCGCGCGGATCGGTCAAGGCACGGGCGTGGCGAACGAACCCCCGGGTGGCGGGGTTGGTCCGGGACGAGGCCCGGGCGGTCACCTTCAC
>VBMI01000163.1 GCA_005878955.1 Methanobacteriota archaeon
GGCAATCAGCCCGATCCACCGCGCCCCGAGGGAATACGCGAGACGCGTCCTTCGCTGACAATCCGGTTCCCCGCCCTGCCGGGATTGCTCCATAGACACCACGCTGTCTGAGTGAAGGGAACCGGCTCCGTCACATCAAAGGAGACCAGTCTCGTGTGGTCCATTGTGCTCGGAACAAGCCACCCTCGGCGGGATCAGGCGGGCCTAGGCTCCGCGGCGGGCTTCGTCTCGACGACCCTCGTGAGGTCCTCCTCCCAGCGGGTGCCGCACTTCGGGCACACGTGGATCCGGCTCGTCGCCGCGTTGCACGCCATCGCGCCGTCCTTCGGGCAGTGGTGTTCCTTCGCCATTCGAGGTCAGCTCCGATGCGGACGTGCCACTTGGGTGTTTCGAGCGCGGGTCAAAGGCCGAGGACCTCCGAGTACCCGCCCATGTCCATGAACCCGTGGCCGCTGATGTTGAACGCGATCGTCTTCTTCTCGCCGGTCTCCTTGCATTTCTCCGCCTCGTCAATCGCGCAGGCCACCGAGTAGGCGCTCTCCGGCGCGGGGAGGAACCCCTCGGAGCGGATGAACTGGCGGGCCCGCGAGAACACGTGCTTCTCGTCCGCGGGGTACGCGACCGTGTCGATGTACCCGAGGCTCCGCAGGAGCGAGAGGAGCGGGGCGGCCCCGTGGTAGCGCAGTCCGTCCCCCTTGATCGGGGTCATCTCCTTCTTGTGCCCCAGGGTGTACATCTTGAGCATCGGCGTGAGCTCCGCGTGGTCCGCGAAGTCGTACCGGTACTCGCCCTGCAGGTTCGGGGCGCTCTCGCTCTGCGCCGCGATGAACCGGAGCTCCTTCCCCTTCACCGCGTCTGCCAGGAACGGGAGGGCGAAGCCCCCGAAGTTCGAGCCGCCGCCGAGGCACGAGATCACGAGGTCCGGCGACTCCCCGATCAGCTCGAACTGCCGCTTCGTCTCGAGGCCGATCACCGTCTGATGGAGCAGGACGTGGTTCAGGACGGAGCCGAGGCAGTAGATCGCCCGGTCGTCCGCCCGCGCGTCCTCGAGGCCTTCCGAGACCGCGATGCCGAGAGAGCCCGGGTGCTTCGCGTCCCGCTTCAGGAGCTCGCGCCCGACCTTCGTCTCCGGGCTGGGTGACGCGTGGACCTCCGCGCCGTAGAGCTTCATGAAGGCCCGCCGGTCCGCCTTCCAGTCGTGAACCGCGCGGACCCAGTAGACCGTCGTCCGGAGGCCGACGAGGCTCGCCGCGTCCGCCAGCGCCGTGCCCCATTGGCCCGCACCGGTCTCCGTCGTCAGGCGCTCGTACCCCTCCTGCTTCGCGTACCACGCCTGCGCGAGGGCCGTGTTCACCTTGTGGCTCCCGGTGGGGCTGTAGAACTCCGCCTTGTAGTACATCTTGGCGGGCGTCCCGAGGGCCTTCTCGAGCCGGCGGGCTCGGAACAGGGGCCTCGGCCGCCCCGCCTGCGCGTACAGGTCGAGGATCTCCTGCGGGATCGGGATCCACCGCTCGGTCGACGCCTCCTGGCGGAGGCACTCCGTGAGGAGCATCTCCGGCAGGGCCTTCAAGCGCGAGGGGCCTGTGGGCGGGTCCTTCGGGGGCGGCAGGGGCTCCGGGAGGTCCGCCTGGATGTTGTACCAGTGGGTCGGCACCTCGTCGAGAGGCAACGTCGATACTGCGGAATCCAACTTCAGAATGAGGCCCCCGAGAATCCACCGCCGCGCGGGGTATCCGGGGTAGGGACTTTAGCGTTTCGCGGCGGCCCGGATGCCCTCCGCGCGGGCCTCTGTCCACCCGGCTGGCCCATGGGCCTTGGCAATCCCGCGGCCGAGGAGGATCGGGGCCTCCCATGGGGACGCGGCCCGAACCGCCCTCCATGGACCCGCCCGAGAATATAAGTAGCCCCAGCCAAATCAACAGGGTGCGCGCAGCCGGTCCCCCCGATGGCCACCGAGACCCGCCGGATGAAGACGAAGGTATGCCTCGTGGGGGAGGCCGCCGTGGGCAAGACGTCCCTGATCCGCCGGTACGAGCTCGACGAGTTCGAGGACAAGTACATCACGACCCTCGGCGCGAAGGTGTCGAAGAAGGAGCTCGCGTTCGACCGAAGGGGATCCTCGCGGTGTGCGACATCACCCGCTACTCGACTCTGAAGGAGCTCGATGACTGGGTCCAGAGCGTCTTCAACGTCGTCGGCGAGATCCCCGTCGTGTACGCAATCAACAAGGTCGACCTGAAGGACGAGGTGATGATCCTGTACGGGGAGAAGGAGATCGACCAGGCCACGCGGGCCTTCGACGCCCCCCATTTCTACACGAGCGCGAAGTCGGGGGAGTTCGTGGAGGACACGTTCCACGCGCTCGGCAACGCGATCATCGCGCGCGCGGACGTGGCCTGATCAACGCCGTAGAGTCTCGTTTTCGGAAACCGCCCGGGAACCTTTAAGTAGGCACTAACGGCTCGCTCCGGATACTCCGCGCTCCCTATGGCGGGATCATCCAATGACTGTCCAGAAGCAGTTCAAAGTGAAGGTGTGTCTCGTCGGCGAGAAGGCCGTCGGGAAGACCTCCCTCATCCGCCGGTACGTCCTGAACATGTTCGACGACCGCTACATCACGACGATCGGCACGAAGGTGTCGAAGAAGGAGCTGTCCCTCTACCACCCGGAGCGGGACATCCAGGTCCGGATGGACATGACGATCTGGGACATCATGGGCGAGAAGGGGTTCCGGGAGCTGCTCAAGGACGCGTACTTCTACGGCGCGAACGGGATCCTGGCCGTGGCGGACCTCACCCGCCGGAAGACCCTCGACGAGCTCGACGACTGGGTGGACGGCGTGATGCGGGTCTGCGGCCGCGTCCCGACCATGATCGCGGTGAACAAGGCGGACCTCGTGAACCAAGCCCAGTTCGACGAGAAGCAGGTGGACCAGTTCGCGAAGGCGTTCGACTCCCAGTACGTGTACACAAGCGCGAAGACGGGGCAGAACGTCGAAGAGGGATTCCGGCTCCTCGGCGAGGCGATCCTCGGCGACATCCTGAAGGCGAAGGCGGGCGCGCTCTCGCCGTAGTGGAAGCTCCGCAGCTTCCGGTCGAGCCAGGAACCGCGAAAACGGCCTTGGAACCGACCCGAAGATTTTAAGTAGCCTCCTCTGGTTGGTTATCGCGTCCCCGATGAGCCGCGAAGCGGGGCGGGGGAGGGGTTCGAGACGTCA
>VBMI01000094.1 GCA_005878955.1 Methanobacteriota archaeon
GGGGATGCGAATCTCTGCTGACATGTGGAACCTTGCACTGGTTTCGGACGGGGTGGGCCCGAGACCTGACTAGTAACCGACGTTCGCAGTATTGTATTTACTTGAAGTGGACATGTCCACCACGTCCTCTTGTCCGAGGGAACCCGCCTCGCTCGCGGGTGAGCCATGGGCGCAAAACTGCTCAGTGGGTTGGCGGCGTGTCTCCTATTGTTGGGACTGGCGGGGATCGTCTTTGCGGGTGACATGAATCACAAAGAACCGACCTCCGTGACTTCGACGTGTGGTACCGCTTCGGCTACCGTCTCTTGGGCGGCGGTAAGCGACGACCACCTCTCGGGCTACGATGTCTACAAGAAGCTCCACACGGACGTCGATTACGTACGCGCAAACACGCAGCTTGTGTCAGCTACAACGTACTCCGTGACGGGTTTGTCGTCCTCGGCGACGTACGACTTCGCGGTCATGGCCATGTACAACGACGGCCACCGGTCCAACTTGTCGACTCCCGCGAGCTGCACTACGGGCTAACCGAGTTCGCGAAGCTCGTCCGAAATCTCCCCCTCGAGTCGCCCGTTCTCCTCAACTCGAGCCAGATCCAGCGCGCGCTCTAGGAATTGCCGAGCCTCTTCCTTGCGAGCAGTCCGTCGCGAGGCCCGAGCGAGATGTTGGAGCGCCTGGATCCGGAGCGGGGGTTGGCTCGTCCGCTCGATGAAACCCTCGGCCCGCCGGACGTACTCGCCCGCCACATCTTCCTTTCCGCGATTCCAGTTCGCGAAGGCGAGCCAGGCCGCACAGGATGCCGCCGAGCCGTGCTCTTCGAGTATCTCATACGCCTCGAGCGCTTCCTCCAAGACGGGGATCATCCCGCCATAGTCGCGTCTTTCGAGTTGGACTGCGGAGAGGTTGTACAACGCCGCCGCGAGAACCCCCAGCGCGCCGGTCGCCCTCGCTTCCGAAGCCGCCCGATCGAGGTACGTATTCGCGTCCTCCAGCCGATTCAGTTCGAGAAGGTTCCCGCCGAGGCCCGCGCACACCTTGGCGATGTCCAGGCGGTGCCCTCCCCGCTCGAGCAGCCGCAACGCCTCGTTCTCTTGATCTACTGCGCCCGCGAAATCCCCCTGACGGGAACGGAGCCGTCCGAGTCCGTAGGCGCAGAGCCCCTCCCACCGTCGATCGCCGACGTCGAACGCGACGGCGCGCCCGTGTTCGAAGGCCTCCCGTGCCTCCTCGATCCGGTCCGCCGCCTCGTGGACTCCGCCAATCCAGTATTGCGTCTCTGCGAGGAGGCGGAGGGCCCCGAGCCCCTCAAGGCGCTCCCTCGCATCGAGGAGGAGGGGAAGAGCCAATCCGGACCCGCGTTGGAGCTCCGCCTTCCCCTGTCCGAGGCGGGCCTCGGCAGCGGTCCGCGGATCCCGGGCGGCGCGAGCGGCGGAAAACGCCTTCGAAGCCTCCGCCCGCCGACCCAGGGCGAACAGCGCCTGTCCCCGGAGGACGTGCATCCGTGGCGGGAAGGCCTTCTTCTCCGGGCCCCAGGACGCGGGGTCGAGGAGCGGGAGGAGCGACGCGGCGAATCCTTCCTCGATCGCGGCCTCGCCCCGATCTAGGGCGAGCGCAATCCCCCGGTCGAAGGCCCCGGCGCGCAGGAATTGGTTGATCGCCGCGACGGCGTCAATCGTCTGGGAGATCGCGGCAAGGATCGCCCCCGCCCGGAGGTGCAGGGCCGCGAGGCGCTTCGGCGGGGTGGCCTGCAGGACGGCCTCTCGGATGAGGTCGTGAACGACGGCCCTGCCCCCGTCCGCTTCCCGGACCAGGCACCGGCGGACGAGCTCCCGGGCGTCCGCCCCGAGCGCGGCGAGCGGGACCGTACCCTCGAAAATGGATGCGAGTTCGAGCGCGCGGCGGGCACTGCTGTCGAGGCGGGCCAAGGCCTCCTCGGCGAACCATGTGGCGGACGTTCGCCGAACCCCGGCGAGCGGGAGGCGGCCCGCCCCCGCGAGTTCCAGGGAGAGCGGGTGGCCGCCGCACTGCCGGACGATCTCATCGCGGCTCGAGGCGGGGGTCCCCAGGGCTTGGAGGACGGCCATGGCATCCGGGCGGGGCAGGTCATCCAGCTCCAGCTCCCACACTCGGTTCCGCGCGAGGTCCTCGGCGCGAACGTACGGGACCCGCTCGCGGGCGAGGAAGAGGACCTTGGGGGTCTCCGAGCCCGGCTCCATCCGCAGCAGTTCGCTCAGGAGGTCGCCGGTCTCGCGATCCGCGAGGTGGGCGTCGTCGAAGACCAGGAGGGATGCGACCTCCCGGAGGTCCCGCCGGAGGAGCGAGAGATGTACGCGCCCTTCCCCTTCCGGCGGGCGCTCGAGGGAGTCCGCGAGGGCCGGACGGCCCGCGCCCGCGAGGAAGTCCGCAAGGTCCCGGAGCACCTCGTCCGCGGTCGTTTCGGGACGGAGGCGCCGCCACAGGACGTGGACGCGGCCCTTGAGGCCCGCGACCCACTTGGCCGCGAGAGCGGTCTTGCCGATGCCTGGAAGGCCCACGACAAGGAGCCCGCGGGCCACGGGGTCGGCGAAGAACGCGTCCAGGTGCCCGACCTCGATTGTCCTCCCGCGAAAGTGCGGGGGGGCCGCCGAACCCCGGACGTCAAACACCTTGCCCCCCTGGGCGTGGGCCTGTCGGTCGAGGAACCGTCGCAGATCCAGCCTCCCGTGCTCGATGCTCGAGACGAGTTCGGAGAGCTTCGGCCGGCGGGGAAGGAGGAGGCGGACCTCGTACAATCTGCGCTCCGACACCTGCCCCTGGAGGTCCACGACGGGCAGGCGCTGCTCCTCGACCTTCCGTCGGAGGGCCTGCCCCCGCCGCAGACCCGCCTCCGTCAGGAAGTATGCGAGGCGCCGGCGGGCCTGGCCCGCGACATGCACCTTTGCGGTCTTCACGAACCCGCGGGCCCGGAGCCTCCCCATCGCACGGGACACGTGGGATCGACGCGCGGCGAGCACCTGCGAAATCCGATCCTGGGTCGCTTCCTGTGCGAGCGGGTCGTCCTCCCGGAGGTCCCCCCGCTCGAGCAGGTACAGGAGGCACTCGTCCGGGAGCGTGATACGCAGACCCACGAGGGTGGACAGTTCCACCGGGGGCTTAAAGCCCCCGAAGAGGTGAGCCACCGGTAACGGAGGGATCGAGATTGCATGCCCTGCAGGTGGTACACGGGATGGAAGACGGATGGCGAGAGGCGTTCAGCCGGTCGAGCTCCCTGTTGCGACGGGAAGGCTTTACCGTGTCGCGAGAGCGGACAGGGTCCCGAAACGGGAGCGCGCGTCCGCCGGACATCCTCGCGACGCACGGCGCGCGGGTCGTCCAAGCGTTCGTCCTCGTGGACGCGGACATCGACTCCGGAGATACGAGGAGACGGATTGCGGCCGCCGTCCGTCGCGGCGAGACCCGGGTGTTCGTCCGCTGGCCGCTACGATGGAGGATGCTGTCGAACGTCGACCGGTGGGGCCTCCGCGGGGTCTCGGTCGCGACGTGGTGAGGCGCGCTGGCGCGCAAGGATTTACGCCTCGGCGCCCTTGAGCCTCTGATGGAGCTCCCGCCGGACCTCGAGGCCCTGAGGTCGTTCCATGGGCACCTCGGCGTGTACGTGATCATCGGCCTCCGCATGGGGGTGATCGGGAAGCGGCACCTCGGCACGTACAAGGGGCTGACCGCGTCCGTCCGCTCCCGCCCCGAGCCCCCGATGCTGTGCGTCGTGGACGGGGTCCAGTTCTCGAGCGGGTGCACGATGGGGAAGGGGAACATCCGCGTCGAGGCGGGGGAGGAGCCCGAAGTGGTGTTCACGAAGGACGGCCGTGTCGTGCGGGTCGGTCTGCGACCGGGCTGGCGGGAACGGATCGACCGGGAGATGTCGAAGGAGCGGGAGGTCGAGCAGTCCCTCTTCTACTTCTCCGCTCCGGAAGCGGAACTGTTCGACGTCGGGGAGTCGTAGCCTCACTGGCCGGGGACGTTCCAGTTCGCCGGCAGCGCGACCTGGATCCAGTATCCTCGCCCGGTGACGAGGAGGTCGCCCGCCGCCATCACGCGGGTCTGCCCCGGCACGGCGGTCGGGTCGAACGCGAGGATCGACGTCGCCCCCGTCGCCGTCATCGCCTGTCCCGCGGTCATGGTCCCGAAGCTCGGGAACGAGACGAGGTTCCACCCGCTCGACAGGGAGATCCGCGTGGACACCGGGATCACGCCCGCGACGGTGAACCGGTCCGCGACCGCGAGGTCCACGTACACGCCCTGGCCTTGGCCGACGATCCGCAGGGAGTTCTGTCCCGCCGTCCGCCCGCCGGAGAATGTGAGCCACGTCCCCGTCGCGCTGTCGTACGTCCACCCGCCCCGGAGGGGCGAGGGGGCGAGGAGGGTCTGGAACACGGTCGCGAACCGGAGGTCGGACTGCGTCACGGGGAACGACACGAGGGAGACCCCCGTGGGCAGGTCCATGCTGAACTTCGAGGCGCGGCTCGTGCTGTCCGCGGTGTTCCCCGCGGCGTCCACGGTCCGGATCAGGTAGAAGTACGTCAGGGAGGCGGCCTGGTCCCCCGCGCCGACGTCCGTGTACGAGTACGTCCCCGGGGCGGGGATGTCCGAGCCCACCTGGACGTACGACCCTCCGAGGGCGGTCGCCCGCATCACGCGGTACAGGACCGTGCCGCCGATGAGCCCTTCGTCCGAGGCCTTCTGCCACGTGAGGACCACGTTGTTGAACGTGGCCCCCGCCAGGGCGCCGGCGCTGATGGTCGCCTGTAGAGGCGGCACCGTGTCGGTCCCCGCGGTGGAGGCGATCGTCGTGCACCGGCTCTCGTGCGGTCCCCAGTTCCCGCTCGCGTCCCGGGCGTGGATCCAGAAGCACTGCGTCCCCACGGGCCACGGGGCGGAGGTCGTCCACGCGATGTCCTCGCCCACCGCGTTGAACGTGCCGTCCGCGGGGTTCATCGCCTGGCCGGTCCCGTCCGGCCCCGGGGTCGCCGCCGCGAAGAGCTCCGCCGCCGCGATCGCGCTGTTCCCGCGGGTCGTGTCGTCCGCGGTCGCGCGGAACGTCACGAGGGAGCCCCGCACGATCGGGTTCGGGACGATCGAGATGCTCCCCGGCCAGATCAGCGGGCCGAGGGTGTCCCCGCCGGGCCGGTTGATCGCGAAGTCCGAGTTCGACGCGTCCGCGCCCGCGAGGAACGGCACGCCGTTATCTTGTACAACGACGCGCACGCGGTACCTCCCGCCGTTCGGCAGGCCGGTGACGTCCCAGCTGTACGAGGTGTCCGTGGGCAGGGGCGTCGTCCCGATGAGGTTCCAGCCCTGGCCGGAGTTGTCGCTGTAGTAGAGGGTCTGGGACGCGACGTTCGTCCCGCCGAACGTCTGCCGCGACCACGTGATCGGGATCGGGCTCGTCGTGAACGTCTCGCCGCCGTTCGGGGAGACGACCTGGACCGCGGGGTGGTCCCGCCCGATGAGCCAGATGATCGTTCGGTTCAGGACGTCCGTCCGGGCCGGGTTCGACACGACCCCGGAGACGAAGTTGATCCCGGTGAACTCGAAGTAGAAGGCGACCGTCTTCGAGGGGGTCCCGCCCCAGACGCCGACGCCCGCCGTGCCGTTGTTCCCCGTGGACACCCACTTCGTGCCGACGTTGTCCGGCGAAGCGACGCCGCCACTGTCCCGCCACACGTACGTCAGGGTCGCGCCCGCCTGCGTGCACGAGCCGCCCGTCGTCCCGCACAGGTTCCGGACCTCGTCGCCGAACCCGCCGGAGCGATGCCCGAGGTAGTTCACGCCGCCCGTGTACCCGCCGCTGATCGGGTCGCCCGCGATGCCGATGTTCTGCGTCCAGTCCGAGGGGTCGACTTGCCACGAGTTCTTCAGCGTCGACCGGAACCAGGAGCACCGGGCGGGCGAGTAGTACGGGTTCCCGCTCGGCGAGCACAGGGACCACGCCGCGTCGTGGGACGTGAGGAAGAGGCGCCCGCCCGCGTCGAGGTAGCTCTTCAGGAGGGGCCGCTGCGCGTCGGAGAGCTGCGGGTACTGCTCGAGCCCGGTCTGCCAGATCACGACCTTGTACGGCTGGAGGGCGGCGAGCGGCGGGTCCCCCTTCACCGCGACGTCCCACTCGTTGAACGTCCAGGCGCTGTTCGTGAGCGCGTCGAGGTACATCGGGATCCGGTCCGAGGGGAACGAGGCGTCCCCGATCACCAGCAGGACATCGCCCGCGGCGGTCGTGCGGAAGGAGTAGTGGGCCCCGCCGTTCGCGTCCCGCGTCGAGTGCCCGAGCTGGTCCGCGCTCTCGACATCGTAGTAGTAGAGCGTGTCCGTCTGCAGCCCCACGATCGGGAGCGCGTGCGAGGTGACGAGCCCGGTGTCCGTCGCGGGCCCGCCGAGGCTGGCGGGGTTCGTCCCGTACCAGACCCGGGAGTTCGCGGGCTCGTTCGTCGTCCACTTGATCGTCGCGCCGGCGTTCGTGATTCCCTCCGCCCGGACGTTCGAGATCGAGGGGGCGGACGCGTCCACGGTCGCGGTCGCGACCGCGTCGTGGGCGGGGTTCGTGTCGGAGTACACCGCCTCGATCGACCCGCCCTCGCTCACCTGGAGGATCCCGTCCGCGGCGGGGTCCCCGAAGGCCGTGTTGATCTGCCCGCGCCACACGCCCGAGCCCGGCGCGGTCTCCGGGAGGGTCACGGGTTCCGGCGTCCCCTCCACCGTGCTCCGCACGTTCGCGACGAGCGGCGCGCCCGCGTTCGCGTCATGGACCTCGATGCGGATCGTGTCGCTCTCGCTGTACACCTTCTTGTCGAGGCGGATGTCCCCGTACCCGAGGTCCAGGTCCGCCACGGCCACGACCGCGAAGCCCTGAGGGCCCGCGGGCACGTTCGCGCCCTCGACGTGGACCGTCCACTCCCCGGCCGCGGGGGACGTCACGATGACGCCCTCGACTGGGTTGCGGGTGTCGAAGCTCCCGGTGTTCGCGACGCTCTGGCCCTGGACGTAGATGCCGAAGACGTTCCCCTTGTACACGTCCCCCGCGGGGCTCGTGACTTGGAGGTTCAGGTTGTTCACGAGGGCGGGGTTCGCGTTGGGGAATGCGGGGTAGTCGCTGTACCCCATGACGATCCGGAGCGGGGCCGCGTTCGAGTTCACGCGGATCTTGTAGTCCGACGACTGGCCCGTGGAGAGCCCCGTGAGCTGGTCGACGACCCAGAGCTTCCGGGCCCCCTCCGTCGCCGGATTCACATACAACGCGTCGTCGAGGACGAGGCGCCCGAACCCCTGCGCGTCGTTCGGGTACGTGTTCTCGGGCGTCTGGTTCGACCCGGTGCCCGTCATCTTGCGGGAGCCCGCCATCAGGATCGCCTTCACGAGCGCCGCGCTCGGGTCGAACCCGTTCGGCGCGATCGCCGAGCCACTCGGGTAGAAGCCCTGGACGAAGTACTGGCGCACGAGCGCCGCCATCCCCGCCGCGAGCGGCGTCGAGTGGCTCGTGCCGGAGAAACCGGTCGTCGCGCCCGTGTTGAGGTTGTCCGTGGGGTTGCCGCTCGAGCTCGCGGTGTTCCCGGAGAAGAACGTCATGATGTCGGGCTTGCGCCGGCCGTCCGCGGTGGGTCCGCGGCTGCTGAAACCAGAAACCGCCTCTTGCCCCGGGTACGCGTTCGCGCCGCCGATCGTGACCGCGGACTTCGAGGTTCCCGGGCTCCCGACGGTGAACAGGCCGGACCCTCCGTTGCCCGCTGCGAAGAAGATCGCCATGTCCGGGTGGTTCCAGATGAACCGGTCGACCATCATCGCCTGGATGTCGTACCCGTTCTCGCTCGAGCCCCAGCTGTCCGAGTGGATGCGGGAGCCGTTCCCGTACGCGACGCTGAAGAGGTCGTCGTAGTTGTCGGGGATGTACGTGAGGACGTCCCCGACCTGCGGGGCCGGGCAATCCGTCGTGGGCGCGGTGGAGCCGATGTCCTCGATGATCAACTTCGCGTCGAGCGCCATCCCGTCCTCTGTGCTCGTGCCGACAGTGGCATCCGAGCCGCCCGCGTTCCCGGACGTGGACGTCCCGTGGCCCGACGGGCAGAAGCCGTTGTTGATGCTGTCCTTGTGTGCCTCCGGGTCCCCGCCGGTCCACGGGTCGATGCCCTTGTACGGGCTCATCGGGATGTACCGGACGAGCTTCCGCCGCGTGAGGTCCGTCGTGTTGTAGATGGAGCCGGGGCCCGCGATGCCGCCCTTCTGGATCGTCGCCGTGGACTCCCGGAAGAAGTTGCTGTCGAAGTCGATCCCGGTGTCGCCCATCGTGATGATCTCCCCGGCGCCCGTGATCCCGTTCGACCAGAGCCGCCGTCCGTTCGGATCGGATGGGGCGAGCCCGGTCTGGAGCAGCGCCTGCGCGCTGTAGTCGAGGATGCGGGGCAGCTCCCACGGTTCAACCCACATCACGGACGGCATCCGGGCGACGGCGACGAGGAGGCCTGCGTCGAAGCGCGCGCGTACGACGCCCATCTCGCCGATGGTGTAGACCGAGAGCACGCCATCTTGCGGCGAATCGAAACGCACGGGGGCGATTCCCTGGAGGGAGAGGGAGCGGACGACCTCGTCTGCGTCCGCCGTATCCGCGGTGAGGATCTGGACCGTGACGGTCCCTGCCGCGCGGGCGAGCCCGGATTGGATCTTGTACCCGGGCTGGTACGCGCCGACCCAGTCCACGAACCGCAGGCCGGTCACCGCGTCCCTCGTCGGGCCGTCCATGGAGACGAGGAAAGCATCGTTCGGGATTGATTGGAGGACCCGCGCGCCGACGGACTGGAGCCCCTTCAGCCACTCCACTTTCACAGGGCCGATGAGGTGGACCAGGTACAGGGACGAAGCAGCGGTGGGGGACGCACGAAGATCGGGACGAACGGAAGGTTCCCCCTGCCGGACATCGAACCGGACGGGCTCGAGGTTGATCCAGTGGGAGTCCTCCTGTGAATCGACGTTGATCCCGCTCGCCTCGAACCGTGCGATTGTGGACGGCGTCGCCTCGACGAGGACGAAGGAGTCGTACGCCTCGACGATGTCCGCGCCCGGGGCGATCGCCTGCACTTGCGAGGCGGGTGCGTGGACGAGGACGGAGACCGGTGCCCCGTCGGAGGCGGTGGGGGCGATCGCGAGGAGCGTGGGGATTCCGGCGGTCAGGACGAGCACGACGGCGAGCACCTCAGCGATTCGAACGGGCTTCAACCTCCCACCTATCCATCCGTCCAAGACAGAAACCGTGTCCGGCGGGTTCGAGCTAATGGCCGCGTAGCGGTCGCGTTGATAAAAAGGTTCCCCCGGAGAACGAGAATTCGAAAGGCGAACCAGAATCCGCGGAACGTCGGCGGGGCGGCGCTACTCCGCGATCACCCGCGTCGCCTGAAGGAATCCGTTCTCGAACATGAGCGTGAAGTAGTTCGGGCTGTGCGACGACCCGCGCATCTTCACGCACCGGATTCTTCGCTGGATGTTCGCGTCGTCCACCCGCTCCATCTTGACATGGATGATTCCGTCCGCGAGGAACTCCTCGCCGAACGCCCCGAACTCGTCGTTCTTCGACTTCAGCTCGGAGATGAGGAACACGGTGGCCTTCAGGTCCCGGAGCCACTCGAACATCTGGAACATCTCCTCCCGCGGGCGGTTGAACCGGGCGAGGCTCTGCAGGACGGTGAGGGAGTCCACGACGAGGACGTCGTAGTTCAGGGACTTCTTCAGGTTGTGGGCGTACATCTTGAAGATCTCGAGCCACGTGGACTCCGCCATCCCCTCCAGGTTCTTGCGGATCATCGCGAGGTCCACGAGGCTGACCTTGTCCTCGACGTCCTTCGGGTCGAGCCCCATCGTGCGGAGGTGGCTCGCGAAGTTGTCGCGGCTCTGTTCGAGGGTGATGTACGCGCCCGTGCGGCCCTCCTTCTTCGCGCCGTGGTAGAGCAGGTTCCAGGCGAGGGTAGACTTCATCGTCCCCGCTTCGCCCGCGATGATCACGACGTGTCCCGGAGGAACGCCGCCCCCGAGCTTGTCGTCGAACCCTTGGACAAAGGTACGAATCCTCCCGGTGGATCCCATTTGAGGCCGCGGTTTATCCGGGAAGTTCGGAGATAAACGTTCCCCGCCGATTATCGTTATCGGTAGCCTGCAGCGCGCGCACCGAAACCCGAGGGTGCGGCCGCTTCGCTGCCGCGCAACAGAAAAAGAAGAAAGGGGGAGTGATCGCGAAAGCCCGAACCCGTGGAATTCGCCCCGACGATATAGAAATTTTTGAACTCGGTCTGTGAGCGAAACATCCGGTGGAAAGGCTTATTTGTTATCCGTTCTGTTACCCGCCCGCTGGCGCGGAGCCGGTCCCTTGTTCGTTCCAGAGCGTAACCTGAAGGACCTCGTCGTCTCCTCCGTGCGGGCGAAGGAGCGCTCGATCAGCGCCCTCGCGAAGGACCTCACGACGGTCGGGTACAAGTTCCACAGGCTCTTCCTCGCCGGATACCTCAAGGCCCTCGCGGACGTCGGCGTCCTCCGGGAGAAGGAGATCCCGCCCGCGAAGGTGTACACGGCCTCGACGTACCGCGGGAAGAACCTCTACGACTGCGTGGGGGAGAAGGTGCGGGCCGTGGAGTCCGACCCGAGGGCCCAGACCCGCCTCGCCGCCTCCGTGCTCTCCCGCCTATTCCGCCGGCCCGTGTTCCTGCGGGAACTGAAGGAATGCGGGGTCGACGCGATCGCGGACTTGCCGACGACATCGAAGGAGGAGCGGGAAGAGGCCCGCCGCGCCCTCGCGAAGCTGCACCTCCAGATCCCCACGAACGAGCCCGCGTACTTCGTCGACGAGCGGCGGAACGAGCTGAGAGATGCGATCATTACGGACCTCCTCGTGGAGAAGTTCGACATGGCCCCGCTCGTCCTGGACACGCGGCAGATGAAGCTCGCGGACCGGTGAGAAGCTAGGCCACCAGGGTGGACGCCTCGCCCGAACGCTGGGGAACCTGGAGGCCTCCTCGGCCCCGCACCCCCGCAAGCGTTGGTCGTCCGCGGTGAGGCTGCTCACTTCCGTGCCTGACCCGGTCCCCGCGACTGAGGAACGCGCCGCCGCTCTCCAGCTGCGGCCCGTACCACCTCCAGCCCCGCGGGACAGGACCTCAACGTCAGCCTCCAGACCAGCACCGGACGGGGACGCCGCCCCTGGCTGTCACCGCCCCTGAGGACCGTTTGGGTCTACAAGGGGAGGCCCAACCCCCCGGTCAAGCCTAGCGGAGTTCCCAACCGGAGGTTCCTATTTAATGGTTGTCGGACGCGTGCCGAACTCAGGAACCTGGAGGCGGAGGAGGCTTGACGGCTCCCTGGGCTTCCAGTCTCGCGGCCTTCGTCTTCCGATACCGTCCGTAGGTGGAGATCCCGAGGATGACGCCGACGAAGATGAGGCCACCCGCGCACACGACGCGCCACGCGTCCCACGAGAACCCCTCGGGCCAGTACGGCCCCGGCCCCGCCGTCGTGAACGCGAGGAAATTGATCGCGAACAGGATTACGAAGGCTCCGAGGATCAGCGGTGCATAGACCCCGAGGAACATCCGGAGGCGCGCGGACCTCATCGGGACATCAACCGGATGATCGCCTCGGCGGGCTCACCGTCCGCGTCCTCGAGCGCCTTGCGGGCCGCCGCCTTCGTGGCTCCGGTCTTCTCCGCGACCAAGTCGACGTCCTCCTCGGAGATTGCGACCCTCTCCGGGGCCGCGCCTTCGACCTTCCGGTTCATGACCATCGGCTCGCCCACGATCTGCCAGGTCTTCTGACCCTGGACGGTCATCGCGCTGACTTCGGCGGACTTGAAGACATACTCCTTCGTTGCGGTCCGGATGACGACCTCCTCGACGCCCTCGAGGTTCTCCGTCTCGATGCCCATCCGCTTCATCGCCGCCTTCAGCTGGCGGGGATTCACCCGCCCGCCAGGAACGCCCGGGATCATGGGAACACCGAGCGCACTATCGAAAGCGGGGCATTAGGCTTTGCGGCGTGCCGCGCGGTCGTCCACTCGACCCCCGCGCATCACCTCTCGGCAAGAATCGAGATGAGCCGGAGCAAGACGTCCTGGCGAATCCACGGGCCCGAGGGGGGGCGCTTCGCGAGGCGTCGCGGACATCGAGGGCCCGTACATCGGATCGTGGCGTGTAGTATATGTAAACGTTTATGTATACGTAGACTCATCCAACCTCGGGACCATGCCCGTAAGGACGACCGTGTTGCTGCGCGAGGACGTCCGAGAGCACCTCCTTCGAAAGGTGGGACCGCGACGACTCTCCGACGCAATCAATGAGATTCTCGCGAGGGCGTTATTCCAGCGGAAGAAGTCGCTCTTTGGTGCGGATCCTTGGCTGAGTACGAAGGGCCTTCGGGACGAGCGAGAACCCCATGAGGGTCTTTGACTCCTGGGCCTGGATTGAATTCTTCCGGGGCTCCCGCGCGGGGCAGGCCGTGAAGGACATGGTGGAGGGGCAGGACATCTTGTTCACTCCGGCGATATGCCTCGCAGAAATCAAGGCGAAGTATCTCTCCGAAGCGAAAGACCCCGCCGAACGCCTCTCGTTCATCAAGTCCCGGACCTCCATCGTGGACATCGACGGAGCGGTTGCCGAGGAGGGGGCGGATCTCAAGATTCAGCATGGGCTTCACACCGTCGACGCCCTCGTCCTGGCCTCGGCACGCAGAGCGGGCGGGGAGCTCGTGACGGGCGACAAGCACTTCCGAGGGATATCGGGAGTTTTCATGCTTGAGTGAGGTCTTCGATCCCCTGTCCTTCGACGCAAGGCGCGTCCGCCCGCGGTCTCGCGGTTTCGCACGTTTATATAGTCCGCCTCCAATGCAAATGCCTCCATGCGCATCGCGGTCGTCTTCAAGGATCGTTGCCAGCCCAAGCGCTGCAACCTTGAGTGCATCACGTTCTGTCCCCCGCAGCGGACGGGCACAGAGGTCATCTGGATCGACAAGGAGACGGGCAAAGCCGCAATCAGCGAAGAGACGTGCATCAGCTGCGGAATATGTGTGAAAAAGTGCCCATTCGACGCAATCCGAATCATCGGCCTCCCGGAACCCCTGAAGGAGGACCTTGTCCACCAGTACAGCAAGAACGGATTCCGGCTGTTCCGCCTCCCGGTACCGAAGGCGGGGGAGGTCATCGGCCTCCTCGGTCCGAACGGCATCGGGAAGACGACGATCCTCTCGATCCTCAGCGGGGAACTGTGCCCGAACCTCGGCCACTATCGCCGGACGCGGGCCACCCGGGAGTACTGGGACGAGGTCCTCGCGAAGTACAAGGGGACCGAGCTCCACGACTACCTCGAACCCCTCGTCGCGAAGAAGGTGCGGACGGCCCTGAAGCCGCAGTACGTGGACAAGCTCCCGAAGGTCGCGAAGGGCACCGTGCGGGACCTCCTGAAGAAGGTCGACGACCAGGGTCGGCTCGACGACCTCGCCTCCCGGCTGTATCTCGAGGCCGTCCTCCACCGGGACATCGCCCACCTCAGCGGCGGGGAGCTCCAGCGGACCGCGATTGCCGCGACGATGCTGAAGGACGCGGACGTGTACTTCTTCGACGAGCCCTCCTCGTACCTGGACATCTACCAGCGGCTCGAGGTCGCGAAGGTGATCCAGACCCTGTCGAAGGAGAAGCGGGTCGTCGTCGTGGAGCACGACCTCGCCGTCCTCGACTTCCTCGCGGACACCGTGTACCTGATGTACGGGTCGGAGGGCGCGTACGGCGTCGTCGCGCAGCCCCGCCACGTGCGGACCGCGATCAACACGTACCTCGGCGGGTACCTGAAGGAGGAGAACATCCGCTTCCGGGATCGCGAGGTCATCTTCGAGGCCCGCCCCCCGCGGAAGGACTGGAAGGCGGAGGCCCTCGTGCGGTTCGAGCGGCTCGAGAAATCCTTCGACGACTTCTCCCTCACCGTGGAGGGCGGCTCCCTCCGGAAGGGCGAGGTCGTCGGGGTCGTTGGCCCGAACGCGACGGGGAAGACGACGTTCGTGAAGATGCTCGCGGGCGAGGAGACGCCCACTGCGGGCTCGATCGAAGGGAAGTGGGCGGTCTCGTACAAGCCACAGTACATCGAGCCCACGTTCGACGGGACGGTGCGGGAGCTGTTCGCGTCCCAGGTCGGGAACCGCGCGGAGGGCGGGTGGTTCGAGACGGAGGTCGCGCAGCCCCTCCAGATCCGCGGGATGATCGAACGGCGGGTGAAGGAGCTGAGCGGCGGCGAGCTGCAGAGGGTCGCCGTCGCGCTCGCCCTCACGCGAGACGCGGACATCTACCTGATCGACGAGCCGTCCGCGTACCTGGACTCGAACCAGCGGATGGCGGCGGCGCGGACGATCCGGCGGGTGATGGAGAACCAGGGGAAGACCGGCCTGATTGTGGACCACGACGTATACTTCATCGACATGGTCGCGGACTCGATCATGGTGTTCAGCGGGGAGCCGGGGACACGGGGCCATGGGGAGGGGCCGTACCCGATGCGAGAGGGGATGAACCGGTTCCTGACGCTCGTCGAGGTCACGTTCCGGCGGGACGCGGACACGAACCGCCCGCGGATCAACAAGCTAGACTCCCGCCTGGACCGGGAGCAGAAGACGGCCGGCGAGTACTACTACGCCCTCGCCTGAGCCCGCCGCTTCGCCCGCCACTTCCTCAGATAGACGTAGCCAGCGACGCCCGCGACCGCGGTGAGGACGACGTACACGTCGACGTTCTCCGTCGTCTCCGCGAACACCCGCCATCCCTGGAGTAGCAGGAATCCCGCGGCCGTGAGCACCGTGTTCCAGATCGCGGCACCGATCGTGGAATAGACGACGAAGTTGCGGAGGCGCATCCGCCCGATCCCGGCGGGGAAGGAGATGAAGGACCGCGTCCCCGGGATCGCATGCCCGATCAGGATCCCGAGGTCCCCCCACTTCGCGAACCACGCCTCCGCCCACGCGAGGTCGGACGCGTCGAGCGCGAGGTACCGTCCGTACCGCTCGACGAGCGGGCGTCCCACTCGCATGCCGATCCCGTACGCGACGGCGTTCCCGATTGCGGCCCCCGCGGTGCCCACCGCGACGACGAGGGGGAAGCTCATCCGCCCCGTCGCCGCGAGGTACCCGCCGAAGGGCATGATGAACTCGCTCGGGATTGGCGTGATGATGCCCTCCACGACCATGAGCGCGAAGATCACGCCGTAGCCGCCGGACGCGATCGCGGAGGCGATCCAGTCCGTGAGCCCGAGGAAGAGAGAGGGCACGCGCTCGGGACCGGCCCGCGCCAGATTAAGGTTGAGATGCCGTGATCATCCGTCCGGTCCGCTCGGTGACGAGCTCCCCCTCCTGGGCGACGAGCGCCCCGCGGACGAACGTCGCTGTAGGGAACGTCGCCTCTGCTCCCTCGAAGGGCGTCCACCCGCACTTGTACCGGCATCGCCTCGCGGTCACCTTTTCGACCCGCCGCGGGTCAACGACGAGGAGGTCCGCGTCCCGTCCGATCGCGATCTCCCCCTTGTTCGCGCGGAGGAGCCTCGCCGGGTTCCCCGAGAACATCGCGACGAACCGGTCGAGCGGGAGGAGCTGGCGCCGGACGTACCGGAACAGCACGGGGAACGTCGTCGCGACCCCGGGGACGCCCGCCGGGGCCGCGTCGAAGGCCTGCGACTTCTCCTCGAGGGTGTGGGGGGCGTGGTCGCTCGCGAACATGTCGATCCCTCCTGCGAGGAGCTCCCGCCAGAGGGCGTCGCGGTCCCCCTCCGGTCGGAGCGGCGGGTTCACCTTCCCCCTCGCTCCGAGACTCGAGGCGGTGCTGAGGAGGAGGTGGTGTGGGGTCGCCTCGCACGTCGCTCCCGGCGGCCGGGCCCGCGCCGCGCCCGCGGTCGTGACGTGGGCGATGTGGACCCGCGCGGCCCCGCGCAGGCGGGCGACCCGCTGGACGGCGGCGACCTCCGCCTCGATCGGGCGCAGGCGGTGGTGGTCCTCGAGCCCCTTCGCGGCCCCGGGACGGAACGCCGCGGGGTCCTCGCAGTGGGCCGCGAGGAACGAGTCCGCCTGGGCCACGGAGAGCAGGATCCCCGCCAGCGTCGCGTCGTCGCGGACCGCCGGCGCGTTCGTGCTCTCCGCGAGATACGTCTTGAAGGCGGTCGCCCCTCGGGAGGACTCGACGTCGACCGCGTTCGTGGGTCCGCCGTACAGCCCGAAGTCGACGTTCGCGTTGCGGGACACCGTCCGCAGCTTGTCCCGGAGGCGTTCGCCGTCCGTCACGGGCGGCACGGTGTTGGGCATGTCGACGACCGTGGTCACACCCCCCGCCGCGGCGCTCTCCGTCCCCGAGAAGAAGTCGTCCTTCTGCGTCAGGCCGGGGTCCCGCAGGTGCACGTGCACGTCCACCCCTCCGGGCAGGATGACCGCCTCCGAGTACCGGTACACCGGGTCGCCCCGGAGCTGCTTCTTGATCGCGACGATCCGTCCGTCCTCGACGCCGATCGCGGCGGGCTCGATCCGTCCGTCGCGGAACGCGCGCCCCTCAATGACGAGCATGCTCCGCACCCAGCTCCCGCCGCTCCGCGACCCCCCGGGGATCCACCTCCGAGAAGATCTCGGCGCGGAACGTGTACACGCGGGTCGCATCGTCGAGCCAGGCGTCCGGGAGGAGGCCCGCCTTCATGCATGCCTCGGACAGGAACTCCTCGGCGCCCCACCCCCACTCCACGGCGACCTGGGGGAGGAGGAGCCCGCGCGCGGGCCCCTGCGCGACGACGAGCCCGTCCCGGCCGACCGAGATCGCGCGCGGGTAGTCCTTCGGCCGGCGCACGTCGAGGAGGTCGGGCTTCGTGAGGAGGGAGACCTCGAGGAGGACGCGGTCCACCTCGTCCTTCTGGAGCGGCGGGAACCTCGGGTCCTCGCAGGCCCCCTCCGCCGCCTTCACGAGGGCCTTGATCAGGGGGAAGAACGGGGAGGGGTAGCCGATGCAGCCGCGCAGGTGGCCCTCCGGGAACGTGTTCAGGGTCACGAAGGCGCCCGCCTTCTCGTTGAACCGCTCGGGCACCTTGACCGTCGGGAACGGGCGCGCCTGGACGTACGCGTCCACGGCCCGCCGCGCGATCTGCACCGCGAGCCGGCCGTCTTCGTCCGAGTACGCCATCGCGTCCACAAACCGCGGGGCTTCCTTAAACGTTCCCGGGAGGGAATCGCGCGGGCGACTCGATGCCGGGCGCGGACGGCGGCGGGAAACCTATTTATCGCGAGGGGCCCCTTTCGACGTCGGCGATGGGATGAGAGCGCGGGTCCCCGTCATGGAGATCATGTCCCGGACGCCCGTCACGGTGTCCCCCGACGACACGGTGGACCGCGCCGCCGCGACGATGCGGACCCGCGACATCGGGAGCCTGATCGTCGTCGAGGGCGGAAAGCCTTCGGGGATCGTGACGGAGCGGGACATCGTCACGAAGGTCGCCGCCTCGAACCTCGTCCCAAGCACGATCAAGGTGCGCGACATCATGTCCGCCCCCGTCGTGGCGATCCATTCCCAGGAGGAGGTCGCGGAGGCGGCGCGGGTGATGTCGGACCGGAAGATCCGCCGCCTCGCGGTCGTCGACGACGGCAAGCTCATCGGCGTGATCACGGAGAACGACATCGTCCGGATCTGGCCCCACCTGATCGAGGTCACCCGGGAGTATGCGCGTCTCGGGCTCGACGAGGACGTGCGGGGGATTGAGGGCCACTGCGAGGCGTGCGGCGTCTACTCGACGAGCCTCGTGCTCGACAAGAAGCTCCTCGTCTGCCCCGATTGTCGGGGCGGGTGAGCCCGCCGCAGCCCAATAATTATTCAGGTAGTTTTATAGTCCGGCCCCAGGTTCGGAGACCGGGTGCCCCGCTTCGTCCGGATTTCTCAGAGCGAGTTCGTGTCCGTCCGGAAGCTGTACGAGAGCGTGATGTCGTACGCGTGCCACGGTCTGTTCTTCCGGGAGGGCGTCACCCTGGCGGACGAGATCGTGACCGAGGTCGAGAGGGACGAGGACGTCCTGCAGGGCGCCCGCAAGGTCCTGATCTCCCGGGGGTGGGTCGAGGACGTCTCGTTCACCTCGGGCGGCGCCCGGGTGCGGGGGTCCGTCGAGGCCTTGGCGGGCGGCGAGGGCGAGACGTGCCATCGCCTCCGCGGGATCCTGTCCCGCCTCACGGAGATCGCGAGGAAGGAGCGCTCCCGGCTCGCGGAGGTGGAGTGCGTGAGTTCCGGGGCAAAGGAGTGCGTGTTCACCGAGGAGGGTAGCTGATGCCACTGGACAGGATGCTGAAGGAACTTCGCGACCGGTGCGGCTCCCAGGCCGCCGCGGTCGTGAGCCGGGACGGACTCGTGATCGCGGCAGACATGCCGGAGAACATCTCGCGGGAGACGTTCGCGATCATGTGCGCGACGATCCTGGGGGCCGGGATGACCGCCGCCACGGAGCTGCGCGTCTCCTCCCCCACCCACATCGTCCTGACCTCGAAGGAGACCCGGATCCACATCCTCGAGACGGGCCCGCGCGCCCTGATCGTCCTCGTCGTCCCGCCGGGCCGGAGCGACGCGGAGATCGCGGCGGCTGTGACGCCGGTGATGGAGGAGGTCCGGCGCGAGATCGGGTAGGCCGTGCTATTTTCTGGCAAACCCCTAAATACGGCACAAACCGTTCTACCAAACGACCTATATACGCCAGGTCCCGTTTCCGGATGGGGAGCAGACCGCCGATGAGGGCCGCGTGGCTCGCGTTATTCGGCATACTGGCGATCGCCTGCGCCGCCGCCGCACTGTCGACGGCGGCCCGGGCCGACCCGCCCTCGATGGACGGGGGAGGCGACCCGCAGGTCGTCCTGCTCGCGGACATCCGGTCGGACTTCAACGTCATGGAGGCGGGCTCGACCCTCCCGATGCGCGTGGTCGTCGTGGAACAGCACGGCGTGCCCGTCCCCGGGGCTGTAGTGGAGCTCTCGGGGGCCGGCGTGACGTTCTCCCCTGCGATGGGGACGACGGACGCGGACGGCGTCTTCCGGTTCCGCCTCACCGCAAGCCCGACCCTGGCGACGGCGAAGACGACGATCACGGCGACGGTCACGATGCCCGGCGCGATGACCGGGACGGACCGCTTCGACCTCACGGTCGCGCGATCGCCACCGCCGGTCCAGATCGTGCCCCAGAGGGAGGCCGCGACGGTCGGCCTCGGGGCGATCCTCGCCGCGGCGCTCCTAAGCACGGAGATCGGCCGGTACGGGGCGTTCAAGGCCCTCGTGTTCCCGCTGTACTCGCGCCTCAAGAAGGAGGAGGTGCTGGATCACTTCGTCCGCGGGCAGATCTACGGGTACATCGTCTCCCACCCGGGCCAGCACTACAACTCGATGCGGCAGGACCTGAAGGTGACGAACGGCACGCTGTCCCATCACCTCCGGACCCTCGAGATGATGGGGTTCATCAAGTCCCACCGGGACGGCGTGTTCAAGCGCTTCTATCCCGTCGAGGTGTCCGTGCCCCAGGACCGGGGCGTGAAGCTGAGCGACCTCCAGGCGAGCATCCTCGAGATGATCCGGCCCGGGTCCGGCCCGACGCAGGCGGACATCGCGGGGCGGCTGGCCGTCACCCAGCAGACCGTCTCGTACAACCTCCGGACCCTCAGCCGCGAGGGGGCGATCCGGATGGAGAAGGACGGGCGGAACACACGGTACTATCCCCCCGCCGCGTGAGCGCGGGGCGGCCGGCGGCCTTGGTTTTATGCCCCGCGGGCGCTATCATCTCCAGAAGGTCTCGTCCGTGAGGTCCCCGCGCCTCCTGTACATCGCGCTCGGCCTCGCTCTGGCTGGGGTGTTCGTGCTCCAGGCCTCGGGGGAGGCCGTCGCGACGCGGACGATCACGTATCCGTTCATCGCGGGCTCGTTCGTGATCCCGATGGACGCGCAGCAGACGGACGTTCTCCATGCGTTCGGGCTGATCCACGTGATCCTCCGGCAGGGCGTCCCCGTGTACCGGGTCCTGACCCCTCCCGCGGTCCTGTTGAAGGTCGATCCGCTCGCGCCGCCGTCTGCGTTCGACGGGGGCCCCGTCCTCGTGTGGGGGACGTACCGCGACGAGTTCCTCGCGGCGGCCGCCCAGTTCCCCACGGTCTCATACGCCCGCCTCGCGGAGGTGCAGGTGCTGGACCACGTCCTGCCGATCAAGCGGGCCACTACCGTGCTCATCCTGAAGGGGGGCTTCGACTGGGGTCGGACGCAGGACCTCCTGGACCAGCTCGCGATCCCGTACGACATTCGGAACACGACGGACGTCGTCGCCGACCCCTCGATCCTGTTCGGGTACGCGCTCGTCGTGGACGACTGCGACGGGTGGAACGGGGTGTACCCTGGGGACGCCGTGGCGGACGCGTTCCGCGCCTTCGTCGGCGCCGGCGGCCACGTGATCTTCACGGACATCGCGCTGGAGGACATGGAGGTCCTCTTCCCCGGACACGTGTCCCTGTTCAACGCCCGGAAGGGCACGTTCAACGCGACCGTCCACACGTTCGGCGACGCGCCCTCCCAGTACTTCGGGCCCACGACGATTTCCGTGTACACGGAGATCGACGGGATCGTGATGGGCGCCCCGTTCGCGGAGGGGGTGAACGTCCTGGTCGACGTGCCGAAGTACCCGGCGGGGTTCCTCACGACCGCGTACCGGGCCCTTGCCGCATACTACCCGTATGGGAACGGTACGGTCGAGGGGATCGCGTATCACCCCTACGAGCAGACGGGCGCCGGCCACTCGTTCTCGTCCGTCCTGTACGGGAACACGTTCGTGTCCGCGGTCCCCTTCCTCCCGCCCGCGCCTCCACCGGTGCCCGTCGCCCTCGGCCTCCCGACACCGCCGCCCGCGCCCCCGGTGCCGCCGCCTCCCCCGCCACCTCCGAGCTTGCCCGTCGTGAACCTCGCGTACGCGGGCTACCTGTTCTCGGGCTTCGCCGGGGTCGGGGTCACGGACGCGGTCCGGAACCGCCTGAGGCTCCGCACTCGGGAGAAGATCGCCGTGAGGGTGTGAGATGCGCCTCGCCATCGCCCTCCTGGCGTGTCTGGCCCTCGTGGCGACCGTCGTGTCCGTCGCGTCCCCGCCCGCGCGCGCGACGTGGCCGTCCCCCGTCTTCGAGGAGAACCTCACCGTGGAGTGGAGCCCGCTCCGGCCCACGGCGCTCGATCGCGTCACGATCGTGATCCGGACGATCGCGCCGAACACGTTCATCAAAGGGGCGACCGTGTACCTCTCGATCACGAGCCCGGAGAACGTGACGGACGGTCCGTTCCCGAACCCGATGGTGATCGGCAACCCGCCGACGCAGGCTACCTTCGGGGTCCGCGCGTATCCGAACGGCACCACGATGGGCTTCTACTTCGTCGCGTGGGACTACGACAACGATGTCGTGACGAGCCACGCGTACAGCTACCGCGTCGAGGGCGCGCCGGAGTTCGGCTGGAAGCATCCGACGTTCGAGGAGAACGTCGCGGTGACCGTGTTCCCGCCCATCCCCCAGCCGCACGACCCGGTCACGGTCTCGATCCGAAGCCGCGAGCCGGATGTCCGCATCGGCGGGGCGAACCTGTACCTGAAGTTCATCTACGGGACGGACCCGCCGCAGGCGGGCGGGTTCGTGATGGCGTACGTGAACACGACGGACCTCAGCGCCACAATCCCAGGGTATCCGCCGGGGACCCAGGTCGTGTACTGGATCCTCGCGTGGGACAAGGACGTGGACACGATCGGCTCGCCGTTCTACGCGTACAACCTGTCCGTCGACAAGTACACTCGTCACGAGAACCTGCCGTTCCCGCCCGTGGAGACGGTCGTGGGGTACTCGTTCGGCCTCGCGATCCTCGTGCCCATTTCTGTGTACTTCGTGGACGCGAGACGGAGGCGGAGGTCGGGCCGATGACGGCCCTGGATACCGCGGTGCCGAAGCGCCGCCCGCGGATCGGCGCGACAATCTCGGACCGGGTCCGGGGCTTGGGCCTCAAGCTCCCCGCCCTCCAGGCGATCTGGGTGAAGGAACGCTCCCACCCCGTCCTCGTGAAGGGCGCGGCGTTCTTCGCCCTCGGGGCGACGGGCTTCGCGTGGATCCCGTTCTATCCGTGGTGGGCGATCCTGTTCTTCGCGTTCGTGATCGGGGCCCTCGCCCTCCGCTTCCCGCTGTTCTCGCTGATCTCCATGGGCGTCCTCGTGTCCGCCGCCGCAGCCGCCCAGATGGCGGAGTTCGGCCTCTTCTTCCTCGTCTTCACCCTTGTGGTCTCGCTCGTCTCCCTGTTCGACTGGCGGTTCGGGTACCTCGTGTTCGGCTCCGTGTTCCTCTCCCTGCTCGGGGCCCCGTTCCTCCCGCCGCTCTTCGCCGCGGTCGTGTACAGCCGGTTCCTCGCGGTCGCGGCGATGGCGGCGTCGGCGACGTTCCTCTCCTTCCTCGTGACGTGTGGGAACGTGACCGTCGCGGGCCTGTTCGTGGGCCCCCCGCACGGGACCAGTTTCATGGTGTTCGGGACCGCCCCGCGGCCGGACTGGACGCCGGGGGACCTCGGGGGCGCGCTCTCCTCGATCGGTCTCGCGAACCCGGACGTGATGTCGGGCCTGATCGCATCGAACTTCGGCGCGTCCCTGGTCCCGCTCCTGGAGGTCGCGCTGTGGTGCGGGGCGACGTTCCTCGTCGCCGAGCTCGCGCGGCGGAGGGACACCATCGAGAACTGGGTCCGGATGGCCCTCGCGGCGGGAGGGGCCCTCGCGGCGGGGTACGTCCTGTCGAGCCTCGCCCTGGGCGTCCCGATCCCGCTCGAGGCCGCGCCCGTCGTGCTCGGCGCCTTCGGGCTGATCGCGGGGACGACGGCGGGGGGTTTCCTGGGGAAGGAGGCGTTCCGGGAGTACTTCCTGGGCCAGACCGCGACGACCGTCGGCCGCCGGCTCGCGGACCTGCCCGAGGCCCGCTCGACGAAGTTCTCGCTCGTCGGGGGCCTCGCGGACGTGAAGGCGGACCTCCGGGAGTCGATCCTCGTCCCGCTCAAGAAGCCGGACGTCGCCGCCGCGTACGGGATCGCCCCGCCGCGGGGGATCCTGCTCTTCGGCCCGCCGGGCTGCGGGAAGACCCTCCTGATGTCCGCCCTCGCCGGCGAGCTGAACGTCGAGATGTTCACCGTGAAGTGCTCGGACGTGATGTCGAAGTGGTACGGGGAGAGCGAGCAGAAGATCGAGCAGCTCTTCCGCACGGCGAAGGAGCGGCGCCCCGCGATCATCTTCTTCGACGACATCGACGCGATCGCGAAGTCCCGCGACCTGTACGCGGGGGACGACGTCACCCCGCGGCTCCTCGGGATGATCCTCTCCGAGATCGACGGCCTCGACAAGAGCCCCGGGCTGATCATGGTCGGGACGACGAACAAGCCCGAGCTCCTCGACTCCGCCCTCCTGAGGCCGGGCCGGTTCGACAAGATCATCTACGTCCCGCCCCCCTCGAAGGCGGAGCGGCTGGAGATCCTGGACGTCCACCTGCGGGGCCGGCCCGCCACGGGGGACGTGGACCTCGCGGGCGTGGCGGACCGCACGGACCGGTTCTCCGGCGCGGACCTCGCGAACCTCGTGACGGAGGCTGCGGTCCTAGCGATGAAGCGGTCCCTCTCGAGCGGCGAGACGGAGCCGATCGACCGGCGGGACTTCCTGGAGGTCCTGCCGAAGGTCAAGCCGAGCATCAGCCTTGCCCAGGCGGAGGAGTACGCCCGCCTCCGGCTGATCTACGAGCGGAAGATGCACCACCTCGAGCGGGCGGCGGAGGAGGTCGGTTGGGCGGACGTGCGGGGCCTGGAGGACCTGAAAGCCTCCCTTCGGGCGACGATGGACCTCGTGTTCGCGAAGGGCGGGGCCCGGGCGGACTTCCGGCTGAAGGCGTCGAAGGGCGTGCTCCTGTTCGGCCCGCCGGGGTGCGGGAAGTCGTACCTGATGAGGGCGGCGGCGAACGAGCTCGGGGTGCCGATCCAGGGGATCGAGGGGCCCTCCCTCCTCTCCGCGGGGCGCGATGGCGGCGCCCACGTCAAGGAGATCTTCTACATCGCCCGGGAGAACGCGCCGTCCGTGGTGCTGTTCGACGACATCGACCTCGTCGCCTCTGTCCAGGATCGGAGCCCGGACGCGCGGAACCTGCTCTCCCAGTTTCTGGCCCAGCTCGACTCGATCGGGGAGGCGGAGCGCGTCCTCGTCGTGGCGACGACGAACCGACCCCACGTCCTCGACCCCTCCCTCCTCCGGCCCGGGAGGTTCGACACGATGTTCTACGTCGCACCCCCCGATGCGGATGTGCGGCTCGTCCTCGTCGAGTCCGCGTTGCGTGGCGTCCCGACGGCGGGCGTGGACCGCGCCCTCCTCGCGGGGCTCTGCCACAAAGCCGAGGGATTCTCGAGCGCGGACGTCCTCGCCGCCGTGGACGAGGCGAAGCTCCTCGCGATCCGTGAGGCCGCGGGGGCGATCCGCCCGGCGCACCTCGAGGCGGCGTTCGGCCGCGTGCGGCCCTCGGTGACCCCGGAGTCCCTGGGGTGGTCCCGCGAGTTCATCCGGGCGCACAACGTGCGGCTCCCGATCGAGCGGCCGCGGGAGGCGGGGCCGTGACTCCGTTCGAGCTCGGGCTCCTCTCCCTGGTGGGCGCCGTCTTCGTCGTCGCCGTCGTCGCCCTCCGGTTCCCGCGCGGGCGGCGGGAGTGGCCGCTGGACGCCCGCCAGACCGCCTGGCTCCTGATCAGCGGGCTCACGGGCATCCTCGTGTTCGCGCTCCTGTATCTCGCGACGCGGGAGGTGCGGTGGCCCGCCGCCCCGACGACGACGTTCGTCGCGGTGTCAGCCGCCCTCGCGCTCCTCCTCGGGGTCGCGCTCTTCCTCCCCCAGGGCCTTCGCGCGCGACCGTGAGCGCCACGCGACCGCGAAGAGGCCCACGGCGAGGACGACGAGGGACGAGACCCAGACCGGGGTGAGGTCCACCCGCCGCGGGGCGCTCTCCATGTCGAACGTAAAGACGTACGTGCTCGGGAGCGGGTTCCCCGCGAGGTCCGTGGCGGTGTCCCGCACCTCGACGAAGTACGTCGCCCCGTGCTCCGCGTCCAAGATGGCGAAGCTCACCTCCCGGCCGTCCGCGCTCCACTCGAAGTCCCCGACGCGGTACCCGAGGACGGTGACCGCCGCCTCCGTCGTCGACGGGTCCATCGCCTCGCTGAACGTGACCGTCACGCGGGAGCCGAAGCGCACCCCGACGGAGTCTGCCAGCGGGCTCGTGCCGACGACCCGCGGCGGCGTGCGGTCCGTCTCGTAGAAGATCTCCGGATGCGTCGCGGACATGTTCACGATCCGGGGCGTGTCGCGGAACGCCCGCGAGGGATGGTCGACGGAGACCTCCACGATGGAGAGGGTGAGGGTGGGCGGGGCCGTCGGATCGGAGACGAGGCTGAGGACCCCGTACGCGGCGGGGGTCCACCGGAGCCAGCCGTCCACGTCTGTCATCCCGCCCGCGATCTCCGCGCCGTCCTGCGTGATGCGGACGTGGGCACCCGCGATGGGCGCGGAGGCCTCCGAGAGGGTCCTCACGTGCAGGAAGTTCTCCACGGTGAGGGAGGACCGCTGGTCCGTGAGGTTCACCGCGTCGAGCCGGAGGTCCGTGTTCAGGGAGACGACGTTCGACACGCTCGTGAGGAGGAACTCGTTGCTCGAGTTCGCGAGGGTCGCGTTCACGACCGTGAGCGAGCTGTTCGCGGCGTACACGAGGGCTCGGTTGTTCTGGAGGCGCGGGCCCGCCACGGTGACGTTCACGGCGTCGTAGAAGGTGAGGAGCCCCTGCTCCGTCGCGTTCCCGGTGAAGCCCGCCGAGCGGCCGGAGTCCAGGTCGACGCCCGCGAGGACCGCGTCGCGCGTCCGGTACCGGTACAGGGTGTCCAGCGGGACGCCGTTCACGACGTTCCCCCGGGAGAGGCCGAGGGTCCGCTTCGAGTCGTACGGGATGTCCACCCCGACCCCGTTGTTCCGGAACACGTTGTCCCGCAGGGTCGCGGCCGCGTCGAACAGGAGGAGCCCGTCCCCGCCGTAGTTCGCGAGGCCGTTCCCCTCGACCGTGTTGTTCGCAAGAACGGGGTCGGCGCTCAGGACGAGGACGCCCACCCACCCGTTCCGGATCGAGTTGTTCTCGATGCGGGGCCGCCCGCCGAGGTACACATAGATTCCGAAGTAGTTGTCCACGAGCGTGTTGTTCCGGATCACCGGGTCGGCTTCCTGGGTGATGATCCCGACGCGCTGGTTGAACAGCTGCGTCTGGATGTGATTGTTCTCGATGAGGGGCGCGGCGTTCGGGCCGATGACCTGGATCGCCCGGAGGCCGCTCTCGAGGATCGTGTTGTTCGCGATCTTCGGGGAACACTGTCGGACGTCGATCGTCGTGGATCCCCAGGAGAACTCGGTGTATTCGATGTCGGAGCCGTCGGAGCCGAGGAGCTGGATCGAGACCCAGTCGTTCCGGTCCGGGAAGGGGTCGTTGGAGGTGAACATGACATGAAGGTCCGGACGCCCGATGGAGAGGATTCGGCCGTACACGAGGATTGAGTGCGAGGCGGGCGGGGCGGTGTCGAAGCGGACTTGCACACCGGGGTCCACCGTAAGGGTCACACCCTGCGGAACCGTGACGTCCCCCGTCACGATGAACGGGCTGCCGGAGACGGTCCACGTCGTGTTCCCGGGCAACGTCCCGGACACGAGGGTCGGGCCCGCCACCGCGGTCCGGGACCAGGGGGCGGGTAAGAAGACGAGGACGAGAACGATGAGGAGAATGACCGCCCCGCGCCGCACGACGACTCATAGCTCCCCGCGCTATTTATCGAGTCTAGTACAGCCATCGGTGCATGGGAGAGGCTCGTGGAATGGGAGGAGAGGCCCGGGACGGGCCGCGGATATCCTTATATATCTCACAACCTCGCGTACAAATCTCCTTTTATAACCTCCGCAGGCATCACGTCTCGTTCGGACGCGTGCATCGGTGATGCATGTCCGAACGCGACGCGCATGTTTTTCGGGCGTCGAAGAGAGGAGGAATACGATGAGGAAGCCGGTGCGAGTGGCAATAGCGCTGTCGGCCATCGCCCTCGTCGCGATCATGCTGGCCGTGCCGTTCTATACGTCTACGGCCGCCGCGATCGACTCGACGGGGACGCGGGACACGGTGATCTACACGGTCGGCGGCCAGGACCAGATGAAGACGAGGAACTGGCTGCCGTCGATCGCGAATGACGTGTGGACGTCGGACGTCCTCGGCCGAGTGTACGACACGGTGGGCCAGACGGATCCGGTGACGGACGAGCTCGTGCCCTACATCATCAAGGGCATCGACGTCGACGGGGACGGCACGTTCCAGCGAGCGGAGAAGGGCGGATTCCTGAAGGGCGCCTGCCCGCTGCCGTGCGCGGACGAAGTGACGTGGCGCAGGACGGTCGTCGCGTACTACGACTTCAACGGGGTCCTCTACCATGACAACGTCCAAGCCGACATCGGGGACGTGATGTTCAACTACGTCATGCAGTCGATCAACCCGCGGTTCAACACGGACCTGCGGGTGTTGTGGGATGACCCGAACGCGGCGACCTTCCCCGCGAGCCGCCACCTGAACATCGACTTCCTTGGCTGCGGCACCGCGATCAGCTGGGACTTGGCCGGGACCCTTCCAGGGGACAACAACCTACGGTGCGCCCTGCGATACCGGCTCCAGGACGATTTCGCGCTGTTCTACCGAAACACGCTGGTGGGGCTCACCCTGTTCCCGCGGCACGAGTTCGAGGGGACGGGCGCCGGGCACCACCCTGGTGGTGCGGACTTCGGATTCGCGATCTACCCGGTGACCTGGCCCGTTGCGAGCAAGCGCCTGCAGGGCATCCCGACGGACGAGACCGCGATTGCGCCATTCAACTACCCTGCTGCAGAGGGCTGGCTGATGACGGACGCGGACGTGATCGGGACCGGGGCGTTCCGGTTCGGGACGTGGTCCTTCGGCGCGTTCGCGCGGGTCGACAAGTACACGAAGTACTTCTACGGAGTGGACCCGAACAACCCCGCCGTCGTGCTCGACCCGGACCTGCCGACGTACATCCACCAACCCTTCGTCGACGCGATCCTATTCAAGATCTACCGGACGACGCAGCTCGGCGTGCTCGCGCTCGAGTCGGGCGAGATCGATTTCTATCACTGGGCGCTGCCGCCGGAGTTCGTGCCGGACCTCCTGAACGACCCGAACGTGCGGGTCTGGGCGAACGCGGAGCCCGGGTTCTTCTACATGGCCTACAACATGCGGCGCCAGCCCTTCGGGTACACGACGTGGCCGCCTCCGGCGGGCATGGACCGGGATCCAACGGTCGACACCGGACTTCCGTTCCGCCAGGCGTTCGCGCACCTGATTGACAAGGCGCAAATCGTGCGCGTCCTCCTGCAGAACTACGGCGTGATCGCGGACGGCACGGTGAGCCCCGCGAACACGTTCTGGTACAACGGCACGCTGCCGAAGTACGCGTACAGCACGGCCCAGGCCGCGGCGATTCTGGACAACCAGGGCTGGGTCGATACGAACGGGAACGGCTGGCGGGAGTTCCCCCGGCTCGGGGACAGCCAGTTCGACATCCTGACGCCGCAGGCGGATTACGATCCGATCCGGGCCTCCGCGGGCGCGATGATTGCGGCCGCGGCCCAGTCGATCGGCGTGAACGTGAGGTCGGCACCGACCGCGTTTGGCGCGATCACGAGCGCGATCGGTGCCGGGGACTTCGACATGTTCATCCTCGGCTGGCGGATTAGCGGCACGGACCCGGACTACCTGTTCAGCTTCTTCCACAGTTCGAACGCGAACGGTGGGCAGAACTATCCGGGCTTCTACGACTCGGCGTTCGATGCGACGATCTCCGCGAGCCGGAAGGAGCTCGACGAGAGCAAGCGCCAGCAGCAGATCAAGTACGCCCAGGGCATCCTCGCGCAGCGGCTGCCGTACGACGTTCTGTACTACCGGACGAACATCGAGGCGGAGCGGAACGACCGGTTCGTGAACTACTCCGTGTCGTCGGGGACGATATGGAACTTCTGGTCGGTGATGAGCATCCAGCGGCCGACGAACCTGTTCATCCATGCGGTCCCCTCGGCGCCCTCCGCAATCGTGGAGGGCGGGTCGGCGGCCGTCAGCGTCTCGGTCCGGGACCAGGACGGTGCGGCGGTGAGCGGGGCGACGGTGGCGTTGTCCGTCATCTCAGGCAGCGGGACGTTCAGCGGCGGTCCGTGCACCGGGACGAACACCTGTACCGGCGTAACAACGGCCACGGGGACGTTCTCCGCGACGTACACGGCGCCCACGCCCGTGCCCGCGGCGCCGGACGTTGAAATCACCGTCACGGCGCAGGCCGCGGGCTACCCGATCGATCAGCGGAAGGCGGTCGTCACGATCTTCGCGCTCGGCACGCAGTTCCTGTCGATCACCCCGCGCCTGAACACGGGCGACCTCGTCCCCACGGGCGAGAGTCTGGTGTTCGGCGTGGACGTGAGGGACCAGGACGGGAACTCGGCTCCGAGCTCGGACGTGACGATGACGGTGTCGCCCTCGGGGCCCACCTTGTCTCCAAGCTGCACGACGGTGAGCCCGTGCCCGGCCTCCACGGTCCAATCGGGCGTGGTGTTCCAGGCACCGAGCAGCATCTCGGCGAGCCCGACGGTGTTCCACGTCACGGCGCGCGCGACGGGCACTGGCACGGCCGCGACGTCGACGTTCGACTTCACGGTCGTCCAGCTGACGAACACGGTCACGTGCCCGGATGGGCGTGTGGTGCCCGCGGGGACGTCCTGCCAGGGTGGCCCGCTCGTGCCCGCGCTTGACGTGCTGCCCGTCCTCGCGACGATTGCGGCCGCCGCCGTGATCTATGGCATCGTGCGGAACCGGAAGAAGGGGGCCTAGGCCCCCTTCCCTTTTCCTTTTGTATAGGGCACGCGCGTATAGGGGACAGAAACCCGGGTTCCGGGGCGGGGAGCGATGAGGCTCAGGACGTACCTGATCCGAAGGGCGATTCACACGGTGATCACGCTACTCGTGGTCCTCGTGCTGCTGTTCGTGATCTTCCGTCTGATGCCCGGCGACCCGACACGGTTCTTCATCGCGCCGGGCCAACCTCCTCAGGTGCGGGACGAGATCTGCGTGTCGTTCGGCCTGTGCAAATGGGTGAGCGCCCCCGGGAACGGGTATCAGGGGCAGATCCAGGCAGGCGCGGACGGCGCGTACAATGTGACCGCCTTCGTGAACGACACGGCGGGCACTCGGTGTGGAGCGAATCCTTGCAACTACACCTTCGTGTACAACAACTTCCCCCTTGAAAGGGACCAGAGGAATGGCCATCCCGGGGTCGTCGTGACCGAGGTGACGCTTGCGAAGGCGGGTGGGATTGCCAGGCCCAGTCTCCCGGATGCGGCCCCGGGAGACACGATTACCGTCAGGGCGAAGATAGTCATCGATTCGATGCCGGCGTCCTCCCTTAGGGTGTTGAAGCCGGATAACGTGACGTGGATTTTCCTTGGCGCGCCACAGACGGATTCGACGCCCAGGTACTTTTACTGGACCTTCGTCGCCCCCGACCGTGGAACCTACTGGGGCGTGATCACTGCCCGGAACGCAACGCTCACGGAGAACTTCACGTTCGGCTTCGCGGCGAGCCCCCCCGTCCCTGGCTTCGACCTCGTCGAGGGGAAGTTCTACGGGATCCGACCGTCCTTCCCGCAGAACGTCGCTGTCCTCAGCGTGAACGTCACGGCCCGCGCGGCGCCAATCCGGAACGTGACCGCGAACCTCGTGTCGCCCGGCGGCTTCCCGCAGGTCGACATCCACCTCCGCCACCCGCTCCAGGTCGCCCGGAGGAGCCTCGCCGAGCAGTTCGTGCTCTACTTCATCAACATGCTCTCGGGGAACTTCGGCAACTCGTTCTACACGAAGCGGCCGGTGATGGACGAGATCTCGGTGCGGATCGGGCCGACGCTCCTCCTGTTCGGGTCCGCGGTCGTCATCTCGTACCTCCTCGGCGTCCTCCTCGGCGCGATCCTTGCGTGGCGCCGCGGGAGCAAGATGGAGCTGTCGGCAATCGTCGTCAGCCTGTTCTTCTATTCCATGCCCGTCTTCTGGTTCGGACTCGTCCTCCTCTGGTTCTTCGCGTTCGACCGACGCTGGTTCCCGCTCGGCGGCATCGGCGGGTTCGACCCGAAGACCGGCTTGGCCCTAAACGGCTTCGCGTTGGTCGGCGACATCCTGTGGCACATGGCCCTCCCGCTGGGGAACCTCGTGATTCTGGGCCTCGCGGGACACGTCCTGCTGATGCGGAACAGCATGCTCGAGGTAATGGGCGAGGACTACATTCTCACCGCGAAGGCGAAGGGGCTCAGCGAGCGGAGGATTATGTACAGGCACGCTGCCCGGAACGCCCTCCTTCCCGTCGTGACGGCGTTAGCGATTTCCATCGGCGGGGTGATTAGCGGAGGGGTTCTCACGGAGACGATCTTCTCGTGGCCCGGGATGGGCTTCTACCTCGTGGCCGCGACCCTCCAGCAGGACTATCCTTCCGTGCAGGCGGCGTTCTTCATCCTCGCGGTCCTCACGATCCTCGCGAACACTGTCGCGGACGTTCTATATGCATACCTAGACCCCCGCGTGAGGCTCTGAGATGCTCTCGCGCCGGCGCTTCCGCGACAAGTACGACAGCTGGAAGAAGCTCTTCCTCCAGAACTGGACCCTGTTCAAGGCGAGCCGGATCGGCGTCGTCGGGCTCGCGATCATGATCGCGTTCCTGCTCATCGCGTTCACCGTGCCGTTCATCGGCCTTCGGGACCCCCTTTACTGGCTTGCGCCGGAGTCCGACACGATCTCCGTCCGGGAGTTCTGGGGCAAGCTGGTTACCCCGAGTTCCACGCTCTACGGATCCAATGCCTCCGTGGACCACACGATTGGCTTCCGGATTAAGCCCGAAGCAGGCGATGCCCGTGCGGATCGGATTTACATCGCGGAAGGGCGGTACCTCTTCGCCGTGAGCACGCTGGACTCCCAGGACGCTTGGACCGACGTCCGGTTCGGGTGCGAGTACCCGTACGCATTCAAGGCCGACGACACGATTACGGTCGATCCGATCGTCATAAACTACGGCGATTCCCGGGACCCGATGGTGGCGAACATCACTCTGATGTTCGGCACGCAGAACGGGACGGTCTACGTGATGCAGGACAACGTTGGGAACGCGCGGTGCCCCGTCCCCCTGACTCGAAACCTCGGGTCTCCGATTACTGGGATGGCCGCGTTCAACGGAGACCAGTACTTCGGAGTGACGTCCAGGGATCGGTTCGTCGTTGGGACCCAGGACGGCCGCCTCTTCGGGTTCACCGTCAACGGAACGGCGGGGGGATTCTACCGGGAGCTCTGGAACGACACTATCAACCCGTCCGGCGCGCCCACCCCTCCCGCGATCCATCTCGCCGGCGCGATGATCAAGGCGGGTGACTCGGTCCCCCAGTTCGCGCCGTGTTTCTACCGCTCGGGGGTCGGAGACGACACGCAGAACGGGCGGTCGTTCGTCCTGGGGACCTCGGACGGGTACGTCGTGTCCCTCTGGACCTCCAACGGGACGCTCCAGTGGGAGAACCCGCTCAGCCAGACGACCTGGTCCAGTTCCCCGGTCCTCCGCATCGGGGCCGAACTTCCGGGGACGCCCCCACTCGTATATGCAGCGACGGACGAATCGAAGGTGTTCGTCCTCAACGCGGACACGGGGAAACCCCTCCCCTCGTGGGTCGCGGCGGCCGGTGACATTTCGGGAGGTCTTCGAATCGTCTATCCGCGAGTCATCGGCCAACCAGATACCGGCGTCTTGTACACGCCCGCAGTGTTCGGGGCGAACATCTTCATCACCTCGAGCAGTGGGTGGTTGTACAACATCAACCGGGACCCGATCCTCGGGGCGAGCAACCGGATCACGCTGGACTCCGGAGAGGTCGCGTGGGCGTTCCATGACGAGACGATCCGGCAGAACGCGACCCTCAAGACGTACTTCCGGTCTGGTCCCCACATCTTCGACAACAATAATTACGTCGTCGCGGGCGGCGGATATAACAACGGCACGACGAACCCTACCGATGACCTCGGGATTGTATATGTGCTCGACACCGCCTCGGGCCGCTTGACGTGGAAGCGGACATTCCCGTACGCGATACTCTCGACGCCGGTCGCATGGAGGGACCCGGGGGGCGCCCAGCAGCACACGTACCCAGCCGTCTGGTTCGGGACCCGACGGGGCGACTTCTACTCGTACAGCATCGCGGGCGCGTACCTCGCGCCCCTCCCTCCGAGTTGGGCGCACACTTGTCCTCCTGGTTCGCCGTCCGATTGCGTGCCCGGCCGGTACCCGAGCGGGAACTTCTACATCCTCGGGACGGACGCCCGCGGGCGGGACATCTTCAGCCAGCTCCTCTGGGGGAGCCGGATCGCGCTCCTCGTCGGGTTTGCGTCCGCGTTCTTCACGATTGCGATCGGCGTGATCGTGGGCCTCGTCGCGGGGTACTTGGGCGGCCGCGTCGAGTCGATCCTGATGCGGTTCACGGACGTCATCCTCGTGATACCCGGGCTCCCGCTCGTGATCATCCTCGCCGCCGTCCTCGGGGCGGGGGTCGGGAACATCATCCTCGTGATCGCGATCGTCGGATGGCCGGGCGTCGCGCGCGTGATCCGCGCGGAGGTGCTCTCCCTGAAGGAGCGCCCGTTCATCGACTCGGCGCGCGTGACCGGCGCGAGCAACGTGCGGATCATGTTCCGCCACATCGCGCCGAACGTCGCCCCCCTCGCGTTCCTGTACATGACGTTCGCGGTGAGCGGGGCGATCCTCACGGAGGCGGCGCTGAGCTTCATCGGCCTCGGGGACGTGAACACGATCAGCTGGGGGATCATGCTCCAGGACGTGTCCCAGTCGAAGGCCCTCACCGCGTGGTGGTGGCTGCTCCCTCCCGGCCTCGCGATCACGATGATCTCGCTCGCGTTCTTCCTCGTGGGGCGGGCGTTCGACGAGATCGTGAACCCGAGGTTGAGGAAACGGTGAACGACGGGAACGGCGGGCCGCTGCTCGAGGTGAAGAACCTCCGGGTCTACTTCCGGATCATGAAGGGCACCGTGAAGGCCGTCGACGGCGTGTCGTTCGACCTGCGGAAGGGGGAGACGATGGGCCTCGTGGGGGAGAGCGGGTGCGGGAAGACGACGACCGCGTACGCGGTCACCCGGCTGCTCCCGAACAACGGCGAGATCGTCGGCGGGGAGATCCTGTTCAACGGGATGCTCGTCGGGCGCGCCCACCTGCCCGCGGAACTCAGCGAGGCCCTGAAGCGCCCGACGTGGTTCGAGGAGATCCAGTCGATCCTCGCGGAGGAGGAGGCCGAACTCGCCACCGCGGCGTCGGGCGGGGCGGTGATCGAGGCGCGGGAGGCCCTCGAGCACGAGGCGGAGCTCCTCCAGGCCGTCCGCGCGATCCTCCCCCCGGGGGTGCAGCCGACCCCCGAGATGAAGACCGCCATCGAGGAGCTCGTGGACACGGACCTGAAGGCCTGGGGGTCCGGCCGCCGCCGGAGGCGAATCGAGCGGGAGATCGAGAGCGGGATCAACGCGATCCGCTGGTCCCAGATCTCGATGATTTTCCAGAGCGCGATGAACGCGTTCAACCCCGTCTACCGCGTCGGGGACCAGATCGCGGAGGCCCTCCTGACGCACTTCCCCGACATGACGAAGGACCAGGCCCACGAGCGGGTCCTCAAGCTGTTCGACCTCGTCGGGATCGACCGGAGCCGGGTGGACGGCTACCCGCACGAGTTCAGCGGCGGAATGCGGCAGCGGTCGATGATCGCGATGGCCCTCGCGTGCAACCCGCAGCTCCTGATCGCGGACGAGCCCACGACCGCGCTCGACGTGATCATGCAGGACCGCATCCTCGGGGAGATCCGGGACCTCCAGCGGACGCTGAACATCGCGATGATCATCATCACGCACGACATCAGCGTCGTGGCGGAGGTCGCGGAGAAGATCGGGATCATGTACGGGGGGAAGCTCTTCGAGTACGGGAACATCCGGGAGGTGTTCGAGCGGCCCGCGAACCCGTACACGCTCGGCCTGATGTCCGCGTTCCCGAGCATCAAGGGGGACCGGAAGCGGCTCCGCGCGATCCCCGGGAGCCCCCCGGACCTCAGCGACCCGCCGTCCGGGTGCCGGTTCCACCCGCGGTGCCGATTCGCCCAGGAGGTGTGCCGCGCGAAGGACCCGCCGATCGTCGAGGTCGCGCCCGGCCACCTGTCCCTCTGCCACTTCGCGAAGGAGATCTACGAGGGCACGCTGAGGGAGAGCTGAGATGATCACGGAGTCCGCGGCGCCGGAGGCCGCGACCGGGGACGTCGTCTACCGCGTCGAGAACCTCGTGAAGCTGTTCCCGATCAAGGCGGGGTTCCTCGGGTCCCTTTTCGGGCCGGAGCAGTACGTCCACGCGGTCGACGGCGTGAGCTTCGACATCCGGGAGGGGGAGATCCTCGGGGTCGTCGGGGAGAGCGGGTGCGGGAAGACGACGACGGGCCGCCTCCTCGTGCGGCTCGAGACGCCGACGTCCGGCCACATGTACTTCCGCGGGACGGACATCGCGACCCTGCGGGGGCCGGAGCTGAGGGAGTTCCGGAGGAAGGTCCAGATGATCTTCCAGGACCCGTACGAGTCCCTGAACCCGCGGTTCACCGTGTTCGCCACGGTCTCCGAGCCGCTCATCGTCCACGGCGTCGGCGAGACGTACGACGAGCGGGAGGAGATGGTCGCGCGCGCCCTCGAGAGCGCGGAGCTGAAGCCGGCGGAGGAGTACATGTACCGGTACCCCCACGAGCTCAGCGGGGGGCAGCGGCAGCGGGTCGCAATCGCCCGCGCGCTCGTCCTGCGCCCGGAGTTCGTCGTGGCGGACGAGCCCGTGTCGATGCTCGACGTCTCGATCCGCGCGGGGATCATGAACCTCATGCTGAACCTGCGGCAGCAGTACGAGATCCCGTTCATGTTCATCTCCCACGACGTCTCCGTCACGCGGTACATGTCCCACCGCATCGCGGTGATGTACCTGGGGAACATCGTGGAGCTCGCGAGCGCGGAGGAGGTGATCAAGAACCCGATGCACCCGTACACGGAGGCCCTCCTGAGCGCGGTGCCCGTGCCGGACCCGAAGGCGAGGCACGGGCGGGTGGAGATCAAGGGCGAGCTCCCGAGCCCGATCAACGTGCCGAGCGGGTGCACGTTCCACCCGCGGTGCCTGTACCGGCGGGAGATCTGCCGGGAGGTGAAGCCCGTGCTCCGGGAGGTCGTCCCCGGGCACTGGGTCCAGTGCCACTTCGCGGGGGAGATCAAGACCCGGAAGCCGGACGACATCCCGATCGAGGAGGGCACGTGCGACGTGTGCCACGAGTACGTGACGCCGGAGATGCCGTCGCGGACGTGCAACTGCCCGCGGATCTACCACGAGGAGCACGCCGTGCAGCTCGGCGCGTGCCCGATCTGCAAGAAGCGGTTCTGAGGAGGCGGGTCCCTGAACCGGGTCGCGATGCTGATCGCCATCGGGTACGTGGGCCTCGCCCTCGTCTCCGCGGGGATCTTTGCGGCGACCGTGACGAAGTTCGTGGACTACTCCCAGACCCAGAAGGTGTTCTCCGCCGGGGGCCTCGAGAACGCGACGTTCACGCGGATTCCGAGCGGCTGGACGATCACGCTCCGGTGGCGGTTCGAGAACCCGGGCCGGCTCCCGATCACGATCGCGATCTTCCAGTTCCAGTCCGTGGTGGACAACCGCTCGGACACCGGCCGGCCATGGGACGACCCCGCGAAGCTCGCGACGGAATACGGGATGTTCCTCTCCTTCAACCTGGACCGGAACACGGGCCCCGTCGTCCCTCTCGGGGGGACGGCGGCCCACACGTGGACGGTGAACGTCACGGACCCGCTCGATGTCGCGAAGATCCTCCCCGACCCCGTCGACGGAAAGTTCTACATCGGGGTCCTCGGGGGACGCGTCTGGTACTACGTCTCGGACGTCAACGCGCGGATCCCCGGGGACGCGGTGCCCTCGTACGGGGGGTTCTGAGCGGTGTTCGCGTGGACGCGGGTGCGGAGCGCCGGGCTGTTCCTTCTCTGGACCTTCCTCGCCGGCGTCATCGTGGCCGCGTTCTTCGTCACCTCCTTCTTCGGGGACTACGGCCCCGTCCGCCTCGCGGACCCGGGGACCGTGATCCTGTTCATGCCCGTGTTCACCGCGTTCATCCTGGGCCTCCTCCTCGCGGACTACGAGCTCGTCCACACGGTCGTGGCCGCTCTCCTGTCGACGTTCGTGGCGATCGGGCTCATCCTCGGGTTCATGTACGCCCCCGCCGTGGCGGGGGTCGCCGTGGGGCCGCCCCCGTACCAGGGCGCGTTCTCCTCCGTGCTGCTGTTCCCGCTCGTCCTCCTCGGGACCGTCGTCGGGCGGGCGATCGGGGAGCGGATCCTACCGCCCGCGGAGACCCAGCGGCGCCAGCGGGCCCTGGAGGCGGAGACACGCGAGTGGCACGAGCGGCTCACGCAGATCGAGGGGAGGTCGCCCTCCGAGGACCGGGGGAAGCGGCCCTAATGGGCCGGGACGGATTCGAACCGTCGACCCCGATCTTGTAAGGATCGGATCATGACCGCTAGACCACCGGCCCGCGCCCGCAAGCGGGTGGGCCCGCTTAAAAGATGCGCGGCCGGACGTCGCATTTGAGGAGCGTTCGGGACTAGGATTGAAATGCAGCCTGGAGCGCCCGGATCTCCCTTCGCCAAACGGGAAGGGAGGTAGCCAAGCGTGCGAGATCTCTGGGGTCAGGGTCGCCTTCGTAGAAGCGCTGGTGGAGTGTCTCCGCGATCGTGAAGTCGTCGCGCCAGCCTCTGGCCGTGAATGGGTGTCCTAGGTCCCGCGCTATGTCGCGGGCGAACCGTCGGAGACGTTCATGCGATCGCAGCGGGATTCCCCTTCGGGCCGCGGTCGCCTTGACGACCTGTGCGTAGGCTCCCCAGAGCAGCTCGCCTGCTTTGGGGTACTCCCGCCGCCGGTAGAACTCCCAGAAGTTCCGCAGGTAGACGTCGGCCCTCTCCTCGAACCGGCGAACGTCCTCGATCAACGTCTACCCCAGCGACATCCCAAGTCTGCGCGCTCTCCTAGAGACGTTGCGCGACACGGCTGAGTACCTTCGGATTCTCCCAGTGGACGCATCCACAATGAACTCCATGACGGAGGGGACGGCGGCACCGGTGTCGACGTGGACGACCCAGGCGCCCCCTCGGCGGGCGGCGCTCCGAATCATCACGTATGCGTCGAGCCGCGGGTTCGTCATCGCCAGTTCGTCGAGGAACCTCATTACGATTTTCGTCGCCTCTTCCGCCCCGAGGCGTTTGGATTCTTTGGACACTGAAACCACAATCGGAGTTCTCGGCTATGAGCGTTTCTCGTCCCTATACGCTACGCTTTCACTGTCGGTAGTCCTCGGATCGGAAGCTGGCGTCCAACCGAAGGTCGCGCAGTTTCCCCAGGTGGGTGCCGTCGAGGAGGTGGATGTCCGCGTCGTCCGTCTTAAGGAGCGCGGGGTCGAAGAGGGGCCCGAGGAAGTTCACGCGCAGGTCGTTCACCGGGACGCCGCCGCACAGCTCGTTGAGGGCGGGCACGACGACGGCCTCCTTCGGGAGCTTGGCGTACCGATTGTGCCGTCGACGAAACGGGATCCGCATCCAGCACGGCTGGATCGCCCGCGTGCCCATCGGGTCCCGGAACGCGACCGCGGGGTGGTTGTGGCCCATGACGAGGGCCTTGGACGCCATCACCTTCCGGTACGGCCACGCGTGGCCGTGACAGAACCCGACGTCCCCGATCACGAACCCCCGGGGGCCCCGGAACTTCACGGAGCGCGGGAGGACGTGGCGGAGCATGCCGTCGTGGTTGCCCTGGGCGACGTAGATCGCGTCGAACTTCTCTTGGAGGCGCGCGAAGAGGAGGTACACGTCCCGCCGCTCCCGGCTCGCCATCTTCGGTACGAAGTGCTTCACGTCCCCGAGGACGACGAGGGTCTTCGCGCCGTGCTCGGCCGCCAGGGCCTCGATTTCCTTCGACATCTTGTCGGCCTGGGAAGGGATGTGGACGCCCGCCTCCGCGAGCTGCTCCTCGAGCCCGATGTGGAGGTCGGCGACCGCGAGGATCGTGCCATCCACCAAAAGGGCGGCGTGGTCAGGGATTGGGCGGAGAATCATTTCACGGTCCTAGGGATGGTCGGGGGATGAACATTCGCTGACAGTTGACCCTAACGGGGTTGGACAAACAAAACCGGATGGGTCGCGTTCTCGTGCACGGCTAACGTCACTCACGCGCAGCGCGAACTACCCACACCCTCCAGCGCCGATTACGTTCCGCCCTGTGTCGAGGATATACAGCGTGAGAGGCTGGTCCGGAGGTATCCCAACCGCTACAAAGATGTCCCCCACGCTTACGAGACCCTTCCCCTCGATATCGACGAATCGAACGCCCAGTTCGCTTCCGTCAGGGACCGGCGGCCCGTCGTAGAAGACAGTCCCCGAGTCGAGCCCCGAGACGAGTCTGAGTAGGATTTGGTCCGCAGGATACCCCG
>VBMI01000043.1:0-9871 GCA_005878955.1 Methanobacteriota archaeon
ACGGAGTTCTGGCGGACGGAGATCAACACGATGCTCCAGCTGGGCAAGAAGGCGGAGCAGCAGGCCCTCGCGAAGTACGGGCTCGACTACGTGACGGACACGTACCTCCCGGAGAAGCTCGGCGCGATCGGCCTGATGTAGGCGGGCGTGCCTTCGGGCGACGAAGACCGGCGCGACACGCGCGATGTTGTGGTTACTTGACCATAACACGGACCGTCCGGAGCCGGACCCCTTCACGACGTCTCCCGGAACGTGGAGCCGAAGGTCCCGTCGACGACGATGTGGCGGGGGCGCCGGAGCCGTTCGAGGCGGTGCCGGATCTCGAACCTCCAGAGAGGGAGGAGGCACAGCTCGACCTTCGCGGGGTTCGGCCGCACCCCCATCGCCCGTCGCAGGATCTCCGCGGCCTGCTCGGGCGCGACCTTCACGGGCCGGATCTCCTCCCGCACCTTCTCCGCGGGCACGCGGTCGATCTTCGCGGGGGCGACGAGGGTCTCGACGCCCCACGGGGGGCGCTTGACGACGTCGCGGAACACCAGGCGCCCGCCCTCGAGGACCGCGAGCTTGCGGTTCACGCCGTGGACGAAGAAGTCCCGTCCGACCTTCCCCTTGCCGCGGTACACCTCCGCGGGAATGCGCCACAGCGGGAGGTACGCGAAGTCGTGCGCCCCGACCTCCTCCCGGACGCGGAGGATCCGCCGCTCGAGCGCGGAGCGCGCCCGGCGAACCGCCTTGTTCAGCGGGAAGTTCAGGGGCAGGAGCCCGAGGGTCCGCAGCACCCCGCGCCGCGGGTCGAAGCCGTGGGCGGGGTCCCAGTACGCCGCGACGCCGTCGATCGTCTCCCGCTGCAAGACCTTGCGCTCCGCGAGCCGCTCGAGGAGCTTGTGCACGAACGCGTCGTCCTCCGGCATCAGCGGGAACAGGTGCCGCTCGCTGTACAGCCCGGGGAGCACCTCGAAGATCTCGAGGAGCCGCTCGGAAGCGGTCTTCTCCCGGTCCGCCACGCGACGCGCCTGCTTCCTCCGTGCCATCGAGACCTCCCGTCCGCCGGGGTGGACGCCCTCGCTGGGATTCGAACCCAGGTTCGAGGCTCCGCAGGCCTCTGTCCTGTCCAAGCTAGACTACGAGGGCGCGGCCGCCAAGAAACCCGCCCCTCGCTTAACCCTATCGGGGAGCCTCGCGGGCTCACACCTTGTCGAGCCCCGCCTTCGACTTCTGCGTCGCGATGCGCTCGTTGTACACCTTCAGCCGCCGCTCGTACTCCTCCCGCACCTCGGCCGACCCCTTGTCCGTGATGTACACGAGGAACTTGCTGTCCGAGAGCCACTCGACGCTCACGTAGCCGCCGTCCTGGAGGGCGAGGATCGCGCGCTCGAGGGCGTCGTACACGACGCCCCGGACCTCGCGGAAGAAGTCCTCACGCGTCGCGCCGATGTACCCGCGCTTCGCGACGAGGTTCAGGATCTTCCAGGGCAGCTCCTCCATCTGCGGTCCCCGGAAAGCCATCCGGAGCGGCGGTAATAAGGGTTCCCGCTAGAGGCGGAGGACCTCGAGGATCCGGTGCTGGACCTCGGCGATGTGGCCGCTCGCGTACACGTCGCGGAGGAGGCCCTTACCCTTGTAGTGGGCGACGAGGGGCGCGGTCTGGTCGTCGTACGTCCGGATCCGCGTCCGCACGACCTCCTCCTTGTCGTCCTCCCTCTGGATGATCGCGGACCCGCACTTGTCGCACACCCCCCGCCGCTTCGGCGGGTTCGTGAGCACGTGGTACACCGCGTCGCAGTTCGGGCACACCCACCGGCCGGTGGAGCGCTTCACGAGGTCCTCCGGGTCCAGGAACAGGTTCACGACGGCGTCGATCTCCGCGAGCCCGTCGAGGGCCGTCGCCTGCGCGAGGTTCCGCGGGAAGCCGTCGAGGATGAACCCCCGCTTCGCGTCCGGCTCCTTCAGCCGCTTCGCGGTCATCTCGATCACGACGTCGTCGGGCACGAGCTTGCCCGCGGCCATGTACTTCTGGGCGTGCTGCCCGAGCTTCGTCTTCTTCGCGACGTTCCGGCGGAGGATGTCGCCCGTCGAGATGTGCGGGACCTTCAGCCGCTCCGCGAGCTTGACGGCCTGCGTCCCCTTGCCCGCGCCGGGCGGGCCGAGCATGATGATGCGCATCGGAGAGGACATCCGTTCCGCGGGTAAAAAGCGTTCGCGTCCCGCCACGCGTCAGAAGAGGGGGTCGCCCGCGAGCCGCGCCGGGCCCCCGACAGTGCATCGGATCGTCTCGATCCCCAGCTCCCGGATGCGCGCCTCGACCTCGGCGCCGCGGTCCGGGAACGTGTTCACGTAGACGGTCGCGCCGGTGTCGATGGAGAAGAACGCGGGGACCCCCTCCTCCCGCATCGTCTTCACCGCGAGGATCACGCGGAGCGTGTCCGGACGCCAGAGGACCATCTCGCCCGCCCCCGTCATCGTGATCCCGTGGAGCATCAACGTGTCCCGCTCCGCGATCGCGCACACGGCGCCGACGTCGCGGCCCCGGATCGCGAGCTCCATCTCCGCGATCAGGCGCGGCATCTCCGCGAGGCGGGCGTGGAAGAACGGGGACGTCGTCGCCTCCCGGTGGGCGTCCTCCGTCTCCTTGTACGCGGGGACGAGGGCGACGACCATCGCGATCTGGAAGTCCGTGCCCGCGAGCTGGACCGCGAACGAGTCTTCGTCCGCGACCCCCATCTTCCACTTGCTGAACGCGCCCGTGACCGCCCGCGAGGCGGACCCCGCGCCCCTCCGGGCGATCCGTGAGAGTTCCTGGGGGTCGAGGTCCAGGCCCGCCGCTGCGCTCGATGCGAGGGCGAGGGCCGCGAACCCGGACGCGCTCGCGCCCAGGCCCACGTTCGAGGGGAAGTCGTTCACGGACGCCATCCGGAACCGAGACCGGAGCTTCGCCCGGGCCCGCACGGGGTCGACGACGGAGAGGACGCGCTGCATCTCGTGCCCGCCAACGGGCCGTCCGTCGATCGCCGCGGTGTCCGACGGGAAGTCCCCGAACTCGATCGTCGTGCGGGTCGAGAGCGGGGCGGTGCACACGCTGATGGAGTCGTGGTACGGGAGGCGGAGGAGCGGGTCGGCGAGGCCGTGGTACTTGACGAGCCCCTGGATCGGGTGGGCGACCGCGGTCGCCTTCACGCCCGCCACCTCCGGAGGAGGGCGGGGAGGTCCGCATGGTCCCCGATCTCCGCGTCGGCCCGGTCCGTCGCAACGCCCTTCCAGAATCCGGTGTTGAACCAGACCGCGCGCATGCCCGATTCCTTCGCGCCTGCCACGTCTGCGGCGACGTCGTCGCCGACGTGGACCACGCGGTCCGGCGGAAGCCCGAGGTCCGCGAGTGCCGCCTCGAAGATCCGCCGGTCCGGCTTCCGGACCCCGAGCTCGTCCGAGAAGACGCGGGCGTCGAAGTACTTCCCGATGCCCAGGTCATCCTGCACCCGCCGGAGGTACCGGCCCCAGGTCCGGCCCGTGTTCGACACGAGGCCCACCGCGTACCCCTCCCGCTGCAGCCACTCCAGGCTCTCGATGACGTGGGGGAAGAGCGACGGCGGGAGCTGGAGGAGCGCCCCGCCGAACGCCTCGGCGAGGGGCCCCGCCGCGGACGCCCCGTGGCCGTCGAGGCCCGCGAAGCGGAGGAACGCGGCGATCTGCTCGGCCGGGCTCAGGTCGACGTTGCGCGCCCACGCGTCCGCGAGGAGCTCCGTCTGCCGGTCGTACGCCGAGAACAGCTCCTGATCGCCAATCGTTCGAGCGGACGACGGTCCTGCAAGGACAGGGCGCATCCTCTCGATCCGGAGGGCCCGGAGGGCCTGGTCCTGTTCCGGGCTCGTCCTCGCCACGGTGTTCCACCAGTCGAACGTCACGCCCTCGATCATGCCCGCCCTCAGATGTCGAAGATGATCTCCGCGACGCCCTTCGCGGGGTCGACCTTCAGCTTGTGGTACGTCACCGCCTTCACCGCGAGCTTCAGTTCGTGGTGGCGCTTGTCGATCTTCTCCCCCCGCGCCCGGGCGGACAGGGAGAGGCCCCGGAGCTCCACGTCGAACTCGCAGAGGAGGAGCTGCTGGGTCTCGTGGAGGTACAGGAGCTCCTGGAGCCACGTCACGATGAGCTCCCCGAGGTCCCCGCCCGTCACACGGACCTCCATCTCGCCCTTCGGCCGCACCCGCTCGAGGTCCGTGATCAGGCTGAACATCCCCGCGGCGGCGTTCGCGAACAGCTCCTCGAGGGAGGCGCCGTACGCGCGGATACCGACGTCCGCGGTGTGGTCCAGCTCCTCGAAGCGCACGGCCCCGACGAAACGGGCGGGGATAATGAAGGTGCCCTAGATGCCGCGGTCCTTCCCGGGCCAGATGTACTTGTGGATCTGCGGCTGGAGCCGGACGTTCAGCCGGTCCTCGAGGATCCACGACGCGAGCGTGGCGGGGTCGAGCCCCCGCGCGACCTTGTGGGCGGGGGTCACGGGCGAGAACAGGACGGTGTCCGCGGGGATCCCGTGACCGGCGAGCACGCCCTTCGCGAACTCGTAGTCGCGACGGTCCGCGAGCACGAACTTCACCTCGTCCTCTCTCCGGAGAAGCCGGAGGTTCTCGAACGCCTTCCGCGCCGTCATCCCGGACCCGGGGCACTTCACGTCCATGATGTACCGCACGAGCCCCGCCCGCCGCTGCCCGGCCAGCTCCGCGTCGAACGGCCCGAGGTCCACCTCGCCGTCCGTCTCGAACGTATGGACGAGGCCCGCGGGAAGCCCGCGGATCGCCCGCGCGATGGACCTCCATTGGAGGAGGGGCTCGCCCCCCGTCCAGCACACGTTCCGGATCCCCGACCGGGGGCCCGGCGCGCCTCCCGTCGCGAGGCCCAGGATCCGCGACACGAGGTCGTCGACCGTCACCTCACGGAACTCCCCGCCCTCGACCGCGTACATCGAGTCGCACCAGGCGCACCGCAGGTTACACGTGTATAGGCGGACGAAGATTGTCGGGGTGCCGACGAAGCTGCTCTCCCCTTGGATGCTCGCGTAGCACTCGCTGAGGAGGACCGTCTCGCCGGGTCTTGCTCGCGGAACCGTCTCCGTGGCCATGGAGGCGGGATGCAATGCCGCCGCGGGCGTTATAAGGTGTGTGCCCCCCGAGCGTACGGGAGCGGGTCCTTCACGCCCGCCTCCCGGAACCCCTTGAGGCGGAGCTGGCACGAGTCGCACGTGCCGCACGCCCGTTCCCCGCCGAGGTAGCAGGACCAGGTCAGCTTCCACGGGACGCCGAGTTCTTCGCCCTTTCTGACGATGTCCGCCTTCGACATCTCGATGAGCGGGGTGAGGATGCGGATCGGGCGGCCCTCGACCCCCCGCTTCGTCCCGAGGCGGGCGACCTCTTGGAACGCCGCGTAGAACTCCGGGCGGCAATCGGGATACCCCGAATAATCGATGGCGTTTGCCGCGATCACAATCTCATCCGCGTCAATCGCCTCCGCGTACCCCAGCGCAAACCCGAGGAGGATCGTGTTCCGTGCGGGCACGTACGTCACCGGGATCCCGCGCCCCATCTCCTCGATCGTGCGTTGTTGCGGCACCCTCGTCTTCTTGTCCGTGAGCGCCGAGCCGCCGATTCCTGCGAGGTCGATCTTGAGGACCTTGTGCGAGGCCACACCGAAGTGTCTCGCGACCTTCTTCGCGGACTCGATCTCCTTCTTGTGGCGCTGGCCGTAGTCGATCGTGAGGGCGTGGACCTCCCGCCCCCCCTTCGCGGTCATCGCGAGGGCGGTGCTCGAATCGAGGCCGCCGGAGAGGAGGACGACGGCGCGCGTCGCAGGCACGGCCCGCGAACCGCGCCGCGGCTTAAATGGTTCTGAGCCCTCGCAGGTCACGCCCCGAACGTCACCCGCTGCGAGACGGTCCCGAAGACCACGGAGACTTCCAGTTCGTACCTCGCGGCGGGAGCTCCCTGGACCACGAAGGCATCTCCTTGCGAAAGGAAGCCGTCTCCATCCGCATCCACGAAGGTCACACTCCCGTTCGCGAAGGTTCCGATCGTCCCGTTCACGAGGGGCCGATCGCGGAGGACGGTGATCCCGTTTTCCCGGAGCGCGGCCCGGGGGGTCCGGTTCATCTCGAGTTCGGGATGCCAGAATGGCACGCCCGTGTCGATCAGGTACGGCCCAGATCCCGTCGCCGTGAGCGTGAGCTGCGGAAGGCGTCCGATGATGTGACCGTACCCGGCGAACCAGCGGGCCTCCCCGAGCGTCGCCTGTGCCCCAGAGACCGTTAGGACGACTGGCGTTCGGTTGTCAAGGTTCGCGACGAGGAACCGGTCCCCCGCATCGAACAGACCGGCCGCGCCTGAATCGGCGAACGACAGCGAGACGCCGCTCGGCAGCGTGATGGGCAGGTCCACCAGGTTCCCGGTGGCTTCCGGGAAGGTCTGGTTGACGGACAGGCGGAACGTGAGCTCTGAGAGTGGTTGCGGGACGCCCCACCGGACCCTCGTGACTTCGAGGGTCGAGGCCACCTTGGCCGCAATCTGGTCGCCGACGTGCCGGAGGTGGACGAGCCCCGAGGTCACAAAGGAGTCGGCCGGCAGGTCGCGGGGCCCGCCGCGTCCGTTGAGGGCGTAGGCGCCCCCGTACGCGTAGGCGACCATCTGACCGCCCGCCTCCCCCACCTGCACCATGTACGTGTCGTACGCCGTCGGCGTCCCGGGGTCCGAAGGGCGCAGGTCGATCCAATCCCCGTCGTCGAGCCACCCGTTTCCGTCGGCGTCCGCATATCGGACGGTCCCGTTCCGCGAGGTCCCGTCCAGGAGGGAGGCCATCTCGTCCACGATAGGCGCGTTCCGGAAGTTCCCGGAAACGAGGAGGTACTGGAGGGCCATCGCGCCCTCCCACGCGGAGGCGGAGTTGATCGAGCCGCGAGCCCGGAGGCCTGGGTCCTGGGCGAGGACGGCGGGAGAGCGTCGCAGGGTCAGCGGGAGGACCGCCGGACGGTACGAGTCCCCCGAAGTGGTCAGCACTTCGTACCGCGCCCAGCCGTTCGTGTCCGTCTCCCGATACAACAGGGCGAAGCCCGCGACAGCCGAAACCGTGTCCCAGACGGCGCCAATCGCCCACGGCAGGACGGGGAACGGGCAGGGGAGCTCCGGCGCCACGACCGCAGGGTCGCCGTTGAACGTGTGCGCGACGAAGTGGACGGTGGTCCGGAACCGGTCCCCGATCCGGTACGTTCCGTTCGGATCCGCCCGGACGTCCCAGGCTGCCCCAGGGACGATCGGCCCGCAGGTGCTGTAGTGGTCGAGTTCGAGGTAGACCTCTCGGCCGAGGCTCGTGTTGACCCGGGAGATCCCGGTGATCTCCCCCTCGAGGTCGACCGTGGCGCCCGCGGCCCACGGGTCCGTCTGCATCACCTCGCGGATCGTGCGGGGCCGGAGCAGCTCCCAGGCGAACCAGCCGGAGGCGAGGATGAGGGCGATCGCGAGGAGGACCACCGCAGCCCGCTTCCGGTTCGACCACCGCCCCGGGTCCATGGAGACCCGCGAATCGCCGCGGCGCATATTTGAAGGTAGGGCGGTCATTCCCACGGAGTCCCTCGGCAAGCCCTTAACCTTCCGCGACCTCCCGCCGCCGTGCCTCGCAAGACCCGGTACGCCGAGTACGACGCCTTCGCGTGGGCGTACGACCGGCACTGGGGCTCCGTGTTCACGGAGGCCGTCCTCCCCGTCCTCGACCGTCTCGTCCTCGCCGAGCTCCCTCCGCGAGCGGCGATCCTGGACCTGTGCTGCGGCACGGGGCAGCTTGCGGGGCTCCTGGGGAAGCGGGGGTACCGGGTCACCGGGCTCGACGGTTCGAGGGAGATGGTCCGCATCGCCCGGAGGAACGCGCCCCGCGCGGAGTTCGTCGTCGCGGACGCGAGGGCCTTCCGCACCCGCCGGACGTTCGACGCCGTGGTCTCGACGTACGACAGCCTGAACCACGTGATGCGGCCGGACGAGCTCACGGCCGTCTTCCGCTGCGTCCATGCCGCGATGCGGCCCGGGGCGCGGTTCCTGTTCGACCTGAACATGGACGAGGGGTACCGCACCCGGTGGCGGGGCGAGTCCGCGATCGTGGAGGACGACCACGTTGTCGCGTACCGGTCGAGCTATTCCCCGGAGGCGCGGACGGGCCGGATGGACTTCACGATCTTCCAGAAGGCGGGGAAGGGCGGCTGGAAGCGCTCGGACGTCGCCCTCGTCCAGCGGTGCTACTCCGAGGTTGAGGTGCGGTCCGCCTTGGAGGCCGCGGGGCTCGACGTCGTGCGGGTGTTCGACGGCGGACGGGACCTCGCGCCGTACCGCGCGGCGGGCCGGTCGTTCTTCCTCTCCGGGAGGCCGGTCACACCCGCGGCCGCGAGGCCGTGAGCCGCGGTCCGTACCGCCGGAGGTACCGGCCGAGCCGGGCGCGGACCCGGGCCCCGCGGGCCAGCCCCGCCGAGGCGTGCCGCGCCGCGAGTTCGATCAGGTCCACGGCGGTCGCGAGGTCCTTCGCGGCGACGAACTCCGCCGAGAGCCGGTTCCCGGGGCCCATGTTGTGGTAGTTCCCCAGGGGGATCGCCACGCCGGTCGCCCGGTATCCGTGGAGGCCCCACGCGGTCGCCTCGCACGTCCCGCCGGTCATGAGGGCCCGCTGGACGGGCCTCGACTTCGGGAGGCGGTCGCGGGCGGCGAGGAGGAGGTCCTCCGCCCCAGCGTCGAACGTCCGCTGCCGGTCCCCCACGCGGATGATCGGCCCTCCGCCGATCTCGACGCCGGGGAGCGCCTTGCTCGCCTCTACGTTGATGACCCACGCGTTCTTCGGAATCACACCGGAGGCGATCGCGCCGAGCGTGCCGACGAAGCCGATCTCCTCCGCACGGGTGAGCAACGCGCTCAGGTTGAGGGCCGTGGACCTCGCCGCTCGCGCCATCGCGGCCAGCGAGACCGCGGAGCCCGCGAGGTCGTCGAGCTGACGCGCGTGGACGGTCCCGCCCGAGAGGCGGAAGTCCTCGAGCTCCCAGACCCCGAAATCCCCGCGGCGGCAGCGCAAACCACCGTCGAACCGGATCTTGCGGGTGGATTTCGTGAACCCGGTGAGCCTCGCGGGGGCCGGCTCTCCGTCATGGTACAGCCGCAACTTCGTGCCTTTCCTGAGGAACTCGGGCCGTACGCCCCCCATCAGGCGGGCCTCGCCCTCCCGCAGCACCTCGAGGCCGGGATGGTCCATGTGGGCCACGAGCCAGATCGCGGGTCCCCGCCGGGCTCCCGGCGAGCGGATGACGAGATTGCCGTAGGTATCGCCGCGGACGCGAGCCCCCGCGTCCCGGGCGATGCGGGCAGCCTCCGCGATCACCGCGTGCTCGTGGAGCGGGGCCGTGGGCCGGCGGGCGATCCGTTCGAGAATCCGGACGACCGGCGGGCCCATTGCGGGCGGAATCGCGGGTTCCGGATTAACGTTCGCGGCGCGAGCTAGCCCTGACTGAGTACCCGCCCGGGCGCGAATTCCTCGAGCCTCGGGAGGAGCGCGGGGAGTGGGTCCTCCGATGGAATCGGGGGTTGCGTGACGTTGATTGCCTCGACGCCTCGCGCCGTGTGGATCGCGATCCTCCCCGGCGCCGAGGATGTCGGCGCCACGACCTCAATCCGCTCCACCTCGTCGCTAGACACCTCGAACACCTTCGCGGCCTCGAGGTCGTCGATCGTCCCCGGGGGATGCAGCGCCATCAGGCTTCGCACGACGTCCGGAAAGCCCACGCCCTCCCTGATCCCCTTGAGGAAGACCACTTTTTCGCTCCCGGAGAGCAGCCCGTGCTCGAGGTCGATCCCGAGCTCCG
>VBMI01000043.1:9895-11635 GCA_005878955.1 Methanobacteriota archaeon
CCACGCCCTTTTGGGCAAGCACCTGCCGCACCTTCTCGGGGTCCTCCAACTCGGGGGCGGGGGGCTTTGCGGGACCCGTGAGGTACGCCTCCTTCAGGCGGCGCCCAAGGAAGGCGAATTTCCGCCGCATCGGTTTAGGGTCCATCGACACGATCGTGAACCGGTCCAGGGCCATCGTTTCAGAGTCCTTACCGGGGAGGTTTTCGGTGTCGAGATGAAGGAGGTGGAACCCCCCCTTTACGCTGGCGTCGAGCGAGGCGCCGCGGGTGTCCTCGCTGAGGGCGATCGTCACGTTCGTGGGCTTCGCCGCGCCTATGAGGCGACCGGGGCGGAAGATGAAGGCGAACCCCGTCTCGGACCCTTGGCCCAGGAACGGGGACCACACGAGGTGGACGAAGTCCTGGGTCCCCCCGACGTCCATCGACTTCGGAAACGGGTCCGCCGGAATAAAGGCATCGGACGAAATCGTCGCCGTCGGGCGCGCGGATGACGGAGACGAGGAGCGGTGTTTGTCGTTCAGTACGCCCGGATCTCGTCGAAGACGTAGTCCTTCCAATCCCGCTCTCCCAGGACGACCTCGAGCTCCTGCGGGGTGAGGATGGGCTGCTTGTACTGCAGGATGTCCTCAATGGCGATCCGCGGGCAGGCGGTGTTCACCCAGGCGTCCACGCGATACCCTTCGAGGAGCTCCGGGGACACGAGGTCCATCAGGAAGAGGCTCGCCGACCGCTCGTGCTTCTCCGCGAGCGCCTTCAGGTCCCTCGCGAGCCCCATCCGTTCCTGGCCAATCTTCCTCGAGACGAGGATCCCGAAGGTCCGCGCGTCGTGGGCCCGCGCGATCGCGGCGTGCCGTTGGCGGAGAATGCGGTCCCGCACATCCTTCAAATCCCGCGCCTCGCCCCGCTCCGGGTCCGCGATCACGATCGGTTTGTCGGGGAGCAAGATCGCGACCCCGAGGGGATGGAAGTCCCCGGTCCCGATGTACAGGTATCCGTCGACGTCCCCGTCGATCACGGTGGCCGTGTGGTAGTCGCAGCCGAGGAGCTGGCCCGCGTAGGCGACCCGCCTGTCGGGGGGTCCGACGTGGACCTCGAACCCCTTCGCCTCTAGGTGGGCGCGGATCGCTGGGAGCCATTCGCGGAACTGGTACGTCGTGAGAAGGCCCACCCGCCTCGGGAGGAGCGGAATTGCGGCGTCCACGAACCCGAGGTCCTTGAGCGGCGGGCTCCCGAGATCATAGAAGAACACGCGATCATACCGCAGGTGAGGCATCGGCGCATGGCCCAGGTGCACCGTGAGGTCCACGGGCATCTCCGCCACATCACACGCGCCGAACGACGGGTCCGCGGAGACGAGGCACGTGACGCCCGCCTTCGACTCGATCTCCTGCGCGAGCTCGACGGCCTTCGTCCGGAGGCCGACGGGGAACTGGAGGCCGACCGTTTTCGCATTGCGGCCACCGATGACCTCGAGGAGCCGGCCGATGTCCGTCATCGAAGGTCTCGACACGCGGGGCGGGGGAAAAACCTGTCCCCGCTTCTCTGTCGTGAAATACCGCGGGTGGGGACGCCGCCGAACCGTATTAGTCGAGTAAACGGGCGCCGATGATAGGGCCTAATCGCCTCGGCGGTCTTTCACGCGTGAAGAGTGCGCCGTCTCCCAGGCTCGCCTGACTCGCACCACGTGCCTCGTATCCACGAATCGCTTCCAAATGTACATCATCCCGCCCCAGATGAGGAG
>VBMI01000011.1 GCA_005878955.1 Methanobacteriota archaeon
CTCGAGCCCGTCGTGGAGTAGCGGACGTGCCCGATGCCCGCGTTCCCGCGGAGGTGCTCCATGTCCTCCGGCCTGAAGATCTCGTGGACGAGTCCCATCCCCCGCTTCGACCGCGTCTCCCCGCGGTCGAACGTCGCGATCCCGCCCGACTCCTGCCCACGGTGCTGGAGGATCCTCAGGCCGTAGTAGAGGTCCTTCGCGACGGGGCTCGTGGACGCGATGGCCACGATGCCGCACTTGTCGGAGGGCTTCAGCTCGCCGAATTCGCTCATCGGGGGACCTCGGGAGGGGCGGGGACGGGGCGGGCGGGGCGGGGGGCGCCTCGGGGTGGGGGCACCGTCACGATTGGATGGAAAACCCGGGGGCTTATCTACCTTGCGGGGAACGCCGCACCCCTTCAGTGGCGCTTCGCCCAAGTGAAGTTCCGGAGCTTCGCGGTCCGGCCGTAGCCGCAGGAGGCGCAGTACCCCTTCCGCTTATGATATGAGTGACGGCCGCAGCGGCGGCAGCGGATGTGGACGGTCCGCTTCCCCATCTTCCCGAGCGAGGCGGTGCCCTTCGTCATGTCCGTCCCGCCTCACGGGGAGATGTAGATCACGTTGTCGCCGCGGACGATCGCGAGCTCCATCTTCTTCTGCGTCTCGCCGTTCAGGAGCTCCTCCGCGTTCTTCAGCACGACGTTCATGTGGGGGTCGAACCCGTCGAGGATCCCCCGGTAGCCGCGGCCCGACTTCAGCTCGACGAGGACGTTCGAATTGATGGATTGGTTCAAAAGGGAAAGCGGCTTGATCATAAAGACCGCCCGTGGAATCCCGGTCCATACTTAAAGGTTTAGCGCGGCGCGCTCGTCGCCTCCGCCCTTGCCTTTGTTCGGGGCCCAGCGGTGGGTCGACGAGGAACTTCGCTTTTCCCAGGATGTCCATCTGATCGACTGCCTGATCCCCGCGGTCCCCAGGAGCGGGCCGAGTCCCGCGTGGGCGGCGATGACCGTGTCCACGGTCGTCCGGCTCGCCCCCGTGTCGATCTTCGCGTGGACGCTCATCTCCCCCCGGGTGCCGCGCATGGTCACAGGCTCCACCACGCCGATGACCCGGCGTCCGATGTTCTGCATGAAGTGGGCCGGACGGGGGGCGCCCGTGCGGAGGTCGGGACGGTGTCCACATTTATGGTCTTTGTCCTATAATTTCTCCGTCCGGGAACGATACGTTTTTCCGCGCCCGCCCGGTTCGCCGCGAAGGCGATCGTGGATCACGCCGTCGAGAAGGCGAACGCGCTGGGGTGACGGAACTGGGGGACGAAGCGAAGATTCCGGGGGACCGCGTCGTCGGCAGGACGCGCCACACGGAGCTCACGGTCGACGAGATCGCGGAGCTCCAGCACGGCCTCTCCGACCTCATGGACACCTTCGCGCGCCGGTTCTGGGTGATGGCGTACGCGGCCCGGGGCGGGAACTGGGAGCTCGCGCGGTACGAGTGGCGCGAGTCCGTGAAGCTCCTCCATCAGATGACGAAGACCCGCCCGAAGTATGCGGAGGACCTGGCCGCGTTCGAGCGGGAGCGCTTCAACCCGATCGGGTCCGCCCTCGAGGCGTCCGACCTCCCCGCCCTCGAGGTCGCGATGCGCGCGGGGATCGACGCCTCGGACACGTACCACGGGAAGTGGGCGAAGCCGTACATCCGATTCCGCCTCCCCGACCGCCCGCCGGACTTCCCCGACGTGTCGAAGTGAGCCGCGTACGCTGAACCTTTATGGCACGCCGCGTTCTCCGCGCGGGACGATGGACCGAGTCGAGCTGGGGAACAGCGGGATCAAAGTCTCCCGCATCGGCCTCGGGATGTGGCAGGCGGGCGGGAAGAACTGGGGGAAGGACGTGAACGACCGCGACTGCGTCGCGGCGATGGTCCGCGCCCAGGAGCGGGGCGTGAACCTGATCGACACCGCCGAGGTGTACGGGGAGGGCCACTCGGAGGAGGTGGTCGGGAGGGCTGTGAGGCAGATCGGGCGGGACAACGTCGTGCTCGCGACGAAGGTCGCGGGCTACCACATGCGCGAGCGGGATGTCGAGCGGGCCTGCCGCGCGAGCCTGCGGCGGCTCGGGGTGAAGGAGATCGACCTGTACCAGGTGCACTGGCCGGACCCGTGGGACCAGGTCCCGTTCGCCGAAGGGTTCCGGGCCTTGGAGAGACTCTGGAAGAGGGGCCTCGTCCGCGCGATCGGCGTGAGCAACTTCGCGGTGCGGGACCTCGAGGACGCGCGGGCGCGACTCCGGGCCGCGGACATCGTTGCGAACCAGGTCCGGTACAATCTGCTCCAGACGGAGATCGAGGCGGAGGTCCTCCCGTATTGCAGGCAGGAGCGGATCACGGTCCTCGCGTGGAGCCCGTTGGCCCAAGGGGTGCTCGCGGACACGTACCGGGTGGGCCGGGTGCCCCGGGACTCGATCCGGAAGCAGAACGACCTGTTCTCCCCGAAGAACCTGAGGGAAGCGGGGAAGCTCCTTCGGGCGCTGCGCAAGGTCGCGAAGGCGCACCGCCGAAACGTCGCGCAGGTCGCCCTGAACGCGCTTTCGAAGGACCCGATTGTGGTCCCGATTCCCGGAGCGAAGAGGCCCTCGCAGGCGGAGGAGAACGCGGCGGCGGTCTCCTTCGACCTTACGCCCGCGGAGCGGCGGGCGATCGAGGCCGCCGCACAGTCGACGCGGGTCGAGACGTTCTGAGCCCTACTTGTTCTCCGGCTTTGGCTTGCTCGCGGGCTTCTTCCGCATGAGCCAGAACAGCAGGGCGACGACCGCGACGAACGCGACCACGGCGCCGATGGCGATCAGGACCGAGTTGTCGATCCCGCCGGGCGGGGGCGAACCCGCGCGGACCTCGATCTGGCCCGCGTTCGTGGGGTTGAACCGGTCGCGGTAGAAGTACGTCCCGTTCACGCTCGCGGTGAAGTTCCACGAGATCGCCGTGTCCTGGAAGGTCGGGGAGTTCGGCTCGTTCGCGTCGTCGCGGCTGTCGTTGTCGTAGTCGATGAACCAGTTGTGGTTCCTCCCAGAGTCCGTCCCGTTCAGGGCGAGGGTCACGTTGTCCCCCTGGTAGACGAGCAGGGGAGGTCCCGGGTTGTTCAGGGAGGTGTTCGTCGAGCCCCACCCGTCGTTCACGCTCGTGAACAGGGTGAACGAGGGGCTCCCCGCAGACACGGGGGCCGGGCTCAGGAGGCAGACCGAGAGGCCGAGGACTACGCTGGCGACGAGTAGCCGAGTGTTCGAGGGGAGCATTCCACCAACTCCGTTGGGCGCCGGACGGTGGCTCCCGGGGATGAAGGCTTGCGGCCCATTGTCAGCCGTGATTCTCACGAAGGGCGGTGCGGGGGATGGGACTTCCCTCGCGGCTCGCGGGCGGGCCGCGATTTTGAACCCATGCACTCCTGCGAGACAGGATCTTAAGTCCCGCGCCGTTGGCCGGGCTTGGCTACCCCCGCGGCGCCTCGCATCGGAGGCGGGGCCATTAACCTTCCTCTGGAGCGAGGGCGGCATCCTTTATTTCCCGCCGCGGGTTCCGCCTCACGCGGAGGAAGCGGCGTGGGGAGGCTCGACGGCCGGAACGCCCTGATCACAGGCGCGAGCGGGGGGATCGGGCGAGCGACCGCGATCGAGTTCGCAAGGGAGGGCGCCCACGGGATTGGCATTCAGTACGCCCGCAATGCGCCCGCCGCGGAGGCCGTCGCGAAGGAGTCGCGCGCCCTCGGGGCGGACCCCCTCCTCCTCCAAGCGGACGTCTCTGAGCGGGAGCAGGCCCGCAGCATGGTCGGGACGTTCGTGGGCCGGTTCGGCCGCCTGGACGCGCTTGTCTGCTACGCCGGCCACCCCTTCCGGAGGGAGGAATGGGATGCAGACTTCGGGGATCTTACGGAGGAGGCGTTCCGCGGCCCGCTCCGGATCGACCTCCTGGGATCCGTGTTCACGGCCCAGGCCGCGATGCCCGTCATGAAGAAGCAGAGGGCGGGTGCGATCGTGCTCGTCGGCTCCACCCCGGCGATCACGGGAGACCGGGTCGGGATCCCGTACTACGTCGCGAAGGCGGGGGTCCTCGCCCTGACGAAGGGGCTGGCCCAGATCCTCGGACCCTACAACGTCCACGTGAACGCGATCGCCCCGGGCGCGGTGGACACGGAGGCGATGGCGGGGCTCTCGGACGCGGAGATGCGGTCCCTCGCCGAAGAGGCGGCCTTGAAGCGGCGCGGGTCCCCGGAGGAGATTGCGAGGAAGGCCGTGTTCCTGTGTTCCGATGACGCGTCCTTCATGACCGGAGTGACACTCGTGGTGGACGGCGGGTACGCGATGCGTTGAGCCCCTACGCCTTCGGGAGGCGCGCGCCCTCGAGGTCGAGTTCGACCCTCGTGCCGCAGTTGTGGCAGGTCGCAAGGAGCTTCGGGGGGCCCTCCCCAAAATGTTCCCGGACGATCCAGTGGCCCCGCTCGCACTTGCAAAGGAGGCGGGCCTCGTCGGGCTGCCCGCGGACCGTGATGAGCAGGTGGACGTGGTCGACGACCCGCCACTTCGTGATCACCGCCCCGGCGACCCTCGAGATCGGGACGTCCGTAACCATGGACCGCGGCGGCGAACGCCGTCCGCCGCCTTACCCCTTTCGTGCCGCCACACCTGGACACGGATGGGGGATCTCGGGAGATACCCTGAAAACGGATTGGGCCTTCCCGCCGCGTGGCGGGCGATGGCATCCGACGGCGAGACGTTCATGACGCGGGATCTCTTCGATCAGATTGCGGAGTATTACGACACTCTGCACGATGACGTCGACTACGCCGCCGAGTGCGCGATCCTGGAGCGGGTCTTCTCGAGATTCCTCCGGGACGAACCTTCCTCGATTCTGGACCTCGGATGCGGGACGGGAAACCACGCCCTCGTCCTCGCGAAGCGGGGATACCGAGTCACGGGGATCGACTCGTCCGCGGGTATGCTCCGCGTAGCGCGCAAGAAGGGGCGCGGCCGCTCGAACCTCGCGTTCGTGCGCGCGGACATGCGGAGCTTCAGTCTCGGGCGGACGTTCGACGCCGCGATCTGCATGGACGGCGCGTTCACCCACCTCCTCACGGAGTCCGACCTCCTCGCGCACCTCCGGACGGTCCGACGCCACCTCGGACCCGGGGGCGTGTATGTCTTCGAGTTCGCGCAGCCCTTGAAGACCGAAACGGAGGGACCCGGGTGGATCTACCACGACGCCCCGGCCCGAATCATCTGGCTGTACGACCTCGCCTTCGATCCGATGCGGCTCCTCCTCACCTCTACGAACCGGTTCTTCGCGTTCGATGGTGACCGGGTCCGGAAGACGTTCGTCGGGACGAATTCCACCCGCCTGACGTCCGTCCCACTCCTTCGAAGGCTGCTTGCGCGCGCCGGGATGCGCCTCGCGGGCGTGTTCAGCACGGACGAGGGGTCGGGGCTCCGGCCCCTGCGGAAGGACGATCCCCTCCCGATGGCAGCCGCGATGTCGAAGGCGAGATGATTGTCGCGTTGGCCGTGACGAATGGGCCCGTCCGGATTTGAACCGGAGTCGCCAGCACCCCAAGCTGGTAGGATACCAAGCTACCCCACGAGCCCACGTCGCCCTTCCGGGCGGTTGGGACTACTGACACTCTCTTAAGGCTTCCCGGTCCAATCCATCGATTGGTGACGTCCCACGACGTCCTCAGGGAGACGGAGTTCCTAGTGGCCCGCTTGTCTTTTCCGCCCATCTATTTTTCGCGTATCAAAACGCTTGCCGTGCTTGATCCTTTTCCTGTACGGATGGGCCTTCACGAGCCTGGATGGTCACCCTGTTGAAAAAGGTAGCGCCTTGGCAGTCTTATAGACCGCGTCCTGTGAAAGAGAACAGCCCGCAGGCCGCCGGGACCACCGGCGGGGTGGATCCTGGGTCAGCCGAACGGGACGACCTCGTCGATGAGGTCCGCGTTCGTGAGGAGCATCCGACGGCAGCAGTATCGCCGGACCCCCAGTGTGTCGAGGACCGTCCGCGGGTCCTCGCCCGACCGCGTGCGCGAGAGGAACGGCTCCCACAGGGAGCCGACGACCTTGCCGCAGGTGAAGCATCGGACGGGGATGATCATCGGCTCACCGGTACGACTTCTGGCGCTTCTTTCGGGCCCCGCGGCCGAGCGGGTTCTTCGGGAGCTTCCGCCGGGTGTCGGGGACGATCAGGGTCCGGTCGTAGTCCCGGTACAGGGACTCGAGGTCCTCGTCGTTCAGGTACTGGACGAGGCCGCGGGCGATCGCGGTGCGGGCCGCCGCGGCCTGCCCCATCACGCCCCCGCCGCCGACTCGGACGGCGATGTCCACGGCCTCCGCCTTCTTGCCCGCGAGCTTGAGCGGCTCGAGGATGCGGAGCCGGGCGAGTTCCGGCTCCAAGATCTCCACGGGGCGGCTGTTCACCCGGATCACGCCCGAGCCCTTCGTCACCGTCGCGCGGGCGATCGCGGTCTTCCGCTTCCCGCTCGCGAGGACGACCTTCAGAACGTCCCCCCCAGCCGCCTCGAGATGTCCGCGAGCGTCATGTACTGCGCGGTCCGGACCTTCGGGGCCAGCGGCCGCTCGATCGGCCCCTCCCGGAGCTCGGGCGGGACGTCCACGTACACCCGGAGCCGCTTGAGCGCGGCCCGGCCGCGGGGCTGCTGGTACGGCAGCATCCCCCGGACCGTCCGATGGAGGATCCGGTCCGGCCGCTTCGGATAGAACGGCCCCTTCCGCTGGCTCCCGACGTCCCGCCGGTGGTGGAACTCCGCGGTGAGCCACTCCTTCGAACCCGTGATCAGCGCCTTCTCCGCGTTCACGAGGACGATGTGCTCCCCGTCCAGCAGGCGCTTCGCGATACCGCTGGAGAAGCGACCGATGACCTGCCCGCTCGCGTCGACGACCGCCGTGCCTGTCACCCCAGGATCCGGACGCCCGCGCCCTTCGGATGTTGCCGGGCGAAGTCCAGCAGGGACAAAGCGTGTCCCCCCGCCGCCTCGACCTTCCGGCGCGCCGCCCCGGAGGCCCGGAACGCGCCCACCGTGATCGGCACGCTCAGCGTGCCGCTCGAGAGGAGGACACCGGGCACGACGACGGTCGACCCCTTCGGGGCGTGCCGGGCGACCCGGCTCAGGTTCACCTCGGGCCAGTTCCTCCGGGGCCCGGCGAGCCGCTCGGCGACCGCCCGCCAGATCGGGGCGCCATGCTCCCGGGAGAGGGCCTTCAGCTCCCGCACCGTGCGGTCGAGTTCAGGGTTCGTTTTCAGGGGAATGGGCATCGAGAAATGCCTCGGAAGTGGCGAGTAAAAATGGGCGCGATATAAACGTTTGGGTAACGGCCAGCGCGTCCCTCGGAGGGAGCGACGCTCTGCGCGTCCAGCCGGGCGCGCGTGATTGTCCGCTCTGCGAAGGTTCTTCTAAGACGGCCGTGAATTAAATAACACTCGCCCTATGCACCCGCCTCCCCGGTGACGCGATGATTCGGTTCGGCCCCTCCGGAATCCCCCTCAGTTGCAAGGGGCGGACGCTCCGGGACGGGATCGAGGACGTGCACAACCTCGGGCTCACGGCCATGGAGGTCCAGCTCGTCCGCGTGAACCTCAACGAGCGGTTCGCGTCCGAGGAGGACGTCGGCCACACGATCCGCGAGATCCCGGGCGAGCTCATCGTTCGCGTGGGCCGCCCCGAGGACCACGGGACGATGTTCTTCTCCGACTTCCAGCGGGCGATCGACCGCGGGGACATCCTCTACAGCCTCGCGAGCGGCATCGCCCACGACTATGCGGAGCTCGAGGAGCTCGGGGAGATCGCGCGGGAGCTCGACATCGAGCTCACCCTCCACGCTCCCTACTACATGGACTTCGCGGACGTCGACGGGCTCGCGGCGAAGTCGATGGACAGCGCGGTCTGGGGTGGACTCCTCGCCCACGCCCTGCAGGCGCGTCTCGTCGTCACCCATCTCGGGCGGTACGGGGACCTCGACCGGCAGCTCGCCCTCGAGCGGGTGAAGGACAACCTCGCCGCCGTGCGGGAGCGCTTCAAGGCCGCGAGGCTCTCGCCGTGGATCGGGGCGGAGGCGAGCGGGCTCCAGGAGGTCGTGGGCGGGCTCGACGAGCTCCTGTGGCTCGCGAAGCAGGTGAAGGGCGTCGTCCCGGTGCTGAACTTCGCGCACCTCCACGCGAGGGAGGGCGGGCTCCTCCGCCGGCCCGAGGACTTCCAGGCCGTGTTCGAGAAGGCCGAGAAGGCCGCGGACGGCCACTTCCATGCCCACTTCAGCGGGGTCGAGCACGCGGGTGGGAACGAGATCCGGTACACGCCGATCAAGAAGGGGGACCTGAGGTTCGAGCCCCTCGCGGAATACCTCCTCACGAGCCCCGTCGACCTCACCGTGATTTCCTCGTCGCCCCTCCTGGAACACGACGCGATGTACATGCGCGTGATCCTCGACCGGGTCGTCGCGAAGAAGGTCGGGAAGCCGGAGATCCCGGAGCCCATCATCGAACCCGTCCCGAAACCGGTGAAGCCGGTCGTCGCGCCGCGCCCGGCGGCGAAGAAGGCGCCCGCCAGGAAGCCCACGAAGAAGAGGCCCGCCGCGAAGAGGCCGACGAAGAAGCGGACTCCGAAGAGGGCCCCACGAAAGAAGAGGGCATCTGCCAAACGGCGACCCGCCCGCCCCCGGGCGAAGCGGAGTCCGAAGCGATCGTCG
>VBMI01000012.1 GCA_005878955.1 Methanobacteriota archaeon
GTTCTCCCTCGTCTCGCCGGACATCGGGGTGCACCACGGATGGCTCCCGCGGGAGGAGCGGGAGCGGGTCGAGCGGGAGTTCAAGGCGGGTCGCCTGAAGGGGCTCGTGTGCACGAGCACGCTGGAACTCGGGATCGACATCGGCTCCGTGGACCTCGCCCTCCAGTTCATGTCCCCCCGCCAGGTCACGAGCCTGATCCAGCGGGTCGGGCGGGCCGGGCATTCCCTCGACCGCGTGTCCAAGGGCGTGACCGTCACCGTGTCAAGCGACGACACGATGGAGTCCCTGGCCGCGGCGGAGGCGGCGAGGGAGCGCGACCTCGAACCGCTGAAGGTGCACCGCCACGCGCGGGACGTCCTCACGCACCAGGTCGCCGGCTGCGTTCTGGACGCGGGCGGGCGCGCATCCGTGGACGCCATCCGTAACCTCGTGGTGCGGGCGGACCCATACGCGGACCTCCCGCGGGACGCGTTCGACCGAGTGGTGGACTTCCTGCTCGACCTCCGCCTCCTACGCAGGGATGGCGGGGACCTCGTCCCGACGTCCCGCACCCGCCCCTACTATTTCGAGAACCTCTCCACGATCCGGGACGAGCGGCGGTACGTCGCGATCGACCTCGCGACGCAAAAGCCCGTCGGCGTCCTCGGGGAGGAGTTCATGATGCTCCGCGCCCGCCAAGGCCTGAACTTCATCGTGCGGGGGAAGACCTGGAAGATCCTGAAGATCGGGGAGGACGGCGTCCTGTACGTGGACGCGGTCGCGGACCCGCTCGCCGCCACGCCGGGGTGGGACGGGGACATGCTCCCGGTCCACTACCCGCTCGCGGTCCGGACGAGCCGGCTGCGGCGGGAGATCGACGAGCGCCTCACCCGCCAGAACGCCGACGAGGTCGCGGAGGCCCTCGCGAAGGAGTGGCCGCTGAACCGCACGGGCGTGCGACGGCTCGTGGACGAGATCGCGGAGCACCGGAGGACGGGCGCCCCGGTGCCGTCCGACCGGCTCATCCTCGTGGAGGGCTTCGACCACTTCCTCATCGTGCACGCGGGGTTCGGGGAGATCGTGAACGAGACCCTCGGCGACCTCCTCGAGGAACTCCTCGCCCGCAAGAGCCTCGTGCGGTTCTGGTGGGCGACCGCGCACCGAATCCTGCTCGAGCTCGTCATCGACACGAAAGACATGGACCTGGAGGAGCTCGCCGGCGACCTGTTCGGGATCGACGACGCGGAGCTGGACCGGTCCCTCGACATCCTCACGGAGGAGCACCTCCCCATCGGGATGTACATGAAGTTCATCGCGGAGCGGATGGGCGCGATGAAACGCGGGCTGATGGTCGCGGCGGAGGAGCTGAACTCGATCGAGCTTCGGTTCCGCAAGACCCCGATCCACGAGGAAGGCCTCCGGGAGGCGATGCTCCTCCACACGGACTACGCCGCCGTGCGGGACATCTTCCGGAAGGTGCGGACCGGCGAGACGAGGATCGAGACGTTCCACTCCATCGATCGGCCGACGCCCCTCGGGTACCACATCCTGCGGCGGTTCGTGGAGGCCCCGGAGCTGTTCTCCCCGGACGGGGAGCGGGAGGCGAGCCTCGACCGGATGCGAGCCTCCCTCAACGCCCGGCCCGTGAACCTGCTATGCTTCCAGTGCGGGGCGTTCCACGAGAACGGCCGGATCTCGGAACTCCCGGAGAAGCCGACGTGCTCGAAGTGCGGGTCGAACCTCCTCGGGGTCCTGACCTGGTCCGCGTGGTCCGTCCGCGACGCCCTGAACAAGAAGATGCTCAAGCTGGACCTCCCGGAAGACGAGGGGAAGGCCCTCGCGCGGGTCCGACAGACCGCGGACCTAGTCGCCGTGTACGGGAGGAAGGCGGTGATCGCGCAGGCCGTGTATGGAGTTGGGCCGCAGACCGCGAGCAAGATCCTCGCGAAGATGCACGACGACGACAAGTCGTTCTACGAGGACCTATTCGATGCGAAGGTGCGGTACGTCACCACGCGGCAGTTCTGGGACGAGCGGCCCAAGAACGAGCCGGCCTCGAAGCCCCTCATCTACTGACGTCCGCGCGCGGGTCCGTCCCTAGGCGCCCATCCATTCCACGACCGTCGCCTCCCCCTGCCCGACGCCGACACAGAGCGTCGCGAGCCCATAGTACGGGCGCTTCTCCTTCGGGGCCCGCCTTTGCATCTCGTGGACGAGCGTGCACATGATCCTTGCCCCGCTGCACCCCAGTGGGTGGCCGAGGGCGACCGCTCCGCCGTTGACGTTCGTGATATCGGGGCGGAACCCGAGCTCGCGCATCACCAAGAGGGCCTGCACGGCGAACGCCTCGTTCAGCTCGATCAGTCCGATTTCTTGGACCCGCAGGTCCGCGCGGGCGAGGGCCTTCCGCGTCGCGGGGACCGGCCCGAGTCCCATGGTCCTCGGTTCCACGCCCGCGGCCGCGGACGCAACGATGCGGGCCATAGGTTGGAGGCCAAGCTCCTTCGCCTTCGCGTCGCTCATCATGAGGACCGCCGCGGCGCCGTCGTTGACGCCGCTCGAATTCCCAGCGGTGACCGTCCCGCCCTCCCGGAAGGCAGGTGGCAGCTTCGCAAGGGCTTCCAAGGAAGTATCCGGGCGGGGGTGCTCGTCCCTCGTGACGAGCGCGAGGCCCCCCTTCTTCTGCGGCACCGGGACGGGCACGATCTCCTCTGAGAACTTCCCGCTCTCCGTCGCGGCGACGGCCCGCCGGTGGCTCTCGAGGGCGAAGCGGTCCTGCTCCTCCCTCGTGATCTTCGGGCCGACGAGCCGCAGGTTCTCCGCGGTCTCCCCCATGGACTCGTTCCCGTACTTCTCCTTGAGCTTCGGGTTCGGGAAGCGCCAGCCCAGCGTCGTGTCCCACGCGGTGAGGTGGGACATCGTGCCGTCCGGGTTCTTTGGGATCGCGTACGGGGCGCGGGTCATGCTCTCGACGCCGCCCGCGACGAACACGTCCCCTTCCCCGCACTTGATCGCCCGAGCAGCGGCGTTAATCGCTGCGAGGCCCGACGAGCAGAGGCGGTTGAACGTCACGGCGGCCACCGATACCGGGAAACCCGCGAGGAGCGCGGCCATCCGGGCGACATTGCGGTTGTCTTCCCCCGCCTGGTTCGCGCAGCCGAGGTAGACCTCCTCGACGAGCCCTCCCTGAATCCCCGCGCGGCGGACCACCTCGGAGACAACGAGGGCCGCGAGGTCGTCCGGGCGGACATCCCGGAGGGCCCCGTTGTGGCGGCCGACGGGGGTGCGAACGGCTTCAACGATCACGGCCTCTGGCATGTGGGGCAATCCTCGAGCGGCCAGAAACAGTCTCCACACTTGGGGTTTTCCCTTCTCAACGGCGTTCGGCGGCGGGGCCCTTCGCGTTGATCTCCTTCATGCGCTCATGGAGAACGTCTAGCTGGGAAAAGTGGTCAATACTCGGGAGATTGTCCATAGCGCTGTCTTCGCGCTAGACTGAGGCTCCCTTCGCGGTCGACAAAACCGGCAAGATACTCAATCGTGACCACGAGAGACGAGGAAGCGAAACCTGTTCATGGACATGGATAGGGGAGGTGTCCGAAAGTGTTAGGTTCTGCGATCGCCGCCTTGGCCTTTTTGAGCTTTCCAACGCGACGCCTCGAGGTCGAGCTCGAAGTCCTCTTCCTTCACCTCGCCGGGGTTGAAGACCTTGCCGGCCTCGAACTCGAGCTTCTTCTCTTCTTTCTTCTTCCGCTTCTGCGGTCGCGGCTCAACTTGCTGCTGCATATTCCTCTAGCTCCGTTGCGTATGGATCGTACAGGTCTATCCGGCGCCGGGTCCCGGTCGTTCGGCGGCTCCTGGATCGCCCGGAGGACCTTCTCGTCCGTCGTGACGCGGTCTAGGAGCCCCTTCCGCTGCCGCTTGTAGAATAGCGAGCGCTCCTCCCCGATCTCCGAGTACTGCTTGCACGCGCTCATCTCCACGTCGGGGCCCTCCCGGCCGCCGGTCTCGTCCTGGATCGCGTAGTACCGGTCGAGCCACTCGATCCGGCGGGCGAGCTCCTTCGAGCTCTTCGACTCGAGCCCGTCGAGGACCTCCTCGAACAACCGGAACGCGCGGCGGTCCCCGTCGCCGTCGAGGATCCGCTCGATCTTCCCGAGGTAGTAGCGCTGGATGTCGATCGGACTCGTGACGGACCCGTCCTCCAGGTGGACCTCCCACTTGTCCGGGTCCCGGATCTCGACGTTGTGCCACACGTCGTCGACGGGGCTCTTCAGCTTCGGCGCGTCGCTGAGCATCCCCTTCTCCATGAGCTCGAGGACGGATGAGGTGACGAAGTGCCGGAGCAGGATCGCGGTCTCGTTCATGAGGGCGTCCCCGACGATCACGTGGAGACGCCGCCACCGGCGGGCGTCCGCGTGAGGCTCGTCCCGGGTGTTCAGGAGCCCGGTATCGTGCATCGTCTCCCCGCTCACGACCGTCGACGTCAGGTACGCCATCGGCGAGAGCACGTACTTCCCGTCGATGATGTCTCCCGCGCCCGTGTAGATGAACCGGGTCGCGAGGTGGGGCACGAGGGCCCGCACGTACTCCTGGGGGAACGCGAGGTCCCGCGACACGCAGTAGTTCTCGTGGGACCCGTACGACGTGCCGTCGGGCGAGGTGTTGTTCTTGAAGGCGTGGATCTTCACGCCGCCCGCCGTGTACTTGTCCTCCATCACCTTGCGGAGCCAGTCCAGGATCTTCTCGCCGGCCTTCTCCCAGGTCACGAGGTCCCACGGGTTCGAGACCTCGCACGTGCTCACCTCGAAGTGCCCGACGTCGTAGTACGCGCGGGAGCCGTTCTTCACGAACTCCCCGGCCAGGTGGAGGTCGGACTCCCGCAGGAGGTCGAGGGCGAGGACGTGGGGGTCGAAGCCGAGGGTCCCCATCTTGCGGCAATACAGCGTGTACTCGTGCTCGGTCCCCTGGACGCGCTTCCCCATCCGTCACCCGACCATCGGGTCGGCGCCCGTCCGGAAGACCTCCCTCTGCCGCTTCTCGTAGACGTACATCTCGGTGATCGCGTGCTCCTTGCACTCCTCTTCGACCGCCATCTCGAGGTCCCGGAAGGAGAGGCCCTCCTTCTTGCGGTCCGCCTTCTTCATCGCGATCACGCGCTTCACGAAGTTCTTCTTCGCGGTCTTCACGATCGCGCTGATGATCGCTCCGCTCACGATGTCCATCCGCTTCACGGTCTTGATCGCTTCCTTCGCCTCCGCGTCGAGCTTCACCTTGACCCACTTGTTCTCGCCGTACAGCTCGTCGATGACGTACTTGCGGAGCGCGCCGACCGCGGCGTCGTGGCCGCCCGTCTCCCCCTCGAGCTCGGACTGCACGGGGAGGTCGTCCGTGAGGTAGATCTTCGCGATCTCTGCCGCGGCCTCTCGGGTCGGGCGCGGGATCTCGATGATCTCGTCGAACCGGCCCGGCCGGAGGAGCGCGGGGTCCACGAGGTCCGCGCGGTTCGTCGCGCCGAGGACGAACACGTTCTCCATCTGGATGAGCCCGTCCATCTCGCTCAGGATCTGGGCGATGATGTTCTTGTGGACGCCGGAGGTGTCCATCATCCCCCGGACGGTGAAGAGCGCCTCAATCTCGTCGAAGAACACGATGCTCGGGGCCTTCTCGCGGGCCTGGCGGAAGATCTCCTTCACGATCCGCTCGGACTCGCCGACCCACTTCGAGAGGACGTCCGCGATGCTGATGTTGAAGAACGTCATGTCGTTCTCCGTCGCGATCGCCTTCGCGAGCATGGTCTTCCCGCACCCCGGCGGGCCGTACAGCAGGATGCCCTTCGGGGCGACGAGCTTGATCGACTCGAACAGCTTCGCCTCCTGGAACGGCAGGACGACGACGTCCCGGATCCGCTCGATGTGCTCGGAGAGCCCGCCGATCATTTTGTACGTGACGTTCGGCTTCTCGCCGAGGAGGAGGGACTTCACCTCGAGGTTCGGGAGCACCTCGAGGAGCTCCATCGTGGGCGGGAGGACGCTGACCTGGAACCCGGGCTTCAGCTTCTTCATCATGGACTTCTCGCACTCGACGAGGCGCTTCTCCATGTCCCCCTCGATGCTCACGACGAGCCTGCCATCGAGGATGTCCATCACCTTCGCGATGACGCCGGAGTTGTGGGTCGCGCTCCCCTCGACGATCGCGTACGTCTGCGGGTGGACCCACACGTACTGTCCGAGCCCGAGGCTCGTCTTGTCCACGAGGCCCGTGGAGACCTTCAGCAGCTCGGTGGCGCGGGCGACGACGACTTGGCTTCCGTCGAGGTCCGGGCCCTCCTTGCGCACGATGTACGCGTACAGGAGGGGCGGCTGCTTGATCTTGTTGAACTTGTCCTCGTACGCTTTCAGGCGGTACTCCCGCTCCTCGATCTCGTAGCGGAACGAGTGGAGGTCCCGCTCGTACTGCCGCCTCAGGCGGTCGATCTTCTCCTCGAACTCCTCGCGCACATCGTCGACGGACTTCTTCTCCGCGTCGGATTCCACGTCTACCATTCGACCGTCACCGCAGATCGCTCTTGAGTGGGCGGCACGCTGAGAAGGCGGCCCGATGCGCACGAAGTGCGCGACGGACTTCGGATTGCGCCCATCCCTTAGTGCTAAATGTGCGCACGGTATAAAGATTATTGGAACGGTTCGTGAACCTGAGAAAAGTGAAAGTGAAATCGTCGAAAACGCGCGAAATTCATGTCGCAAGGCCCGCGACATGAGTCTTTTCAGCGAGTTTGCACGCACCGTTGCGCGGATTTCGGTGTCGAGCGAGGTCGCCGCGCACAACGGTTAACCGCAGAGGCCCCATCCGTCGTCCCATGGAAGGAATCGCCCCCTTCGCGGCCGCGTTCCTCCTGATTTCGGTAATGGAGCTCGGAGACAAGACGCAGCTCCTGGTGATCTCTCTCTCCACGAAACACCGCCCGCTCTCCGTTGCGGCGGGTGCGTTCCTCGGCGAGACCGCGGTGACGGCGATCGGCGTGGCGATCGGCCTCGCCATCGCGACGACCGTCCCGGTCCTCTACGTGCGCCTCATCTCCGGTGCCCTGTTCATCGGGTTCGGCGCGTGGAGCCTCAGGCCCACAGCGGAAGCGAAGGAAGCGGAGCCGGAGGAGACGCCGCGGAGTCCCTTCTTCAAGGCACTGGGGCTGGCCTTCCTCGCGGAGCTCGGGGACAAGACGATGATCGCGGTGATTGGGCTGAGCGGGACTCTCGCCGCCCCGTTGTCCGTATTCGCCGGCGCTTCCCTTGGGCTCCTCATGATCGTCCTCATCAGCATCGGACTCGGGCGCGTCCTCCAGCGATACATCTCCGCGCGCTGGCTTCGTTATCTGGGCGCGGGACTGTTCATCGCCGCCGGTGTCCTGACGATCCTGGACGCCGTGCTCGTCGGTCCGTGATACCGTGGTGGGGGAACACCGCGGCCTTCACCTCCGCCACGACCTGCTTGACCGCCTCGGAGACGACCGGCGCGTCGGCGGTGGCATCGCGGTCCCGGAGACGGTCGGGCGCAGAGCCGATCGCCCCGCGGCACATCTCTCGCCATGAGCCGTTGATTTCATCCGGAAGGTCGACCCCCGCGATCCGGGCCGCGATCAGTGTCCAGATGCGCGCGCAGGCGGCCATGTCGTACCCGCCGCCCGTCGCGGCGATCCAACGGCCCGCGCACAGTTCCCCTGAGAGCACGTCGATGATCTGCGCGACGCGCTCGTACGTCCGCGTCGTGAGCTTGAGGTGCGCGAGCGGGTCGAGGTAGCACGCGTCCGCGCCCGTTTGCGTGAAGATCACGTCGGGCCGGTAGGCTCGGGCGAGAGGGGGGACGATCTCCTCGAAGGCGTACAGGTAGCTCGCGTCCCGCGTGTATGGGGGCAGGGGCACGTTCACAGCGAACCCGAGGCCCTTCCCGCGGCCGATGTCCGGCGGGAACCCCGTCCCCGGGAACAGGAAGCGCCCGTCCTCGTGCAGGGAGATCGTCAGCACGCGGGGATCGCCGTAGAAGATCTCCTGCACGCCGTCGCCGTGATGGGCGTCGATGTCGACGTACAGCACTCGCTTCACGAACCCCGCCTTCAGGATCCGCGCGAGGCCGACGGCGATGTCGTTGAAGATGCAGAACCCGGAGGCGCGCGCCGGCATCGCGTGGTGGAACCCCCCGCCGAGGTTGTACGCCCGCCCGCGTTCGCCCCGCGCGACCGCCTCGCAGGCCTGGACCGTCCCGCCCACCTGTAGCGCGGCGGCCTCGTACATCCCCTCGAAGATGGGGTTGTCGCCGGGCCCGAGGCCCCACTCGTACGCCTCGACCCTCGGGTGCTCGCCGAGTTCGCGCACCGCGTCGACGTAGCGGCGATCGTGAACGAGGAGCAGGTCCTCCTCTGTGGCGGGCATCGCGTCGAGGAGGTCCGCCTTCCCGTCGAAGAACCCGTACGAACGCATCAGCTCGATCGCGAGCTCGTGACGGATCGGTTGGAAGGCGTGGTCCTTCCCGAAGTTGTAGTCGAGGTACCGCTCGCTGTAGATGACGGCGGGCCGTGCCACGCCCCGCGGGATGCAGGAGCCGCGTACATCAATTCTGCGGGGGCTACAGCAGCCAGCCGCCGGTCACGTTCAGCACGTCGCCCGTGACGAACTCCGCCTCGTCCGTGCACAGGAAGACGACCGCGTTCGCCAGGTCCTGCGCGGTGCCCGGGCGCCCGACCGCCGTGTCGGGGTCCCTCCGCCGACGCGCCTGGGGAATCGTGAGGTCGTAGTCCTTCACGACCCCGGGCGACACGACGTTCACCGTGATGCCGTGGCGGCCGACCTCCCGCGCGAGCGCCTTGCTCAGGGCGACGATGCCCGCCTTCCCCGCGTAGAACCCGGCCATCCCCTTCGACCCGTGAGCGCGGTACGCCCCTGCGGCCCCGAGGGAGACGATCCGCCCCCAACGGCCCCGTCGCATGTGCGGGATCGCGTGCTTCGCGCAGAGGAACGCGGCGGTGACGTTCGAGTCGAGCAGGTCCCGCCACTCCGCATACGTGAGGTCCTCGACGTTCTTCACGAGGAAGTTCCCGACGTTGTTGACGAGGATGTCGAGCCCGCCCAGGGCCCTCACGGTGCCCGCCACGAGCCGCTTCACGTCCGCCTCTCGCGTGACGTCGGCTCGGATCGCAGAGGCCTTCACGCCATGTCCCTGGATCCTCTTGACGACCTGCCGAGCCCCCGCCCCGCTCGTCCGGTATCCGATGCCCACACGGGCCCCCTCGGCGGCGAGGGCGATGGCGATCGTCCGCCCGATCCCCCGCGCCCCTCCCGTCACGAGGGCCCGCCGGCCCGCGAGCCGACCCGTCATGGAGTTCGGCGCGCGAACGCCCGCGGCCGGATAAGGGTTGGCGGGAGCCATGTGGTAGAACGTTTAAGCCGGGTCGCCGGCATAGCCGCGGGGTTTCCATGGCGCGGCCCCGCGGTGCCGTCGGTGTGTTCCTGTGCATCCTCCTCGGACTCGCCCTCACCCTGTTCCCCGCGCCCGCGACCGCCCATCACCAGGGGACGGTCAAGGCGGTCGACGTTTCGATCTCGGAGACCGTACCTCTCCCGGTGAACAACTGGACGGCGTACACGTTCTCCCTCAACCTCGGGGACGAGATCAAATACGAGATCCACGTGACGAACGGGACCGCGATCGACGTGTACTTCGTCCCGCCGGATGGCCTCCAGGCCTACGCGAACGACACGGCGCTCCAGTTCCGCCTCTTCCTGGACATCGTGAACCTCCGGGACTTCAGCGGCCACTTCGGCGGTCAGACGGGGTCCGTGTCCGTGATTGTCGACAACACGGATGTGACCCAGGGCGGCGCCACCCTGACGGGGCCCGTGACCGTGTCCGTGCACCTGGAGAAGAGCTCGAGCCTGTTCCTCAGCGGCGTAATCCTGATCCTCTGCGGAATCGCGTTCCTCGCCGTCGCCATCGCGATGGTCTTCATCCTGCGGCGCCGGAGGAAGGCGGCCGAAGGCCCCCCTCCACCGGTGCCCTACAGCGGCCCCCCGCCATCGACCCATGAGGCGCCGCCCGCCCCATCCCCGCCAGAATCGCCCGCCGAGGGCCCGCCGCCCCCGGGGACAGGATGAGGAATTCGGAGAATCATGGCGGGGCCCCACGGAGAATCGCCCGCGGGGAATCGAGAGGGGGAAGGGAAGGGCGCACTCGCGCCCGTTCGGCGATGAAAGAAGGATGGCTGGGCGGGGCCGGACGACCTACCGGTTCAGACCGGAGATGATCCGAACCACGCTCGCGACGGCTTGGTCCGCGGGCAGCGTGCCCGGCGGAAGCGGGGACTTGTTCGTCTTCATGTTTTTCACCTCACCACAGCGTTTAGATGCTATCTAATTACAATCAAGCCGTGGGCGGTACTTATAAGTTTTGACGTCCCTATACCGCTTTGATAACATCTAATTAAGGGGCTGGGGCCCCAGCCATGCCGAAGGGACGGAAGACCGCGCCACCCGCGCCTGCCACCGCCGTGAAGATCCTCAGTGACCCCTCCCGGCTGCGAATCCTCTCCCTCCTGTTCGACCGGGAGGCGAGCATCTCCGGCCTCGCGAAGGCCCTCGGGCTCACCGCCGCGACCGTCCACCACCACGTCGCCCAGCTCCGACGGGCGGGGCTGATCCGGCCCACGCGGACGGAGATGCGGGGGAACCTCGCGGAGACGTACTACGAGATGCCCGCGAAGGGGATCGACTCCTCCCTCGTCTGGGCCCGCCTCAAGGACGAGGACAAGGTCGCGTACCGCCTCGCGATCCTCGGGATGCTCAAGGCGAAGATCAACGAGAGCGTCAAGGCGATCCGGACGCGGGGGACCGTCGAGTGGGAGGTCGGGCGCCTCCTCTTCTATCGGGTCCCCTGGCGGCGGGACGCGATTGCCCAGGTCGAGGAGGTCCTCCAGGACACGAAGAAGCGGCTAGCCCGCCTCGAGGAGAGCTGGCGGGAGGAGACCGAGGCGGGCCAGATCGCGGTCGTGATCACGATGCTTCCCGCGTGAGTCCGGGGCCACGGGACTTACCCTTAAGGGGGGACGCGCGGTTGCGAGCCCCCGCCATGGCCGATCGCGTCGAGCCGATCTTCTTCCCGCGGTCTATCGCGGTCATCGGGGCGTCCCGCCACAAGGGGAAGGTCGGGTATGCGATCCTCCGGAACCTCCTCGTGAACGAGTACCAGGGCAAGCTCTTCCCCGTGAACCCGAACGCGGACTCCGTGCAGGGGATCAAGGCGTACCCGAGCGTCCGCGCGATCCCCGACGCGGTCGACCTCGCGATCATCACGGTCCCCGCGGAGCCGGCCCTCGCCGCCGTCGAAGAGTGCGGGGAGAAGGGGGTCCGCGGGCTCGTCGTGATCACCGCCGGCTTCCGGGAGATCGGGGGCGTCGGGGAGGAGCGGGAGCGGCGGCTGCGGGACCTCGTGCGGCGGTACGGGATGGTCCTCGTAGGGCCGAACTGCATGGGGGTGATCAACACCCACCCGGACGTGCAGATGGACGCGACGTTCGCGCCGACCCCGCCCCTCCGCGGGCACATCTCGTTCCTCTCCCAGAGCGGGGCCCTCGGCGTCGCGATCCTGGACCACGCGCGGAACCTCAAGCTCGGCTTCGCGAAGTTCGCGTCCCTCGGGAACAAGGCGGACGTGAGCGGCAACGACCTCCTCGTGAGCTGGGAGGACGACCCGGAGACGAAGGTTGTGCTGATGTACCTCGAGAACTTCGGGAACCCGAAGAACTTCGTCCGGATCGCCCGGCGGGTCACGAAGAAGAAGCCGGTCATCGCGGTGAAGGCGGGCCGCACGGAGGCCGGCGGCCGCGCGACCGTGAGCCACACGGGTTCCCTGGGCGGGAGCGACGTTGCCGCGGAGGCGGCGTTCACGCAGACCGGCGTGCTCCGGGCGAACTCGATCGAGGAGCTGTTCGACTACGCGATGGCGTTCGCCCGCCAGCCCCTCCCGCGGGGGAAGCGGGTCGCGATCGTCACGGACGCGGGCGGTCCCGCGATCATGTGCACGGACTTCCTCATCGAGAACGGGATGGAGATCGCGGCCCTCTCCGAGGCCACGGTCGCGTCGATGCGGGCGTGGGCCCCGCCCGAGGCGTCCCTGAGGAATCCTGTCGACCTCATCGCCTCCGCGGGGGCGGAGGAGTACCGGAAGGCCGTCGGCGCGGTGCTCGCGGACGACAACGTGGACGCGGTGATCGCGATCTATGTCCCGCCGATCGTCACGGAGGAGGTGAACGTCGCCAAGGCGATCGTGGACGCCGCGCGGGGGTCGCCGAAGACGGTCATGTGCAATTTCCTCGGGAGGAGCGAGGAGTCCCCCGGATTCGTCGAGCTCGTGACGAACTCGATTCCATCGTACCTCTTTCCGGAGAGCGCGGCCCGCACCCTCGCGGCGATGCACCGCCACAAGGAGTACCTCGAGCGGGACGAGGGGACGTTCCCCGCGTTCAACGTAGACAAGGGCTCCGCCC
>VBMI01000013.1 GCA_005878955.1 Methanobacteriota archaeon
AGACGAACACGTGGTCTCTGACGAGCCTGATGACCCTCGTCCAGGAGATCACGGGCCAGCCGAACCAGACGGTCAGCGGGACGATCCGGGTCCAGGACCTCGTCGAGGCCCCGCAGGACGTCACCGTCCCGGCGGGCCGGTTCTCCACGACTCCGCTGCGCATGACCCAGATCACAGGGGACTACAGCCGCCAGTTCTGGTCCTCCCAGGCGGGGAACGAGGCGAGCGAGAAGACGTACTACTCGAACGGGACGCAGGCGGGCTCGAGGGACCTCACGTCCTACCGATATCAGGCTGCGGGGCCCGGAGGCGGTGGCGGCGGCGGGAACGTCCTGGGACTCCCGCCGATCCTGTGGATCGTGATCCTGATCGGCGTCTTCGTCGTCGTCGCGGTCCTCCTCGCAGTGCGCCCGAAGCGACCCACGGAGGCCACCGTCCCTGCACCGATGCCCCCGCAGCCGGTGCCGCCGCCATCCCCGCCCTGAGAGCGCGCCCGATCCGGTCACTGCTGCGGGTAGTCGTACACGCCCCAGCCCGACTTCCGCCCCAGGCGGGCGGCCCGCACGTACTCCCGAAGGAGTGGGGACGGCCGGAACCGGGCTCAGCGGATCGCACCCGGAAACCGAGGCTTAGAGTGGTGTTTCGGGAGACCGGGGCGGGGCCATGGAGGCCGTGTTCGGGGCACGCACCGTAAGGATGGCACCGACCAAGAACAGCGCGGCATCAGCCAAGACGACGTACCAACCCCACCCCGCACCCCAGTTGATCGTAAGGGTCATCCCGAAGCCGGTACTCGTCGACGAGCCCCAGAAACCGGAGAACTGGATTGCGGAGCTCGAGCGGTCCTGGTTCACCGCCCCGGGCAACGTGGCCATCACGTACACGGCGGCGACGAGCGCCACCGCGAATGCGAGGATCCCGAACACGAACGCGACCCGGCGGAACGTTGGCTTCTTGTCCGCCATCGCCCCTGGTACGAGAGAGACGACCCCGAGGCCAACGGCGACGCCCGTGAGCGCGGAGGCCACCTGGAACACGGAGCGGGTGTTCGGATCGCCGCTGTAGTCCGTGGAGTTCGTGTAGGACCTGCCAGGTTCAGTCCCCGTACCGGTCCTCCCGAATAGGCGGAAATCGGTGACGGAGGTGAAGGTCGCGCTTCCGGAAGCGGTGGCGCCGATCGTCCACCAAGGGCCGACGAAGCCAACGACCGCCAAGACGATGGCGGCGACACCGACAATCACACCGGGCTTGATCATCCGTCCACTCCTGCGCGCGCCCGAGACGAAATCGGATGCGTCCGTCGATACTTAAGCACTCCCCGATGCGCGTCGGCCGCGAGCCACCCACGCCCACTGGAGGGGTTAGCTAGACCGCGGTCCGAGCGAGGCTCCATGCGCCGCTCGCCATCCGCAGCAATCGACGTTGCGGCCGTGTCCGACTTAGTGTGTCGCGCTCAGGCCTTCGGATACTGGTAGACGCCCCGGCCCGACTTCCGGCCCAGCCGGCCCGCGCGCACGTACTTCCGGAGAAGCGGGGACGGCCGGAACTTCGGGTCCCCCGTCTCCCGGTGGAGGACCTCCATCACGTCGAGCCCGATGTCCAGATCGGCACGAGGAGCCGGTTCACCACGAACCCCGGGGACTCCCTGACCTCCACCGGCTCCTTGCCGAGCTTCACCGAGAGCGCCTTCGCGAACGCGGTCGTCGCGTCGTTCGTCTCGGAGCCGCGGATCACCTCGACGAGCTTCATCACCGGGGCCGGGTTGAAGAAGTGCATGCCGATGACCCGGTCCGGCCGCTTCGTCGCGCTCGCCATCTCCGTGATGCTCAGGGAGGAGGTGTTGCTCGCGAAGACGACGTCGGGCGGGCAGATCGCGTCGAGCTCGGCGAACAGCGCCTTCTTCGCGTCCATCTTCTCGATGATCGCCTCGATCACGATTTGGGCCCCGTGCGTCGCCTCCTTCAGGTCGACGGTCCCGCGGACGTTCGCGAGGATCCGGTCTACCTCCTCCTTCGTCATCTTCCCCTTCTCGACCCGGTTCATGAGGGGGTCCTTGATCCGGCGGAACCCGCCGTCCACGAACCTCTGGTCGATGTCCCGCATCGCGACCTGGAAGCCGGCCTGGGAGCACACCTGCGCGATCCCCGCCCCCATGGAGCCCGCCCCGATCACGGCGACCTTCTTCACCTGCTCAAGCTGCATCCTCGTCCCCCGGAGCCCGGCGGGAATCGGGGCCGCTCGATATAAGTTGCGGCTTCGCGGCCTCCGGGCCCTCCGAGCGATACGAGCGGCGGCACGGTTAAGAAGGGAGAGGCGTATCGGCCCGGAGGGACGACATGCACTCGAACCGACTCCTACGGCTCGTGGTGATGTTCGCCGTCGTGGCCCTTCTCGGCGTGACCCTGATGGTGCCGGCGCAGCGCGCCAGGGCGGACGCGAACGCCCCCCGGTGGACCGCCGGGGACTTCTGGCTGTACGTGGACGTGAACAACGCCAACAACAGCGTGCGGGAGGAGGTCATTGGCCGGGAGAGCGTCCAGACCCTCCTCGGGGCGACGTACGAAGCATGGCACCTCCGCCAGACCGCGACCGCCGGCTCCTTCAGCCTGTCGTCGGACGAGTGGATCCGGGACGCGGACCTGGGGCTCGTGAAGACTTCGGTGACGATCTTCACCATCACCACCATCACGACGTATGACCCGCCGCAGACCCAGGCGAGCTTCCCACTGTTCGCCCTGAAGTCCTGGGGCGTCACGGTGACCGTGGCGGTGAAGGTAGGAGGCGGGAACCCGACGAACTTCACGAGCACCCTCTCGTACCAAGTCGACGGGGAGATGGACGTGTCCGTCGCCGCCGGGAAATTCCACTCCTTCTCCATCCGCACCCTCGGGACGGGCGCGTACACGAAGCTCTACTACTCCGACAGCGCCGGCTACTGGTCGAAGCGGGAGACGTACAACGCGGCGAACCAGAAGACGGGCGAGATGGACCTCGTGCAGTACCGGTACCAGTGGAACAACTGGACCCTTGCCGCAATCGGGCTCGTCGTGGGAGTCATCGCCATCCTCGTCCTGTTCTACCTGTACCGGAAGCGGAGACAGGCGATGGGGCAGCTCGGCGGCGTCGCGGGGCCGCGGATGGCGCCCCCGCAGTACGGGCCCATGATGCCTCCCCAGCAACCGCCCCAGGGGCCCCCGCCGCAGTCGCCTCCCTGAGCCGGGAACGTACATAAGGGCCGCGACAGTTCGCGCCCGCGGATGGCGCGGGGGCCCTTCGCCGCGATCGCCGCCGCGATCGTCGCGGTCTCCTTCTCGTCGATCTTCATCCGGTGGTCCGAGTCGGACGCGGTCACGATCGCGTTCTACCGCCTTGCGCTCGCGACCCTCATCGTCCTCCCGTTCGCCGCGGCGGACCGGTCGACCCCGCTGCGGGGCCTCCCGCGGCGCGACGTGCTCCTGATGGCGGGGATCGGCGTCGTCCTCGCGGCCCACTTCGCGTTCTGGATCACGTCGCTGAAGACGGAGGGCGTCACGGTCGCGAGCTCCGTCGTCCTCGTGACCTCGCACCCCGTGATGGTCGCCCTCGTCTCCCACTTCTTCCTGAAGGAGCGGGTCGGCCGCGCGACCGCGGCGGGGATCGGAATCGGGTTCGCGGGCGTCGTCGCGATCGCGGTCGCGGACCTCGGGGTCTCGGCGACGACCCTGGCGGGGGACCTGTCCGCGCTCACCGGCGGCGTGATGGCGGGGATCTATTTCCTCGCGGGACGGAGGCTCCGGCAGCGGGTGTCCCTCCCGGTGTACGCGTTCGTCGTGTACGGCACCGCCGCGCTCGCCCTCTTCGGCCTCGCGGCGGGCACCGGCCAGCTCGCGCCCCGCGGCGACCTCGCGAGGGAGCTCCTCCTGTTCGGCGCGATGGCGGCGATCCCGCAGCTCGGCGGGCACACTCTCTACAACTGGTCCCTCCGGTTCGTCCCTGCGCCGCTCGTGTCCCTGAGCCTCGTGGGGGAACCCGTCGGCTCGTCCCTCCTTGCTTGGACCCTCCTGGGAGAGGTCCCGTCGGGCTTCGTGGCCCTCGGGGCCGCGCTGGCGCTCGCGGGGATCTTCCTCACCGCGTACTCGAGCGGGTCTCCCGCCCCGGAGCCTGCCCCTTAGGCCCGCCGCTCACGGCTCGGTGTACGCGGCCCCCTTCCGCTCGAACTGCTTCGCGTACAGCGCCTTCAGCCGCTCGTACGTGTCCGCGTCCCCCGGGCCCTTGTCGTCGCGGACCCGCGCGACCCGCGCGAACCGGAGGGCGAACCCCGACTCGTAGTGCGGGCTCCGCTGGATCTCGTTGTACGCGATCTCCACGACGACCTCGGGCCGCACGTGGACGACCCACGGCTCCTCCCGCGTCTTCAGCGCTATGAGCCGATCCATGAGATCTCGCCTCTCCCGGTCCGTGAGCCCCTTGAACGTCTTCCCGATCATCTGCCACCGGTCCCCGTCCCGCACGCCGAGCCAGTAGTTGCTCAGGGTCCCGGTCCGGCGCCCGTGCCCCCATTCCGCGGCGAGGATTGCGACGTCGAGGGTGTCCGCGGGCTTGATCTTGAACCACCGCTTCCCGCGCTTCCCCACGGTGTACGGCGAGTCGAGCTGCTTCGCCATGAGCCCCTCGTGGCCGGCTGCCAGGGCCTCCTTCAGGAACGCCTCGATCTCTCACGACTCGACGTGACGAGCCGCTTCGCGAGGACTTCCCGCGGGACGAGGCGCTCGAGGGCGGCCCACCGCTCCCGGTACGGCGCAGACATCAGCGACCGGCCCTCCAGATAGAGGAGGTCGAACAGGTACAGCTTCAGGGGGATCTCCCGCCGGAGCGCCTCGATCTCGTGGACCCGCCGGAAGCGGCGCATCAGCTCCTGGAACGGGCGGGGCCGTCCGAGCCCGTCTACGGCGACGACCTCGCCCTCCAGGAGGAACGATTCCGCGGGCACGGTCCGCGCGAACTCGACGACCTCGGGCACGCTCTCTGTGACGTCCGTCAGCCGCCGGCTGAACACCCGCACCTCGTCCCCCCGTCGGTGGATCTGGATGCGGGCGCCGTCGAACTTGAACTCGAGGGCCGTCGTCCCGCCGTGCTCCTTGAGGACCTCGTCGAGGTCGTCCCCGAGTTCCGCCATCATCGGTTTGACCGGGGACAAGAGCCGGAGGCTCTGGGCCGCGAGCCCCGCCGCCCCGTCGGAGAGGGCGACCTCCGCGACGCGCCCCAGGTCCCCGAGGAACATATGGGCCGTCCGCACGGCCTCCGGGCTCACGCCCGCCGCGTCCGCGATCGCCTCGAGCATCACGCCCTCGTTGACGCCGATCCGCATCTCGCCGAAGATGCTCTTCAGGAGGACCTCCTTCTCCTCGCGGGAGGCCTGTCCCAGGAGGCTCTGGAGGAGCCGGAGGCGGGCCCGGACGGACTCGGACCCGCTCGCGGCCGCGACCCCCTCGAACGCGCGCTGGACGTCGAGGATCGTGAGCGGTCGCGCGTCGAGGCGGGCCTGGCGGGTCGGCCCGAGGGCCTTCTCGAGGGTGGCCCAGCCGACGTTCAGCGCCTTCTGGTCCGCCTCCGGGAAGATGCGCCCGATCGCGATCAGGACCGCGGGGGCGACCTCGTCCCTCGGGATGCGGCGGAGGAACTCCGCGATCAGCCGCCGTTTCTCGAGCCGCTTCGTCGTGGCCTCGAGGCGGCGGGTGAGGTCCGCGAGCTCTGCGAACGGAGTTCCCGCCTCGGGCGGCATGGGCCCATCCCATCCGGGAGGGCGCTACTTAACCCTTCGGGGATGGGGACAGGTAGAGCGCGACGACGCCGCACGCCATCACCGCGCCGCCGACCGCCTGGAGGGCGGTGAGCGGGAAGCCGAACGCGACGGCGATCGTGACGCCGAACGCGGCGGAGGTCGCGAGGATCGCCCCCACCCGGAGGGCGCCGATCCGCCGCATCGCGAAGTAGAAGAGGTACGTGAACAGCGCGGACCCGGTGAGCGCCAGGAAGATCGAGATCGGAATCGAAGGCGCGCGGACGGCGAGCGGGCTCCCGCTCAGGAGGACGATCGGGGCGAGGAGGAGGGTCCCCAGGGAGAGGACGATGCAGACGTACGACGGGATGTCGTGCCGCGCGGTCACGACCCGGCTCACCGTGTTCGCCCCGCCCCAGCACACCGCCGCGAGGACGAGGAGCACGTTCCCCAGGAGTCTCGACGCGACGTCCGCGCCCGATCCCCCGAGATCGAACGTCACGATCATCGCGCCCGCCAGGATCGAGACCGCGGCGAGATACCCGAGCGGGGAGAGCCGCTCCTTCAGGAAGATGAACGCGAACAGGACCGTGAACAGCGCCTCCGTGTTCGACAGGAGGGCCGCGTTCACCGGGGTCGTGAGGCTCAGCCCGGTGAAGTACAGGGAGGGCGCGGTCACCGAGCCGAGGAGGGCGGCGACACTCGCGTACCCCCACTCCCCCCTAGAGAGCCGGAGCCTCCCGAGAAAGGGCGCGAAGGCGACGGCGGTCACGGCCTGGACGAACCATGCGAGCGTGATCGGCGAGAGATTCGGGTCGCTGTTCAGCGCGAGCTTCCCCACGGTGGCCCACATGCCGAACAGCATCGCGCCGACGAGGATCGCGGAGTACCCGGAGAGTTTTCCCGAGAGATTCACGGGCTCCCGGGCGCAATCCGGACGCGCCAGATAGACCTTCGCGGCGCCCGACCCGTAGGAAATCGCGTCCGATATGGAGAAGATAAGGGTTAAATGATAGAAGCCATACGGGGGAGCGGGAGTAAAATGGTCTACCTACATCAGGGATGGACTCTGTATTTCCGCGACGTGAAGCTGAAGCGGGGACCGAAAGTGACGATCTACTTCTTCAGCAAGAGGACGCCGAAGAGCGGCAAGAAGTGGCCCGAGGACACGCTCCCGAAGGGGCGCAAGGTCGGCGTGAACAAGCGCACCGGCCTGCCGTTCCTGCGAAAGGCGTAGGCCTCGTTCTACCGGTCGCCGCGCGGAGTCCGCGCGGCGCCACCCCTTTCTGAACCGAGAGCGCTCGGGTCCACGCCCGCGACGACGAACCAGAGACCGCCCCCCGCATCGTGGAACTTCACCCGGTGGAATCCCGCGTCCGCGAGGAGAGCGTCGAGTTCGGACCTTCGGAAGAAACGGGCGCCTTGGAGGGCGAAGTCGAGGCCCATCGCGGCGACGAGCTGTGCGGCGGGCTCCGCGGCCCTCCGGGCGGGTGCCACAAGACCTTCCGCGACGACGACGACCCCGTCCCGCGCGAGGGACCTCCTCACCTGTCGGAGGAGGCGGAGCTTGTCCTTCACCCCATACAGGACCTCGCCGAGATACGCGAGGTCGTACGGGCCAGAACCCCGCATCGATGCCCCGCCGCTCCCGACGAGGAATCGGACACCGCGGCCTCCGCCCGCGTTCCTCCCTGTCGCGATCCGGATCGCCTCGCGGTCCGGGTCGATCCCGGTGAACCGGGACCTCGGAAACGCGCGGGCCATCGTGAGAGCCCACCCGCCCGTTCCGCACCCGATGTCCAGGACGCGGGCGCCGGCTTGGAGCCGGGACCGCACGTCCGCCATCCGCGGGAGGAGGAACTCCAGGAAGCTCGTGTGGTCCCAGCGGGTCGCCTCTTCGGATGCTTCGCGGAGATGGCGCCTGGCGGGCGCCCCCGCCTCGCCCCTCCGGAAGAACGCGTCAAAGGCTCCGAAGTCCAGGCTCCTGAGCGCGAGGTACGAGAACTGGCCTCCGAGGAATCGCACGTCGTCCGGGTTCGCGAGGAGGGCCCGGCGGTCCGCGGGCAACCGATAGCCGTCCCCCCCGCCCTCGATGAGCCCGAGGGAGCGGGCCGCCTCGCACCACACCCGCACCGCGGGTTCGTGGAGCCCGCACGCGCGGGCGATCGCCCCGGTCCCCGCCCGCCGTTTCCTCCGGGAGAGCGCCTGCAGGATCCCGTACCGCCGCCCGAGATGCGCGGCCCACACCGTGTAGAACCCGAGGGACGCGTTCGACACCCCTGATAAGCCCTTCTCTCCGAGTGCGGACCGGTTCCGGTTCACGCGGGAGAGCACGAAGACAATACCCTTAAACCCCCGCATCCGATTCTTTCGACGGGAGGCGTCCGCCGCGCGGGCGGCTCCAGTTGTCAGGGGACGAGGCGGCCTTTGGGCGACCTGCTGCGCGTGATCGGCGACGACGGATCGGCGAATCCACAGCTCGACCCGAAGCTCTCCCCCTCCGATGCGGTCCGCCTCTACCGGCTCATGCTCATGGAGCGGATCCTCGACAACCGCATGCTCGGCCTCCAGCGGCAGGGGAGGATCGGGTTCTACGGGCCGTCCGTGGGCCAGGAGGCGACGATCGTCGCGCCCGCGATGACCCTCGAGGGGAACGACTGGATCTTCCCGCAGTACCGGGAGCCCGGCGCCGCCCTCGCCCGCGGGATGCCCCTCCTCGACCTCGTGAACCAGTTCATGGGGAACGCCGCGGACGCGGTCCACGGGAGGCAGATGCCCTGCCACTACGTGTTCCGCAACGGCAACTTCATGTCGATCTCGAGCTGCGTCGGGACGCAGATCCCCCTCGCCGTCGGCGCGGCGTGGGCCGCGAAGATCCGCGGCGACCGCGTCGTGACCCTCGTATACTTCGGGGACGGGGGGACCTCGACCTCGGACTTCCACGCGGGCATGAACTTCGCGGGCGTGTTCCGCGCGCCGACGGTCTTCGTGTGCAACAACAACCAGTGGGCGATCTCCCTCCCGGTCGCGCGGCAGACGGCCTCCGAGACGATCGCGCAGAAGGCGCTCGCGTACGGCTTCGACGGCGTGCGGGTGGACGGGAACGACGCCCTCGCGGTCTATCGCGCCGCGCGGGACGCGGTCCGGAGGGCGCGCGCGGGCGGCGGCCCCACCCTGATCGAGTGCGTCACGTACCGCCTCGGGCCCCACTCGTCCTCCGACGATCCCTCCCGGTACCGCGACGAGCGGGAGGTGGAGGCGTGGTGGCGCCACGACCCGCTGACCGTGTACCAGTCGTACCTCCGGCACCTCGGGATCTGGACGGAGGAGTTCGAGGCGGACCTGGAGAAGGCGATCGGGGAGGAGATCACGGAGGCGGTGCGCCAGGCGGAGACGAACCCCCCGCCGCCCGTGGAGACCCTCTTCGGAGACGTGTACTTCCAGATGCCGCCGCACATCGAGGAGCAACTCGAGGACTTGAAGCGGGTACGGAGGCGGTGAATGGCGTCCAAGCGCGTGCCCCCGAAACCCGCCGCGCGGCCCGCGGCCTCCGACGCCTCCCTGGAGCGGGCCCATGGGGCGTTCCGTGACGGGGACGTCGGCGGGGCCCTCGCAATCGCGAGCCAGATCCTCTCCCGGGACCCCGTGAACCCGGACGCCCTGCTCCTCGCGTCCCAGTGCCATTCCCTCCAGGGACGGTTCGACCGCGCGGTCGCGTTCGACCGGCGGGCGGTCGAGGCCCACCCGGAGAACCCGCAGGCCTGGATGACCCTCGCCTTCGACCTCGCGAACATGGGGGACATGGAGGGGGCGGAGGAGTCGTACCGGCGCGCGGTCGAGCTGGACCCGAAGCGGGCGAGCGCGTGGTACCGCCTCGCGTGCATCGCGGCCCGCCGCGGGGACATCGAGGAGGCCCTCGCCCACCTGGAGAAGGCGTCCGCGGAGTCGCCAGAGTACCGCGAAGAGGCTAAATCCCAGCCCGAGTTTGCGGCGCTGCTCGAGGACCCGCGGTTCGTGCGGATCGTGAGCGGGGCGAAGGACAGCGACGACCCGTACGCGGACTGGATGAGGAGCAAGACCTGAGATGCCCGCGATGAACATCGTGCAGGCGGTGAACAGCGCCCTCCGGGAGGAGATGCGGCGCGACGACCGCGTCGTGCTCCTCGGGGAGGACATCGGCCGGAACGGCGGCGTGTTCCGGTGCACGGAGGGGCTGATCGACGAGTTCCCGGACCGGGTGTTCGACACCCCGCTGAGCGAGGGCGGGATCATCGGGACCGCTATCGGGATGGCCCTGTACGGCCTGCGACCCGTCCCGGAGATCCAGTTCCTGGACTTCATCTATACCGGGTTCGACCAGATCGTGAGCGAGGCCGCGAAGATGCGGTACCGCTCCGGCGGGCAGTACTCGGTGCCGATGGTGATTCGCACCCCGTTCGGCGGGGGAATCAAGGGCGGGCACTACCACAGCCAGTCCAGCGAGGCGTACTTCTGCCACACGCCGGGCCTGAAGGTCGTCGTGCCGTCCACGCCCACGGACACGAAGGGCCTCCTGACGACCGCGATCCGCGACCCGGATCCCGTGATGTTCCTGGAGCCGAAGAAGTTGTACCGCGCGTTCCGCGAGGAGGTCCCGGAGGGCGAGATCACGGTCCCATTCGGGCAGGCGAAGGTGCGGCGGGAAGGGAAGGACGTCTCGATCTTCGCGTGGGGGTACATGGTGAACGTGTCCCTCGAGGCCGCGGAGCGGGCGGCGAAGGAGAAGAACGTCGAGTGCGAGGTCGTGGACATGAGGACCCTCGTGCCGCTCGACGTACCCGCGATTCTGAATTCCGTGAAGAAGACGGGGCGGGCGGTCATCGTGTATGAGGCGCCCCGAACGGGAGGCCGATCGTGCGGGTCACGGGGTTCGACACGCCGTTCCCGTACACCCTTGAGGACGTGTACATGCCGAACCCGGACCGTGTGCTCGCGGGAATCGACAAGGCGATGGCGTTCTGAGCCGCAAATCACGTCTCGGCGGGCGTGGTGAGTCGCCTGTGAAGAAACCAGAGCAAGACTAGGCATGCGAGCGCGACGCCGGCAATGACCATCGTTGTCCAAATTCCGAATATCGCCCAAGGCAGCCACGAGTAGTTGCGACGCGTGAAGGGCCACTGAAAGAGTAGGTAGGCGCCAGAAAGAAGTGCGGCGACCGACCCGAAACTTGCGCCTCGCCATTCCGTCTGTTTTCGCAATGTACACCATGCTGTGATGGCCAGCAGGATTGCCGAGACCGCGTATGGGATCCCGAAGTGGAGCAGTGGGACCGTCTCGGAGTGCCCCCCTTCTGCCGCAAAATAGAGGCCGATACCGAGAATCAGGAACGCGATCACCGAAACAACGAGTGCGGCTGCTAAGACGATGACACCGAGAGCGCCGACGGCGCACCGAACCACGTTTGCACGACCGCGAGCACCGGCTGCACTCCCCCGTTCTGGACTCCGGCCCGCCTCCACACCCGTTCTCCCCACCGCGAATTGGGACATCCCGAAACGACGATTTACATCTGTCGTGTCGCACTCGATGACGGCATGTGGAAAGCGTTAAGATGGCCACGCGTCTTGGCGACGCAGATGGCCCGCGAGTTCAAGCTCCCCGACATCGGCGAGGGCGTCAGCGAGGGCGAGATCGTGAAGTGGCTCGTCAAGGAGGGCGCCCCGATCAAGGAGAACGACCTGATGGTCGAGGTGATGACCGACAAGGTCACCGTGCAAATCCCGTCGCCGGTCACGGGGAAGGTCTTGAAGCTCTTGGCGAAGGAAGGGGAGACCGTGAAGGTTGGTGCGACGATCGTCCTCCTCGGGGAGGAGGGGGAGAAAGTTCCCGCCGGGCCCGCGCCCGCGGCGCCTCCCGCGGCGCCCGCACCGTCGAAGATTCCCCCGCCGCCCGCACCTACTCCCATCGCCGCTCCCGGCGGACCCGCCCTCGCAGCTCCCGCCGTCCGCAAGCTCGCGCGGGAGCTCGGTGTGAACATTGACGCGCTCCGCGGCACCGGCCCGGGAGGTCGGATTACGGAGGACGATATCCGCGGGGCGGGCAAGGGCCCGACCCCCGCGATGGCCCCGAAGCCCGCCGTCGCCGTGGAGGAGCTCCCGCCAAAGCGGGCGCCCGCGCCCTCCGGCCTCGAGGAGCGGATCCCGATCCACGGCCTCCGGAAGCGGATCGCGGAGAAGATGGCGAAGTCCGAGGCGATGGCCGCGCCGTTCACATACGTCGAGGAGGTGGACATGACCCAGCTCGTCCACCTACGGGACCGGCTCAAGGAGATCGCCGAGGAGCGGGGGATCAAGCTCACGTACCTCCCGTTCGTCGTCAAGGCCCTTGTTGCGGCCCTGAAGGAGCACCCGACGCTGAACGCGAGCATCGAAGACGAGAAGCAGGAGATCGTCGTGAAGCGGTACTACAACATCGGGATCGCGACCGCGACGGACGAGGGGCTCACCGTCACCGTCGTTCACGACGCGGACAAGAAGGACATCTGGACCCTCGCGAAGGAGATCGAGAGGCTCGCCGGCGCGGCGCGGGAGAAGCGGCTCACCCTCCAAGACATCCAGGGAGGCACGTTCACGATCACGTCCCTCGGGAAGGAGGGCGGGGTGTTCGCGACGCCGATCATCAACTGGCCGGAGGTCGGGATCATCGGCGTCCACAAGATCGAGAAGAGGCCCGTCGTGCGGAACGACCTCGTCGTGATCCGGGAGATGATGTACCTGTCCTGCACGTTCGACCACCGGGCGATCGACGGCCACGTCGGGGCCGCGTTCGTGCAGACCCTCGCGAAATACCTCGAGCACCCCGCGCTGCAGTTCGTCGGGCTGGAGTGATCCAGCGCCCGGGGGCCGCGAGTCCGGTCGACGGCCCTCGGCCCCACGTCACGAACGGTTTGGGGGGCGCCGCGCCTCCCGCGCCGAGCGCCCCCGCTCTTTCAATTTCGCTTTACGAGGCGGTGATCATCCCGAAGAGGCCGTCCTCCTCCCCGTTGGGCCCCGCCGTGAAGAACAGCGTGTTCGTCGGCCCGTTGTTCGCCGCGCCATGCCCGAACTCCAGCGCCCAGAGGCCGTCGATCGCGAGCGGCAGACCATCGGCCGTGCGGAGCATACCCCGGTACTCGAAGTGCCCGTTCGACATCTCCTCATACGCGTTGATGTGGCCGTCGCCGAAGTTGCCCACGAGCAAATCGCCGCTAAAGCGGCCGAAGTTCGCGGGGGCCATCGCGAGACCCCACGCCGCGTTCAGCTGCCCGTGCTGCACGACCCGGACCAGCAAGTTCCCGCTCGTGTCGAACGCGTCGACCATGCCCAGCCCCTGCCCCTTCTGCTCCTCGACCGCCCCGCCCTCCGGCTCGCCCTGCTTCGCGAACGCGACGAACACGCGGTTCCCGATCGTCTGGATCCCGAACGGCGCGCAGTCCGCCGGGAGCATCGGATCGCTGAACCCGCCCGTCGTCGTCACGGAGCCCCAGGAGTGGTCGAAGACGTCCACCCGCGCATTCGCGAAGTTCGCAGCGTAGAGGAACGACCCCGACGGAGTCGACGCGATCGCGAGCCCCTTGTAGCTCGCACCCGCTCCCGAGTTATCGACCTTGACCTGGGCCGTCGTGCCGAGCGCGCCCGCCCAGCCCGCCACAGTCCCGCTCTCCGTCGCGAAGATGAACCGCGCGGCGACGTTCGTGTCGCCGACCGGGAACGCGGTCGAGTCACCGTTGAAGACGATGCCCGTGGGCCCGCCCGCCACGGTCACCTCGAGCGGGACCTTTCCGCCCGCGGAGTTGTACAGGAGCGACTTGTCCGCGTCCGCCGCGTTCACCCACCACGGCGACGTCGGGCCCGCCACGAGGCCCCACGCGTTCACCAGGTTCGGGTCGACCGTCGTCCCCGTCACCGCGTTATTCGAGACGAGCGCCGTGACCGCATACGCGTTCCCCATTGGCGTCCGAGATATAACTATTGCGATAGTAAGGACGAGGAAGGGGCCAAACAAACGGAGCGGCGATGGACGCGCCGCGGACGACCCGCAACGCCATCGGGAGCCAACCCTTTTGACGAGGCCCGCATTCCGACGGCCGTGGCCCGCACCGTGGAAGTCGTCGTGATCGGCGCAGGGCCCGGCGGATACCCCGCCGCCATCCGCGCCGCGCAGCTCCAGAAGCGGGTCGTCCTCGTGGAGCGGGACCGACTCGGAGGGGAGTGCCTGAACTACGGGTGCATCCCCTCGAAGTCTCTGATCCACGCCGCGAACATCGTCCACACTGCCCGCAAGGCGGAGGAGTACGGCATCGAGATTTCCGACATCCATGTCGACATGAAGAAGCTTCAGGATTGGAAGGGGAGCGTCGTCGAGCGCCTCACCTCGGGGGTTGCACAATTGTGCAAAGGGAATGGGGTAGACGTGCTCCACGGGGACGCGGAGTTCACGTCGTCCTCCGATGTACGGGTGAAGACCTCCGACGGCGAGGAGACAATCACGTTCGGCGGCGCGATCGTCGCCACAGGCGGGCGGCCCACGGACCTTCCCGCGTTCCGGTTCGACGGGAAGCGGATCATCAGCACGAAGGAGGCCCTCGAGCTCCTCGAGATCCCCTCCTTCCGGGGATGGACCCGGAGGTCGTGCGCGTCGTGGGCCGGAGCCTGCGGAAGCTCGGGGTCGCGTTCCACACCTCCTCCCAGGCGAAGTCGTGGAAGGAGGCGAGCGACGGGCTCCTCGTCGACGCGGAGACGCCGGACGGCCCGCTGAAGGTCCCGTGCGACATCGTCCTCGTCACCGTCGGGCGGCGCGCGAACACGGACGGGCTCGCCCCGGAGGCGGCGGGAGTCAAGGTGGACGCGAAGGGGCACGTACTCGTGGACAAGCAGATGCGGACCTCGAACCCGAAGGTCTTCGCCTGCGGTGACGTCGTGGGCCCTCCCTATCTCGCGCACAAGGCGACGCGCGAGGGGCTCATCGCGGCCGAGGTGATTGCGGGGCACCCCATGGAGGCGGACTACCGCGCGCTCCCCGCCGCGATCTTCACCGACCCGGAGATCGCGACCGTGGGGTGGACGGAGGCGCAGGTCCGGGAGAAGGGCCTCCCGCTCGTCGTGGGGAAGGTCCCGTTCGCCGCGATCGGGCGGGCCCTCACCGCCGGGGAATCGGAGGGGTTCGTGAAGCTCATCGCGGACGCGAAGACGAACCGCCTCCTCGGGGCCGAGATCGTCGGCCCGGACGCGAGCGACCTGATCAGCGAGCTCGCGCTCGCGATCGAGATGGGGGCGAGCATCGAGGACATCGCCCTCACGATCCACCCACACCCCACGTTCCCGGAGGGGATCATGGAGAGCGCGGAGGCGGCCCTCGGGCGGGCGATCCACGTCCTGAACCGGAAGCCATGACCGCCTGGCTCGTCGACCTCGGCACAATCGAATACGGGGAGACGTGGCGCCTCCAGAAGACGCTTGTCGAACGGAGGGCCGTGGATGAGATCCCTGACACTCTCCTTCTTCTGGAACATCCGCACGTCGTCACGCTAGGGAGACGAGGGAAGCGCGCGGACGTCTTCGATGCCAGCCTCCCGGTGTTCGAGGTCGAACGGGGCGGGGAGGCGACGTACCACGGCCCGGGCCAGCTCGTCGGCTATCCGATCCTGAAGATGAAGGACCGCCTCGATGTGCGGAAGCTCGTCACGGACATCGAGGAGGTTCTGATCCGCTCGTCCCGCGCGTTTGGAATCCCCGCCGAGCGGAACGAGGCACAGCGGGGGATCTGGGTCCACGGGCGCAAGCTCGGGTCTATCGGGATGGCGGTGCACAATCTCGTGACGTACCACGGGTTCGCGCACAACGTGAACACGGACCTCTCGTACTTCGAGCGCATCCGGCCGTGCGGGAACGAAGGGCGGGTGATGACCTCTATGGAGCGCGAACTTGGACACGCCGTGGACTTCACGGGCTTCAAGAACCACGTCGCCGAGGACTTCCAAGACGTCTTCGGCCTCCGAGTCAATCGGATTCCGCCGGAGAGGATTGTCGGGGCCACCGCCGTTGCGTGACGAACGAAACGTTCCCGATCGGGCGTTCCCTTTCCTGACGGGACTGGGGGTGGCCCTCGCCCTGGTGCCGATGCCCTGGGTCCATGACTTCCGTGCGCCCGTTTTCATCGCGGTTGCGATCGCGATCGCCGTACCGCTCGGGACCCTTCGGACTCGGGATGGCCGTCTCGCGTGGCTCGGCGCGGAGTACAGTATTGCATGCCTCGTGGCGGTCGTATTCGCCTCGACCGCTACCATCTTCGCCAACGTCCTCGTCTGGTACCGAGACTGGTTAGACCTTCCGAGCATCGTGGACACGCCTTCAATCCTCGCGGTTGTCATCCTCGTTGGCACCTTGTCCGCGTGGTTCGCAGCGCTGTTCCAGCGATGGGCCGATCCGCAACTCGGAGCAATCCGTCCAACGCGGTCTCGATGGAGCCCCCACATGTGGGGGCCCGCGGGAATCGTAGGCGGTACCCTTTGCCTGGTCGCCGCAATCGCCCTCACATCGATCATGATCCACTACCCCCAGTTGCCAACCTTGGGCCCGAGCCGACTCGGGCTGTGGATCGCGGGAATGATCTTTGGAGCGACGATGCTTCTCGGGCTAGTCTTGCTGGCAATCGAAGCCGGACCAAGAAGGTCTCGCGCGTCAGACTCGTCCCGTCGTTCGTGAATGGTTCCTCGAGGAACGACTCAGGGTCTCGGCGAAGTACACGCTGCAATCCCTAGACGGCAGCGGGCAATATCTCTGTAGGCAGCCCCGGCGCCTTCAGTTCTTTCAGCTGTCGGATGAGCTCGGGGACGATCTGGAACAGGTCCCCAACAATCCCGTAGTCCGCAATCTCGAAGATCGCCGCCTTCGGGTCGATGTTAATCGCGACGATCTTGCCGGACTCCTGCATCCCCGCCAGGTGCTGGACCGCCCCGCTGATCCCGATCGCGAAGTACACCTTCGGCCGCACGGTCATCCCGGTTTGTCCCACCTGGAACTCCTTCGGGATCCACCCGCTGTCCACCGCCTTCCGGGAGGCGGCGACGGCCCCGCCCAAGAGGTCCGCGAGCTCCTGGAGCATCCCGAAGTTCTTCGGGTCCCCGAGGCCGTACCCGCCGCTCACGACGACCTCCGCCTCGTCCGGGCGCTGGCCCCCCTCCCGCACGAACTCCTTGAACTCGAGGAGTTTCGCGTCGAGGTCCGCCTCCGAGAGGTCCGCGGTCTGATGCACGATCTCTCCCGCGCGGGCGGGGTCGTGACTCGGGGCGAGGAACACGTTCCGCCGCGCGCTCGCCATCTGGGGGCGGTGCTGCTTGCAGAGGATGTGGGCCAGGGACTTCCCGCCGAAGCTCGGGCGGATCATGTCGAGGTTCCCCTCGTCGTCGAGATCGAACTTCACGCAGTCCGCGGCGAGCCCGGTCTCGAGGACCGCGTGGAGCCGGCCCCCGAGGTCCCTCCCGTTCTTCGAGGCTCCGTACAGGACGATCTCGGGCTTGTCGCGGTGGATGAGGGTCGCCATCACCTTCGTGAACGGCCGGGAGCGGTAGATCTCGAGGAGCGGGTGGTCCACGACGATCACGCGGTCGAGCCCATAGCCAATCGCGTGCCGCGCGAGGGCCTCGACGCGGTACCCGGGGAGGACGCCCGTCAGCGTCACGCCCCTCCGGTCCGCGATGCGGCGGCCCTCCCCGATGAGCTGGATGGAGACGTCCCGCAGGGCGCCCTTCCGGCCCTCGAGGAACACCCACACGCCCTTGAAGTGGGACTTCCCCTCGAGGGCGTTGTGATGCTCGATCACGGGCGGATCACCCCGTCCTCCACGAGGGCATGCAGGAGTTGCGCGACTGCCTCCCGCGGCTCGCCGGTGAACATCTTCCGGGCCCGCGGCGGCAGGTGGACCGTGTCCACCTTTGCAACGATCGTCGGGCTGTTCTTCAGGCCTACCTTGTTCGGGTCGATCCCGACGTCCGCGCACGACCAGTGCACGATCACGCCGCCCCGCTTCACGCGGATCTTCCCGCTCAGCGTCGGCTCCCTCGGCCGGTTGCACCCGAAGTTCACGGTGAGGAGGCACGGCATCGCCGTCTCCCACCACTCCGAGCCGTCCTCCGCGGTGCGCCGGGCCCGGACCCTGCCGTCGACGATCTCCATGTCCGAGATGTACGTGATCTGGGGGATGTCGAGGTGGCCCGCGATCCCCGGGCCCACGTGGCCCGTGGACGCGTCCGTCGTCTCCTCCCCGCACAGGATCAGGTCGTAGCCGCCGATCTTCCGGATCGTCTCGCTGAGCGCGTGCGCGGTCGGGACCGTGTCCGAGCCGCCGAGGATCCGGTCCGTCAGGAGCACCGCGCGGTCCGCTCCCATCGCGACCGCCCGCTCGAGGCTCTCGTCGAACGACGTGGGGCCCATGGACAGGACGACGATCTCCGCGGGCATCCGGTCCTTCATCCGGAGGGCGAACTCGAGGGCGTTCGCGTCCGGCGGGTTGATCTCGCTCGGGACCCCGACGCGCTTCAGCGTCTGCGTCTTCGGGTCCACCTGGAGGTCCTGGGCCTTCGGGACCTGCTTGATGCACACGAGAATCCGGAGCGGCCGGCCCGGAGGCATCGGGGCGGAACGAACCCCGCATCGTCTATCTACTTTTCGCGGTTGGTCCGCTCCCCGCCATCTTGGGGGGAATCACATCGAGCGGGCGCCCTCGATCAGGTCCCGCACCATCCGGAGGAGCGGGGCCTTTCCCTTCATCTCCTTCCGGATGATGTCGGAGATCCGCCGCTTCCCCCCGCCGTCCACGGTGTACACCTTCTCCGTGATCCCGAGGAGGAGCTGCGGGTAGAGCGAGAACAGCCGCTCGTTCTTCAGGTACCCGCCCGCGGACCGGAACGTCTCCAGGTCCGTGAGCACGTTCAGCTCCCGCAGGTGGCGCTCGTACGACGCGAGCCCCTGCGCGCTGAAGTCCCCGCGGGCGCGCGCGTCCACCGCCGCCCGCGCGGCCGCGACCCCGGAGGCGATCGCGAGGTCCACCCCGCGGAACGTGTACCCGTTGTTGATCAGGAACCCGGCGGCGTCCCCCGCGACGAGCACGCCGTCCCCCGAGAACCGGGCCCGCATCCCAAGTCCGAGCTCCGGGACGAGATGCGCGGAGTACTCCGAGACCTTCCCGCCCCGGATCAGCCGCTGGACCGCCGGGTGCATGCGGAACCCCTCCATGACCGCCGGGACCTCCGCCTTCTTGCGCGCGAGATCCTCCGAGGACACCACGAGCCCGAGGGACACGGAGGCCTTGTTCGTGTAGAGGAAACCGCCGCCGCGAAGGCCCATGCTCGCCTCCCCCGCGAACACGAACGCCGCGCCTTCCTTCTCGCCAACGTTGAACCGCTCCTGGATCGTCGCGGCGGGGAGGTCCACGGTCTCCTTGATTCCGACGGAGACGGCGGGCGGGGCGAGGTCCGGCAGGAGCCCCGCCTTCTGCGCGAGCGGGCCCATCGCGCCCTCCGCGAGGACGACGACGTCCGCCTGGATGCGGTCCGGCCCTGCGACGACGCCACGGACCCGACCTCCCTCCATGAGGAGCTCGTCCACGCGGATCCCCGTGATCAGCATCGCGCCCGCGGCCTCCGCCTTCTTCGCGAGCCAGTCGTCGAACCTGGGCCGGAGGGCGGTGAAGCTCGCGGCCCGCCCGTCCCCGAGGCGCGGGCTGTCGAACTGGAGGGCGAGGGACGCGCCGCCGTGGAGGAACACCATCGACTCCCGCGTCACGAACCGCTCGACGGGGCAGTCCTTCTGCCACTCCGGGAGGAGGTCGAAGAGCGGCCACGCGTAGACGCGCCCGCCGAACATGTTCTTCGCGCCCGCGGCGCGGCCCCGCTCGACGAGGAGGACGGAGAACCTCTCCCTCGCGAGCGCGAGGGCGGCGGCGCTCCCGGCGGGGCCCGCGCCAACGACCACCGCGTCGAACCGCTCCGCCATGGAGACCCGCGTCGGCCGAGGGGGGCAGCGGGCATTAACCCTTTGGCGCCGCCGTCACGGGGGCGTGATCAGGAACTCGCACGCATCGGCGCCCGCCGCGAGGCAGGCGGTCTCCTCGCACAGGGAACCCTGCCCGAAAAGCCGCTTCGCGACCCCCGCGGCCCATCCCGCCCAGAGGTGGCACACGGGCTTCGTCGACGGCCCGTAGGCGGCAGGGAACGTCCCGTGCTCGATCCGCATCACGAAGCGCCCGTTCGTGGGATCGAACTCCGCGATCGTCGCGCGCCCCACGCCGATCGTTGCCCACGTGTCGGACATCCGTCGGAGGGCGATCAGGGACTCCCGGCCGGGCGGCAGGTCCCTCAGCCGCTCCGACATCGCGGGCAGGACCTCTTCCGCCGCCCGCTCCCCCGCGAGGTACAGCACGCCCTTCGCCGACGCGCCGATCGTCGTCTCGAGCTGCTTCTGGAGGGCGACGAGGAACTCGAACCGGAACAGCATCACGGAGTGGCCCATGAGGACGACGTGGCCCCGCCGCACGTCGACCCGCAGGTTGCTCGCGATGAAGTCTGTCGCAAAGTCGTCCGTCGCGTCCTGCTCGGACGCGAGCACGGCATCTGCCTTCTTGTGCATGTCTGGAGGCACTCCTAGGTCGCTCCCCGAGGCCTTGCCTCGCACGTTAATCCTTCCCCCCCGTTTTCACGGATGATATTCGCGCTCCCTCCCGAGACCAACCCTTTAAATAGCGTCCTCCGGGTCCGTTTCGCCGCAGGGTCATGACGGAGCCCCTAAAGCCGGACGCGGACCAGCCGATGAGCGTCGACGAACGCCTCGCGCTCGACAAGTTCGAGCCGGACGAGGAGCCGTTCATCGTCGTCGCCACGGACGTCTGCCGCACGTGCGTGACGAAGCCCTGCCTGTACGTGTGCCCCTCGCAGGTGTATCGTCTGGACAAGGGCGAGCTCGTGTACAACACGGACGGATGCATCGAGCTCGGCGCCTGCGGGATCGTCTGCCGCCACCTGGGGAAGGGCGCGATCCGGTGGAACTATCCACGCGGGGGGCGCGGCGTCGAGTACCGCTTCGGGTGACAGCGCCGGCCCCGCGAGAGGGATAATAAGCCGCCGCGGCTTCCAGAAAGCGGATGCTCGAGGAACGAAAGCCGGAGTGGCTCCGGGTTCGACCGCCCGCGGGCGAGGCGTACGCGCACCTCAAGGGGCTCCTGCGGTCCCTCGACCTCCACACCGTGTGCGAGGAGGCCCACTGCCCCAACGTCGCGGAGTGCTGGGGCGGGGGCACGGCCACGATCATGCTCATGGGCGACACGTGCACGCGCGGGTGCCGGTTCTGCGCGGTGACGTCCGGGAACCCGCACGGCGTCCTGGACCTGGACGAGCCGCGAAAGGTCGCGATCGCCCTCTCCGAGCTCGACCTCACGTACGTCGTCCTCACCTCCGTGGACCGCGACGACCTGCCCGACGGCGGGGCCGCCCACTTCGCGCGGACGGTGCGGGAGATCAAGGCCCGCAGGCCGGAGATGATCGTGGAGGCGCTGATCCCGGACTTCCAGGGGGACCTCGACGCGGTGCGGACGGTCGTCGATGCGGGTGTCGACGTGCTCGACCACAACGTGGAGACCGTAGAGCGGCTCCACGAAGTCCTCGATCATGCTCGGACTCGGGGAGACGGAGGACGAGGTCGTGCGGACGATGCGGGACCTCCGCGGCATCGGCGTGGACATCCTAACGCTCGGCCAGTACCTCCGGCCCTCGAACTGGCACCTGCGGGTCGAGTCGTACGTACCGCCGGAGCGGTTCGACCGCCTCCGGGAGGTCGGCGAATCGATGGGGTTCCTGTACGTCGCGAGCGGGCCCCTCGTGCGGTCCTCGTACCGCGCGGGCGAGTACTTCCTCCAAAACGTTATCCGCGCGCGGCGGGCTCCCATCGCAGAGGCGGGGTGAGCTCGGCGGTCGAGGAGGACGTCTTCCGGGTCGTCGAGGCGGACGGGACGTTCGACGAGGCGGTCGACCCGCGCCTCCCGGCGGACGCTCTCAAGAAGGTGTACCGGACGATGGCCCTCGTCCGCGCCCTCGACAACCGCATGCTCTCCCTGCAGCGCCAGGGGCGGATCGGGTTCTACGTGCCGTCCACCGGCCAGGAGGCGTGCCAGGTCGGCGGCGTGTTCCCGCTGGGGCCGCAGGACTGGGTATTCCCCGCGTACCGGGAGCCGGGCGCGGCCCTCTGGCGGGGGTTCCCGCTCCAGGCCCTCGTCCACCAGTTCTACGGGAACTCCGCGGACATCGAGAAGGGGCGGCAGATGCCGAACCACTACGGGAACCGCTCCGTGAACTTCGTGACGCCCTCCAGCCCGGTGGGCACCCAGATCCCCCTCGCGGTCGGCGCCGCGTGGGCCGCCAAGATCCGCGGGGACCCGGTCGTCGCCCTCACGTTCTTCGGGGATGGAGCGACCTCCCAGGGGGACTTCCACGGGGGAATGAACTTCGCGGGCGTGTTCAAGGCGCCGGTGATCTTCCTCTGCCAAAACAACCAGTGGGCGATCTCCGTCCCGAGAGAGCGGCAGACCGCTTCGAAGACCCTCGCGGGCAAGGCGGCCGCGTACGGGTTCGAGGGCGTCCGGGTGGACGGGAACGACGTCCTCGCCGTGATCGAGGCGACGAGCCAGGCGGTCGAGAAGGCGCGCGCGGGCGGCGGCCCCACCCTGATCGAGG
>VBMI01000167.1 GCA_005878955.1 Methanobacteriota archaeon
ATCCCCTCGACAGACTGGGCTGCAATATCGGGGTCTCGCAGATCGCCCCGAAGAAGCTGCACCGAGCCGTTCGCGGTCGCGTGTTCGATGTTCCGCATCCCCCCGCTTGAGAAGTCGTCGACGATACGGACAGAAGCTCCCCGGTCGAGAAGCGCATCGACGAGCGTTGAGCCGATGAATGAAGCGCCACCGGTGACCAGCACCTGTTTGGATGACCATGGATACGTCGGATACGTCACGCCCGCTCTCTCCTTCCGGCTGCCCTCCATTGCGTCCTGGCTCCTTTCGCGCTAGTACATCTTCAATCCGCGGACGATTGGATCCCGCCGGCTGATGCCTTATGGTTGGCATTCTCAAAGCGGTTCGGGAGCACCGTCTTCCCGCAATTGCATGATTCGGGGTACATCGAATGCACGACGAGAAGAGCAGACGGACTCGCTAGGATCGCAGGGGTGAAGATTAGAATCCTCTGCACTCTTGGGCCGGCATCACTCGTCCCAAGCGTTATCGAAGGCTTGGATCGGCATCAGGTCTATCTCTTCCGGATCAATCTGTCGCACACGCCACTTGAGGCCGTGGCCAGCACGATCGAGTTCGTTCAGCAGCACTCCACCACTCCGATCTGTCTGGACAGCGAGGGCCCACAGATCCGATGCGGCCTGGTGGACGGCGAAGTCGTCCTCGATAGAGGGCATCGCATCAGGTTGACCAGCGGACATGTCTCTTCAGATCATCGAAGTCGACAAGCAGGGTGCCACCGCCGTCGTCGTCGACTCTGGCCGTGTCCGGTCCAACAAGGCCGTATCCATCGATCGAAAGCCTGACCTGCCGGCCCTCAGCGAGAAGGACCTAGCTGCGATCGAGATCGGCGCGCAGCTGGGGATCGACCACTATGCAATGTCGTTCACAGGATCAGCCGACGACCTGGCCCTGCTCCGCGCCCGGGCGCCTTCGGGTTGCCACATCATCGCGAAGATCGAGAGTAGACAGGGTGTCCGGAACATGGACGAGATCGTTGGAGCCGCCGATTCGGTCCTCGTGGACCGTGGCGACCTATCACGAGAGATTCCGCTCGAGTTCGTTCCCTACTATCAGAAAGCTATCGTGCGGAGGGCGAACCGCTGGAACCGACCCGTCTACGTGGCAACGAACCTGCTCGAATCCATGGTCACGAGCCGTGTGCCCACGATCGCCGAAGCGAACGACATCGCCAACACCCTGCTCGACGGCGTGCACGGACTTGTCTTGGCTGCCGAGACCGCAGTGGGGATGGATCCCGTCGGCGCGGTCGAGATGGTCGTCCGGGCTGTGAGAGCCTTCGAGCGCATGAACGACAGCCAGCTTCTGGATGAGGATCGGCTACTAGCCGAGACCTCGGCCTGATGGTGTTCCCACAGCCACAGTCTCGGGCAATGAGTAACCGCATCCTCGAGATCAGTCTTCCATGTGAGCCGGTTCCATCCCTCCGGCTCACTCAGGGGGTGGACCATGATGCGACGGTCCTGTAGACAGGCGGACCGTGCAAAGCGCAAGGGACAGCGCGGGCGGGATAACAAACGACAGAGGTGAACACAATGATGCGAAGAGAGGATGCTCGCCTTGAGGGTCCCTTGGACATTCGGGATTTCACCACGATCCTGCTGCGCAGGAAGTGGCTCATCCTTGCGATCGCCCTTCCGGTGATCGGCGCAGCGGCCCTTTACTCCTACTCGCGCACCCCCGTCTACACGGCGACGGCGAGGATTCTGGTAAGACCTGCGCTGAGCAACATCACCGACGTCATCCGTCCCACCGACATCAGCGCCCAGACGGAAACCAACCTTGCTACATCGGTGGCCGTTGCAGAGGTGGCGAGAGAACTGATGAACCCAGCCCCCGCGCTCCCCCAACTGCTCAAGAATGTGTCCGCCGCCATGTCGCAAGGCACTCAGGTTCTCTCGGTTTCGTACTCGGATCCGAATCCGGTCCGGGCACAGCAAGGGACGAAGGCATTCGCCGATGCGTATCTGAAGTACCGAGAGCAGCAGGCTCTGGACATGATCCAGCAACGCTCCGATACGATCCTGACTCAGCTTCAGACGGTTCGCCAGCAGATAGGGACGGTCTCGGCACAGATCCAGGCGCTGCCACAGGGATCTCCAGAACGTGCCAATCGGAGAACAACGCTCGCCCTCCTCAATAGCAGGAGCTTGGCGCTGCAAAGCCAACTAGTCTCGCTGCAGACGATCACAATCGACCCCGGTGAGGTGATCGATCCGGCGAACCTCCCGGCATCTCCGGCCAGCCCCCGACATG
>VBMI01000014.1 GCA_005878955.1 Methanobacteriota archaeon
CCCCGTACCGCGCGGCCATCCCCTGGAGGAACAGGTGGTCGTCCGCGTTCTCGAAGCCGGTCTGAAGGATGTTGTGGTCCACGTACTGCGTCGCCCGCTTCACCCGGACCCGGTCCACACCCATCTGCTCGTACTCGAGCCACGCGAGGGTGCCCGTCGCGTCCTGCAACAAGGCCTGGTCCATCCGGACCGCGATCTCCTCGCCCGGGACCATCCGGCCCTCGACGAGGTGTTTTCTTATGATCTTGTGCGCGAGGCTCTGCGCCGGCATCGCACCGCCGGCCCTCGGAAGCGCGACCTCATCTTGAGCTTTGGCTCGCTCGGTGCCGTCCCTGAGAACCCGCGGGAAACCGTTAAGGGCCCCCGCGCGCGTTACTCGGCTCCGGGCCATGGCCGACGAGGCGATGAAGGCGAAGGTCCTCCTGCTGGGGGACGGCGGGGTCGGCAAGACGTCCCTCATCCGTCGGTTCGTCGTCGACCAGTTCTCGGACGACTACATCACGACGATCGGCACGAAGGTGTCGAAGAAGGACATCACGGTCGGGAAGCCGCCGAACGATATGGACATCATCATGCAGATCTGGGACGTCCTCGGCCAGAAGGGCTACGGCGGGGTCCAGGAGACCGCCATGAAGGGGGCCCAGGGGGTCCTGTTCGTCCACGACCTCACTCGGGAGGAGACCCGCCGCTCGATGGAGGAGTACTGGATGCCGATGGTATGGCGGCTCGTCGGCAGGATCCCGATGGTGATCGTCGGGAACAAGGTGGACTTACTCGAGGAAGAGCGGATCGCCTCGCACGAGTACACGTACTACCTCCAGGAGAAGTACGACACTCCCGCGATCATGACGAGCGCGAAGAGCGGAGAGAGCGTGGAGGGCGCGTTCAAGGTCCTCGGGGAGATGGTCGTCGAGAGCGCGGGGGTCACGATTGAACGGCTCGCTCTGGTGACACCGCCCCAAGAGCCCGTGGACCTCCTCATCAGGGTCGCGGACAAGATCATGACGGACTTCTGTTACCAGCTCGGGAGCGTGGACGCGGGGATGCCCGTGGTGAAGCGGCAGTTCGAACGGGCGGGCGTTGACGTGCGGGCCCCGAGCGCCACTTCCCTCCGGAAGGCGATCGAGAACCTCGCGGCGGTCGAGAACGATTTCAAGAACGCGGAGGAGATCGCGGCGAACAAGGCACGCCGCCTGGCGTGGCTCGAGGGCCGCGACGTCGTGTGACGTTCAATGGTGGTGGCCGGCCGCTCCCCGCGGCGGAAGCTTTTCCTTCTCCTCCTCGAGCGGGAAGTTCCTTTCCCCCGCCTCGATCCGGATGTCTAGCCAGTTCTCCCGGGGCGGGAACGGGCACACGTAGTCGTCGCTGTACGCGCAGTACGGGTTGTACGCGACGTTGAAATCGAGCTCGTACGCATCGGTCTTTTGGATCGCGAGGTCCATGTACCGGGCCGCCCCGTACGTCTCCTTCCCGCTCGTGGCGTCTCGGAAGGGGACGAAGAGGCTCTCGTCGTGCTCCCCGGGCTTCGGAATCGACTTGTACACCTGGAGCCGGCGGGTCTGCCCGTCGACCGAGAACTCGAAATACCCCCATTTCAACATGTCCCTCGGAATGCCCTTCGACGTCGCCAGGGTGACGGGCTCGGGTTTCGGGTTTCGATGGAGGGTGACCGTGAAGCGGTACTTCGGGCTCGGCGGGAAATACGCAAGGCCGGTGAACTTCTCCCGGAGGGCCCACGGTATCGGTGAGTGCGGGTCCTCCTTGAAGAACGCGTCCTTCTCCCGCCGCTCGATCTCGAGGCGTTTCCGATAGTCGGCATCCGGGATCTGGGCCATGGCCCCGCCACGCCCCGGCGGGCGATAAAGCTGCGCCGCGGTCTTCTAGAGAGTCGTCACGTCCCCCTTAGCGCGGGCCATGAGCTCGACCTCCGCGGAGGTCAGGTGGGCGGCATCGATTTTCAACTCCGCCAGGGCCGCGATGTCCGCGGCCACGGCCCTCTTCTGTTGGACGACGGCCGCCTTCACAAGCTCCGCGGCGAACCGCCACTTCGTCCGGGAGTAGTTCGCGTCCTCTGGGGCGATCTCGAAGAGCTTCAAGAGGAGTCGGCGGGACTCGTCGAACATGCCCTTCGCAGCGTTCGCCCGGACGGCCCGCTGGAGCATCGTGAACTCGTGGAGGTGCGGGTCCGCGGGCACAGCGCCGCCATCCCTGGCGCCCTTACTAATCCTTGCTCTCCGACTAGGAACCGGCGGCAGGAGCCGGGGTCCTCCGGGGCGGGCGTAGGAGCAGGATTCCAAGGAAGATGCCCGAGGCCTCTAGGAGCGCCAACACCGCCGTGGAACCGATGAAGACGAGCCCCCACCCGTCCCGTGCGACCGACGCGATGTTGTCGGATCCCTGAAGCAAAAAGTGATACGCGAACCCATAGGTGAACCCGGCGAGCATCGCGAGGAAGAAGAGCGGACGGGCGAACTCGGGTCTCGTGCGCAACAGGAACGCGGAGAGCACCGGCGCGACGAAATACGTGATGACGATGAAGATCCCGTCGGGCGCGGCCGGGAGGATCTGGAGACTGGCGTGTGCGATGGCGTGGATCGTGACGACGACGGTGTGCACCGCGACCGTCCAGACCGCCAACCGTTCGATGTCCACGATCGTCCCCTCCGGGACGGAGACGTCCGCTTTGCGGGGAGTGGACCGTGTGGGATTTGAACCCACGGCTTCCGCCTTGCGAAGGCGGCGATCTTCCGCTGATCTAACGGCCCTCGGGAGCGCCTGAAACGGGAGGCCCGCAAATAGATTTCTATCCTCACCCTTGGCGGAGGCGCCGGAGGTTCTTCTCGAGGAGGTCCGCGTCGATGCGGCCTTCCGTGAACGCCGAGCGCAACGTCTCTGCTCGCGGGTCGTCCGCGACCCCGAGCATACGGACCAAGTTCTGCGCGTACGTCGCGGGGGCGATCCGGCCCGCCTCGAACGCACGCCGCAGCGCCGCTCCACGGTCTTCCGGTGTCGCCGGGGCGGGAAGTCCCAACCGGGCCAGGTTCGCCTCGTACATTGCCCGCGAGATCCTTCCTTCCCGGTACGCGTTCTCCAGCGCGACGGCCTTGTCTGACGGTGGAGCGGGAGGCTCTTCAGACGAAACACCGAGGCCAAGGCGGGCTAGGTTCGCGCGGTACGCGTCCTCAGTAATCCGTCCCTCTCGGAAGGCAGACTCCAGCGGGGCGACCCGTTCGTCCGAAGACGGTGCCGGTGGCGCCGCAGCCGCCATTCCGAGCTTTGTGAGGTTCGATTCGTACGCCTCTCGCGTGATTCGGCCCTGCTCGAAGGCCGCGCGCAGACGGTCCACTCGCTCAGCGGTCGAGGGCTGCGGCGCGGGCGGCTCTGGTTCCGGGACCTCCGGTGGGGGCTCGCGACCGAGAGCCCTCAGATTCCGTGCATACGCCTCCCGCCCGATTCGCCCCGCGGCGAACGCGCTTTCGATCTTCGAAACCCGGTCGTCGACCGAAGGTGTCGAGGGGGACGGAATCGACGGAGCGACCTCCGAGGGCGATTCCGCAGGCGATTCCGCGGGCGGCGGCGCCTCCGCTTCTCCGGGTGGGTTCTCCTCTTCGCTTGTCGGCTCACCGGGAGGTTGCGGTCCTTCCTCTTCCCGACGCCGGGACCAAGGCACGAGGCCCCGCCCGAACAGGAACGCGGTTCCGAGCGCCGCGAGGATCGCAATGAGGACCCCAACTCCCGCCCAAGCCCCGAGAGAGCTCCCCCCGGAACCCGCCACGTATGCCACGGGGAAGGTCTGTTCGACCGCATTGCCCGCGAGGTCCTCGGCGCGGACGACGATCACGTTGGGCCCGCCGCTCAGGGCGACCACGCGATAGAAGCTCCCGTCCGCTGCGGGCCGGACGACGATCCCGTTGATGAACACGAGGGCGCCGGGGTCCGTTCGACCCGACACGTTCAGGCTCCCCGAGGTCGTCTCGGCGGGGATCGGCAGGACCTGAAGGGTCGGGGCCATCGAGTCGCGGGTGACCGCCACGGGCACGGAGGCGCTGTTCCCCGCCAAATCCATCGCGACGACCGTGAACGCGTTCGCCCCCTCCGACAGCGGGAGGGCGACGGAGAACGATCCGTCCGCCAGGACCCATGCACGTCGGCCGCCGACCGTGAGGACGACCGTAGCCGGATCATACCCCTCCGTTGCAGAAATCGACTCCGTGACCCGGCCGCGGAGGAGGACGACATCCGAGGCCGTCGGGCTGGCGGGCGCGGTGACCAAGATCGTCGGCGCGCGGATGTCACGGATGATCGTCATCGACACCTGGGCGGAGTTTCCGGCGAGCAGGTCGCCGAGCGGGTCCAGGTGGAACCAGTCCGATGCCTGTACGAGGAATTCGTTCCGCCCCTCCGTGAGGTTCACGGTGAACGCGAAGGTCCCGTCGGCGGGAGCGAGGGACGACGCGGCCCCGATCGACACGGTCGCCCCAGGTTCCGTCCGCCCGCTCACGACCGCGGTCGCAAGCCGGGTGAACCGCACGGGCGGGCCGTCCAGCACGAGCGCGGGGGCCAGCGTGTCCACGACGATTGTCTTCGTGATCTCGGCGATGTTTCCGGCCACGTCCGCGACCACGACGGTGACGGTGTGCGGACCCTCGCCGAGATCCTGGGCGGGGCGGTACGTCGCGGTCCCGGTCCAGCGGCCCTGGAGCCCCTGCGGGTTCGGCCCCCACGGCACGTCGACGGCCGCGGACGAGGTCACGTCCATCCCATCGACGAGGACGCGGACGCCGGCGGCGTCGAGCTCCCCGCGGGACGGGTCCGAGAAGGAGGCGATCAGGATTGGCCGGTGGCTGTTCCGTCGATCGTGAGCTGGATGGGGATCAGCAGCGTCAGGGGCGCGTTCGACGGCCCGAGGTAGAGCGCCCCGAGCAGGGTGCCCTCCGCCGTGCTCCCCGGCAGGTTCCAGGACAGCGTGATCGCGGCCGGCGAGTACGCGGGGATCGGGGTCGTGGACGTCCCGCTCACGGAGAACCCCTCCCCCTGGACGACGGTGAGGTCCATGTTGAACGTCCCGTACGGAGACCACGGGACGGCGAATCCGAGGACCTTGATCAGGTACGGAGCGCCGACGACGGACTCATCGATCCCGGGCGTGTCGGGGTCGTCCTCGACGACCGGCTTGATGAGCTTGACCTCCTCGTTCGCGTCGCCGTCCGCGTTCAGCGCGACGAACTCGCCGGGCTGCGCGACGCCGTCCGGGACGTTCCCCGGGCCCTTGCCGTCCAGGAACACGCCGAGGTCGAGGTCCGGGCACGGGCGATCGGTCGAGCCGGGGTCGCTCGTGATGTGGGCGTCGAAGATCAGCGCGCTCTTCTGGATGAGGACCCGGTACGTGAAGGAGCCCTTCGCGAGGACGTCGACGAACGCCGCCCCCTCCGTGTTGTCCTGCGGGATGTGGAGGTTCACGAACCGCTGGGGCGCGGAGGGCCCCGCGGAGACCGCCCCGAGGCCGGGCCAGCTCGTGCTCGCGTGGACCCCCACCTGCCGGCTCCCCGCGAGCCGGTTCGTGACGACGTTCAGGTCGGAGGGATTCACGGTCAGCAGCCCCGACGAGCCGGACACGTCCTCCTGGATCGCCGTGCCGTTCATCCGGACCGCGTGCAGCACGATGACGTTGAGCCCCCCGGTGACGCGGGGGGCGACGATCTCCTCGGGCCCGCCCGTGGTCGTGAAGACGCTTGACGTGATCTCGCTCCCGCCGTTGTTCCGGCCCACGAGGTACGGACCATAGCGGTTCGGGTCGAAGGCGGACACGTCCATCGGGGCGGTCCCTCCCGTCCCGAACGCGAACACGTCCACGTCCGTGCGGGCGTGCTCCCAGCGGGTGTCGAGGTAGAACTTCAGCCCCCGTCCCTCCAGGAAGAGCCCGTCGTCCGAGACGTCCGTGTAGAAGAACCGGAAGTCCCCCGCCTGGCCGCCGTTGCCGAACCCGGGGGCGACGAAGCTCCCGAAGAGGTCGTCCTGGCCCGGGGCGAGGCCTCCGAAGGCGATCGCGGGCCCGACGGCCCCGATCGACACCGCGACGGGGATTGTCACGTGGTCGTAGAACTCGTAGTTCACCTCGACGAGGTCGCCGGGGGACAGGGCCGTGGCGATCCGGATCAGCCCCGCCCTGGGATACAGGACGAGGTTTCCCGCCGGTACGACGGCCCCGTTCACCAGGACCGTGAGCGGGTTCGTGTCGAAATGGGAGAGTCGGATCCAGTTCCCGCCGCTCGCCCCCGCGCGGTACCGGTCCCACGTCGTCTCACGCCCGCGGAGGCCGATCGACCCCTCGTACGTGCCCGCGGGGGTCCCCACGGGGACGCTCATCGTCGCGGCGAAGGTCGTCGCACCGTCGGCGGGGACGACCACTTGGGGCGCCGAGAGCGTGACCCAGTTCCAGTCCACCTTCTGGAAGAACTCGATCGTCGCCGTCATGGGGATCCCCCCGGCCCCGGTGCCGAAGAGGCGGATCCCGAAGACGAGCCCGTCGTGGGTGCGGATGGGCGCGTTGTGGATCGTCGCGGAGAACACGTTCGCCTCCGGGTGGTTGATCGTGATGCGGTTCAGGTCCGCGAACCCGGTCGTGTCGGGGATCGCCGTGGCCCAGTCGTTCTCCGTCCAGTCGTACACGTCCACCATGTATCGGTAGTCGTTCGTCCCGTCGCCGCCGGGGTCGAACGCGACCTGGGGTGCGCGGATCGTGATCCGCACGAGGTCCGCGTTGATCCAGTCCGCCGGGGCGACGGCGGCGAGCGGCGTCAGGCCGCTCGGGGAGACGTGGTACACGCCGGGGCCGTACAGGTCCGCCGCCGGGCTCGCGGCGAGGAGCGCCTGCCACTCGTCGACCGGGTTCCCCGTGCCGTCGACCGGCGTCACGAAGCCGTACTCGATCGTCCCGGTCCTCCGGAAGACGGAGCCGGACACGGTCCACGTCGCGGCCGCGGTGCGGTTCGCGTTCCGCACCGTGAACGTCTGCGGGAGGCTCCCTCCGGGGGACATCAGGGACACGAACGCCTCATACGCCCGGCCGCGGAACGCGCCCGGGGTCCACACGCTCGGGCTCACGGACACCCCGTCGAGCCGCTGCGCGATCTTCGTCGCCCGGTCCGCGTTCGCGAACCCAGCGCCCTGCGAGAACGCGTCGTAGTTGATGTCGTCCGCCCCGCTCATGAGGATCGACTTTGCGGTCTCCGCGTCCGGATACGTGCCGTGCGCCTTCCGGTAGGCCTCGTACACGAGCGCGAGGATCCCGGCGGTCATCGGGGACGAGAGGGAGGTGCCGGACCACAGCGCGCTGGCGACCGCCCCGTTCGAGGGCACGACCATGTTCAGCGGGGTCGCGCCGACGGACATCCGCCCGACCGCGAGGATGTCCGGGTCGGGGCGGCCGAGCGCGGTGGGGCCGCGGCTGGAGAACGGGACGACGTCGCCGTAGGACTGGCTCGAGCCCTTCTCGAGGCCCGCCCAGAGGCGGTAGAAGAAGTCCGTGGAGGCGCCCGCGGTCACGACGCCCGCCGCCGAGCCCGGGCTCGTCACGGTCCCGTACCCGTTCCCGTCGTTCCCGGCGCTGACGGTGAAGATCGACGCCCCGCCCGCGTACTGGGTGGACACCCAGTCCGCGAAGCGGGAGTAGAAGTCCCACCCGTCCTCGAACGTCGAGCTGAACCCGAAGGAGTTCGCGACGACCTGGGCCTCGTCCCCCGTCCCGGGGACCCCGTCGTACCCCTCCACGGAGAACCACCAGCCGTCGAAGATCGTCGTCGGGTAGATGTCGGCGATCGCGATCAGCCTCGCGTTCGGGGCCACGCCGTAGACCTGCGGGGGCGACGGCGCCTTCATCGTCGTCGGGTCGAAGAACCGGGTGACGGCCTTCCCAACGATGCTCGAGGCCATCAGGGTCCCGTGGCTCGCGGCCGCATCGAAGGCTCCCATGAACGCGACGAGGGCGCCGTCCGTCGGGATCCGGACCTGCATCGTCGGGTCCGCCTGGCGGGAGAAGAAGCGGTCCGAGTACGGGAGCCGGAGCCCGCTCCCCGCGATGAAATACACGGTCCCTCCGGAGACGTCTGCGATCCCGTCGCCACCGTTGTATCGCGTGAGGTCGCTCGAGCCGATTGTGTGGCCCTGGAGGACGCGGTCCTGCACGAGGGTCGGGCTCCACGTCCACGTCTTGACCGCGGCGTCCATCCCCCCGGTCGCGATCAGGGTGCCGCTCGGGGAGTATTCGGCGGCGGGCACCGCGTAGCCGGTCGTCGCGTCGGCGTGGGCCCCGAACCGCTGGTCCTGGAGGTTGAAGTTGCTCCAGTCCGTCACGGACCACGTGGCGAGCGTGGGATCCGAGCGGAGGGTCGCCCGGGATGATGAGACGAGCCGGTCCCCCGCGGGATTGAACGCGACGAACGATCCGGACGGATGCCAGGCGACGTCGTTCAGCGCGGCGGGGTAGGTGTAGGCCCGCAGGAACGCCCCCGCACCGGACCACAGGCGGATCTCGCCGTTCGCGGACACGGTCGCGATCGTGTTCGAGGCGGACCATGCGACCCCGGTGACCGCCGCGGTGTGCGGGAGGTTCGTCGTCACCTGGGTCACGAGATCAAAGATCTTCGCGGTCCCGTCGGACGACGCGGTGACGATTCTCGTACCGGACGGGCTGAAGGCGAGGTCGTTCACCGCGCCGGAGTGGATGGTGTACGTGCGGTGGAGCGTCCATGCGGGGGCCAGCCAGACGTCCACGGAGTACTGGGTGCCGCTCCCGACGTCATCGTGCCCGACGGCGAGGCGGGAGCTCGCAGGGTCCCACGCCACGGAGAGGACGCGGCCGTGATGCCCGTTAAGGGTCGCTTGGCGGGTCCATGACGTCGTGTTCCACATGACCACGATATGATCCCGGCCGCCCGTCGCGAGCCACCGTCCGTCCGGGGACCATGCGAGGGACGTGACGCCCCCGGCTGGGTCGAACAGGTCGGCCCACGCGGTCTCGTCGTGCACGGTCCCGACGCCCGTCCAGTTCCACGGGTGCCATGCGCCGCCCGCGTCGTACTTCCCGTACTTCTTGAGGGCCTTGTCGTTCCGGAAGTCCTTGTTGTGGTCGAGGTCCACGTACACGGTATCGTAGACGCCCGCGGTCGCTTCGTCCACCACGAGGATCCGGGTGAGCGCGTAGTTCTTGTCGGGGAGATCGCCGAAGAGGTACCTCCCGCTCCGGCTCGTGCCCGTCACGATATACTGCACGGGCCAGGTGAACCGGACGTTCGGCCGCCCCCCGACGAGGTCGTCCGGGCGGACGTACGTGCGCTGCCAGTAGCCGGGGCCCACGACGGTCATCGCGGAGAGGGTGGTGGGCGTCGTCGACCAGTCCGGGCTCGCGAACGCGACGTTCGGGTCGGAGTACACGGAGTCCTGCGCGTGGCTCGCGACATCACCGACGGTGAAGAGCTGAAGGGAGAGGGACTGGGCGTCGTTGAGGTACGCCTTCGGCAGCGCGACCTCGACGAACCCCTCGCCGACGTCAAACTTGTACCCGCTGTACGCGAACAGCCCCCCGACGCTCGGGTCCGTGACGCTGACCGGGGCACCCCATGCCCCTCCCGCCTGGTTCCACTTGTACGCCGTCGCGGCGGAGATCGTGTCGTTGAGGTCGTAGCGCCCGGGGGGCTGGAGGCCGTTGTGCGCCATGTAGACCGCGAACTCGGGGCGGTGGGCGGCCATCGGCACGACGTAGTTCCCCGCGGGGTCCGTCGTCGCCCCTTGTCCCGCGGTCGTGTTGATGTAGAGCTCGAACGCCATCGTCGTGTGGTTCGCGCGGCTCGAGAAGCCGAAGTACCAGGTCGTCGCGTCCTGTGTCACGTAGAGGGTCACGAGGTCGAAGTCGGGGACGTCGATGTCCCCGCTCGGGTCCGTGCCCACGAGCTCGGACCCGTCCGTCCAGAAGTCGTTCTTCCCGTCGACCCGGAGCGTGTGGGTGACGTTCGAGTCCGTGGACGAGGTGTCCGCGTACCACGTGCCGCGCGGGTTGCCTTGGCGGAAGTAGGTGCCCATGGAGTATGGGTCGAACGCGATCGGCCATCCGTAGTACGGCGAGGCGGGGTCCTCCACGCGGGCCATCGTCCCCTGGAGGTCGGGATGCCCGAAGTCCACGCCGTCGTCCACGACCGCGACATTCACGCCCGCCCCGGTGATGTTCCGCGCCCATGCGAGTGGGGCCTTGTGGTTGATCGTCGCGTTCCAGTTCAGGGTCCCGACGCCGTGCGCGGACCGCGCATCCGGATCGCCGGGCATCTGCTTCTCCGGCGTCGGTGCGTCGAAGATCGAGACCGTCGAGGGCAGCGCTCGGATCGCGTCCAGGCTGTCCGCCGGAACGGTGACGAGGGGCGTGCCAAATCCCGTCGACCGGGGGGACGACACGGGCACCCCCGTGATGCGGGAAACGAGCTCGGCGAGCTCGGAGACATCGGTGGTCACCACGACGACGTTCGCGAGTTCTTTGTCGTTCAGGGAACGGGATGTCGCATCCGTCGGGTCACTCGATGCGGGCGGTTGCGGTCCCTCCGATGGAGACGCGGCCGGGCGCGGGGTCCCGCTGTGGACCGCCGCCATCGGGCTCATCGCAATCAGAACGACGGCCAGGGCGACCGAAAGAAGAGCCCTGCCCCACTGCAAATCCCGCCCGCTCCTCCCCTTCCGTCAGGCTGATCGCGACGAACGGGGCCGGTTGTAATAAGTATTGTGGTATGGCCCCGACGGAATTGTTTAACCGCTCGTCCGCCTAGGCGGGAGCGAACCCCGTGGTCCTCCGGATTTACAACACGAAGAGCCGGCGCAAGGAGCCGCTCGAGGTCCCGCGCGATCGGGAGGTCCGACTCTACGTGTGCGGGCCTACAGTGTACGACCACAGCCATCTCGGCCACGCCCGCTCGTACGTCGCGTTCGACATCGTCCGGCGGTACCTGGAGTTCTCCGGGCGCCGCGTCCGCCATGTCCAGAACTTCACGGACGTCGAGGACGTCATCACAAAGCGGGCCCAGGCCGTCGCGATGGACCCGTTGGTCTACGCGGAGAAGTACATCCGCGCGTACCTCGAGGACATGGACTCGCTCAACGTGAAGCGCGCGCACGTGTACGCTCGAGTGAGCGAGCACATCCCGGAGATCCTCGGCGCCGTGAACGCGGTCCTCGCGAACGGGTTCGGATACTCGGTCGACGGGGACGTCTACTTCCGGACTCGGAAGGCGAAGCACTCGTTCGGGATTCTGACGCACCAGAAATTCGAGGACATCATCGCGGACCCGCTCCCGCCCGAGAGCAAGAAAGAGGACGCGCTCGACTTCGCGGTCTGGAAGAAGTCCCGCCCGGACGAGCCGGGCTGGGACAGCCCGTGGGGCCGCGGGCGGCCCGGTTGGCACGTGGAGTGTTTCGCGATGGCCTCCAAATACCTGGGGGAGAGCGTGGACCTCCACGGCGGGGGCAAGGACCTGAAGTTCCCGCATCACGAGAGCGAGGCGATGATCTGCGAGGCGGTCTTCGGGACGGACTGGGCGCGGTACTGGATGCACAACGGTTTCCTGACGCTCGAGTCCGAGAAGATGTCGAAGTCGCTCGGGAATTTCGTGACGATCCGGGACGTGGTCTCCAAATGGGGCGGGGAGGTCGTGCGGTTCTGTTTGTTGAAAGAGCAGTACCGGAAGGACTGCGAGTACGACGCGGATTGCTTCCGGATCACCAAGGAGGAACTCGCGGGCATCCATTCGGTGATCGGTCTCGCGAAGTCGGGCGGCGGCCCGGCGACCGGGGGGAAGGTGGAGGCGGCCGTTCGGCGGGTGCGCGAAGGCTTTTTCGCGGCGATGGAGGACGACTTCGACACCCCGTCCGCGGCGTACGCGCTGATCGAGTTCACCGAGGCGACCGTAGGCCTCGGGCGGATGTCGCGCGAGGAGGGCGGTGAGGTGCTGCGGTTTTACGCCGAGGCGTCCCGCATCCTCGGTGTTTTCGAGGCGGCACAAGCCGCGGTCGTGTCCGCGGGCGGGTAATCCCCGCAACCCTTTTATGGAGGCCTCGCATCGGAGCGGCGCGTCATGGCCGAGTTCCGAGCCGTCATCGCGGACCCGAAGAGCGGGAAGACGTACAAGCGCGACATCACGGGCCAGTTCGCGAACTCGCTCGTGGGCCGCAGACTCGGCGAGGAGATCGATGGCCTGTTCGTGGGGCTGCCCGGCTACAAGCTCGCAATCACGGGCGGGAGCGACAAGGACGGGTTCCCGATGCGCAGGGATCTCCCGGGCCCGCGGCGCCAAAGGATCCTCCTTTCCGGCGGCGTGGGCTTCCATCCGCCGCGCACCGGGATGCGGAAGAAGAAGACCGTCCGCGGGAACACGATTTCCCCGGACACCCTCCAGCTCAACCTCAAGATCATCGTCCGCGGTCCGAAGTCCATCGAGGACGCGTTCACGGAGAAGAAGTGAGTTCTCCCACGCTTCCCGCAAACCCTTTTATCGAACCAGCCGTTAGAGCGTCCCCGCTTCTGGTGAGAGATCCGTGAAGGTCCCCGCTCAGCCGTCCGTGAACATCGGCACCGTCGGCCAGGTGGACCACGGCAAGACCGCGATCGTGAAGCTTCTCACGGGCGAGTCGACGGACCGCCACTCCGAGGAAATCAAGCGGGGGATCTCGATTCGCCTCGGGTACGCGGACACGGCCTTTTACAAGTGCCCGAAAGACGAACCCCCGCAGAACTACGGCACGAGCGAGGTGTGCAAGAACGACGGATCGAAGACGGAACTTCTCCGGGCCGTGAGCTTCGTCGATTCCCCCGGCCACGAGACCCTCATGGCGACGATGTTGAGCGGGGCCGCAATCATGGACGGAGCGCTCCTCGTGATCGCCGCGAACGAGGACGTGCCCCAGCCGCAGACGAAGGAGCACCTCATGGCCCTGAGCATCATCGGCGTGGACAAGATCATCATCGTCCAGAACAAGATCGACATCGTGTCCGAGGAACAGGCGAAGGAGAACCTCCGGCAGATCAAGGAGTTCGTGAAGGGGACGATCGCGGAGAACGCACCGATCATCCCGATGTCCGCCCATCACCGGGTGAACATCGACACGCTGATCGAGACGATCGAGAAGGTGATCCCGTCCCGGAAGTTCGACGAGGCGAAGCCGGCGAAGATGTTCATCGCGCGCTCCTTCGACGTGAACCAGCCCGGGAGCTCGCCGGACAAGTTCGTGGGCGGGGTCGTCGGGGGAACCTTGCTACAGGGGCGGATGAAGGTGGGGGACGAGATCCAGATCGCCCCCGGGCGCCAGGCGGGGGCGGGGACGAAGACGGAGTGGGTGAGCATCGAGAGCACGGTCCGCTCCCTCCATACCGGGGGCTCCTCGAAGAAGGAGGTCCGGCCCGGCGGGCTCATCGCGGTGGGCACGAACCTGGACCCGTTCCTCACGAAGTCGGACTCGCTCGTCGGTCGCGTCGTGGGCCCCCCCGGGTCCCTCCCGCCGGTCCTCTCGAAGATCTCCGTCGAGATCCACCTCCTTGACCGGGTCGTCGGGACCGCGGAGGACCTGCGCGTGGACCCCATCAAGACGGGAGAGCCGCTCATGGTCAGCGTCGGGACCGCCACGACCGTCGGCGTCGTTTCGAGCGCCCGCGAGAACACCGCGGACATGACCCTCAAGATCCCGGTCGCGGCGGAGGCGGGCCAGCGGGTCGCCGTGAGCCGGCGGATCGGCGGGAAATGGCGCCTCATCGGGCACGGCGTCCTCCGATAGTCTGGTTCAATTTCCGCTCCGATTGTCACTCATGATTTCCGGTTGCGACGCCTTATCCGAGGGCGTTGGAATCGTCCCTTTGGAAAGCGGGTAGAGATAAGACCGATCTCTCGCGGACCCCCCCAGGGTCGCTCCGAAATCGGAACACCGAGACGGCGCTCGCCAGGACGTGCCCCGCCACGTCGGGGATTGCCTGCCCGCTTTCCATCATTCTCCCGACGATACCGATCGGCCCCGCCTTCGCGGAGAGGCCTACATTCGCGCCTTCGCCCGAGCTCCCACGAGAGACCGGAGGAACTTCCGGTCCGAGCAACAGAGCCGGTCGTCGCTCTGCACCTGGACCTCGAGCTCTCCGAGGGTCGTCGGGTCCTGCGTCAGGCGGATCGCCGCCAGGTACGACTCCAGAGCGAGACCTGGCCCGTCCTTCGCTTCGCCCTTCGTCACGGACATCATAGAGACGAACCCGAAAGGGGCGGGATATACGCCATGTGCCCAAGTGAGCACACCTCAGCACAGCCCCCCGGAGGCTTCGTGATAACCGGGAGGTCAATGTGATAATCGAGAAATAAGAAGGACCCCATCGACGGCCGGATGCGCGTCCTCCATCGCGATGCGAAGACCGGCGAGGTCCGACTGAAGATCCAGAACGCGGACGACCTGTGGCACCTCTGCAACCTCGTCGAGGCGGGGGACCTCGTGCGCGCGTTCACATACCGACGCGAGGAGGCGGCGACGGACAAGGTCCGCCCGGAGCGGGGGGAGAAGGTCCGCATCAAGCTCGGGATCCGGGTCGAGCGCGTCGAGTACCAGGACTTCTCCGACCGGCTCCGGATCTCGGGGGTGATCGCCGAGGGCCCGCAGGACCTGGGCCGGCACCACACCCTGATCGTCGGAGTCGACGACGACCTGACGATCGTGAAGGAGTGGCGTGACCATCACCTCCGCCGCATCGAGGAGGCCGTGGAGGCGACGGAGCGTCCTCTCGTCACGGTCCTATCGATCGACGACGAGGAGGCGCTGATCGCGGTGATCCACCAGATGGGGATCCGAGAGGTCGCGACGATTCACTCGGAGCACCACGGGAAGATGTTCCCCGGCCCGGACACGCGAGCGGCCTATTTCCAGGAGATCCTCTCGAAGGTCTCGGCGATGGACATCGGGATGGCCCTCCTCGTCGTGGGGCCGGGGTTCGAGCGGGAGGACTTCGCGCGGTTCGTGGGTGCGAAGATCCTGGAGGAAACCCGCGTGGCCCAGGAGACGCGGCTCGTCGAGCGGCTGTTGGAAGAAGTCGCGAAGGGCGGGCTCTTCGCGTACGGTCCGGACGAGGTCCGCACGGCCGTGGACGCGGGGGCCGTCGAGACCCTCCTCGTCTCCGATGAGAAGGTGAAGGACCTTTCGGTCGAGGATCTCATGCGGCGGGTCGAGTCCGCCCGCGGGCGCGTCGTCGTGGTCAGCTCCCGCCACGAGGCGGGGAAGAAGCTCGTGGGGCTCGGCGGGCTCGGAGGGATCCTGCGGTTCCCGATCCGTTAGGCATTCCCCTTCGACTCGCCTTTCACGATCGCGGTGGCGACGAGGTGCGCGATCCGCACGGGCTCGGGCAACGCGCCCCGGACCGTGCACATCCGGATCGCTTCCCGGAGCGCGGCAGGCTCGAGCCCGACCGCGGTCGCGTACAGCGGCTTGTGCGCGGTCTCGACCTTCATGAGCGGGTGACGATGGAGGATCGCGAGGCGAGCTTCCCAGTCCGCGAACTTCCACCGCAGCACGAGCTCCATCGCCTGGAGGTCGGGTTCCTCCCGGGTGACCGTCGCGACCGGGACCCGGATCGCCTCGTGGAGCGCGTCGATGTCCACGACGTTGAAGCCCCCGAGGGCGGCACCGTCGAGGAGGACGAGGGCGAGCCCCTCCCGATAGCGGGACCGGCCGATCGCCGTGGCGAGGGCTTCCGTCGCGTCCGTCCCGTCCACCCGGACCCGGGTCGTCAGCACGCCCTCGACGTAGCTCGGGGCACGGACGACGACCCCGACGACGGTCACGTGCTCGTCCGTGAACGCGAACGGGCCGTCGTCCACGCCGAGGACCCGAGCCTGGGCTTTCATCTCAGCCCAGCTTCAGGTGCCCCGTGACCGCGTCGACCAGGTGGTTCGGGCCCGGCCCCACTCCGAGGCACGTCGTCGTCCCCGGCGGGAGCTCTGTGAGTCCGGCATCCTCGATCAGCGCGGTCGGGAGCTTCATCTCGATGGCCTTGCGCTCGAGCGCCCTCAGCTCATCGAGGTCGGCGGCCCGCACGACGACCTTCTTCTGCCCCTCCCCCAGCCACGCGTGGAACCACCGCGGGCGGTTCGCCTTCGCGTCGAGGGCGGCGGCGACGGCCGCGTGGGCGACCTGGACGGCCATCTTCCCCTTCGATAGGTCGAGGTCATCTCGCACCGCGACGACGAGCTTGTACTCCATGGGCCCCGGCCGGGCTCGGACCGTCGTCATGCCCCGTACAGCTCCTGCGCGCGCTGCCGCTCGAGGCTCTTCAGCTCCGCGTCCACCTCGCGCAGGCGGGCCTTCGCGTCCGTCCTCTGGCGGGCGTAGTGCTCCTTCGCGTCACCGGAGTGGAGCTCAATCCTCCGCTCGTAGTCCTTGATCCGACGCCGCAGCTTCTCCCGCTCGGCCGCGAGCTCCCGGAGCTTCGCGAGCGTCGCCTTGTCGTGCTCGAGCTCGGCGGCCATGCTGTACCGGTCTGGGGGCGGTTCCCGGGCGAGCCACGGATGGATCCGGCCCAGGACGGGATATGAGCCCCGCCACCAGCCCGCGGCGAAGAAGGCCGCCGTCGCCGTGGTCAACCCCGCCCAAAGGTTGCCCGCATCGAAGTATCCGTACTGGGTCGCGGGCGGGGGAGGGCCCGGCCGGACCCCCAGGCTGTTCAGGGCGAACCCGTAGAGGATCGTGACGACGATGCTCATCACGACCCCCAGGGTGAGGCGGTACAGGAGGTCGTACTCCCGGTCCAGCTCCCCTTTCCTGGGGAACAGGGCGTTGATCAGCGTCCATCCGGGGAGGAAGAACAGGAGCAGGAGGGCCGGGATTAGGGCGAGGTCCTCGAGCGCCACCGCGGCCGTCGAGCCGCCGGCGCGGCTTAAACCTTCTCCCGCGGAGAGTCCCGCTCCCGATAACCACTGAAAAACCATAATGCCCACCGAGGACGCAGCGGGGGCGACCCCCCATGGCCGTCTCCCGCATCAAGACGTACGTCCGCGGATTCGACGACGCCCTCGCGGGCGGTCTTCCGGAGGGATACATCACGCTGATCGCCGGCGCGCCGGGGACGATGAAGTCGTCCCTCTGCTTCAGCGTGCTCTACAACAACGCGCTCGTCGAGGGACGGAAGTCCGCGTACTTCACCCTCGAGGAGGGTAAGGACATCCTGCTCGAGCACATGCAGGGGCTCGGATTCACGGAGGAGAAGGCGTTCAAGAACCTGAGCGTCCTGGACATGGGGACGATTCGAAAGAACCTGAACTTCCTCCAGGCGCGGGGCACGTGGATCGAGCTGTTCAAGATGTACGCGTCGAACTTCATGCGGTCGGAGAAGATCAGTCTCCTCGTCCTCGACTCCCTGGACGTCCTGGAGACGATGGCGAAGTTCCAGGACCGGCGGACGGAACTCTACTACCTGTTCGAGTGGCTGCGGGACCTGGGGACGACGTCTCTCTTGATCTCCGAGGGGCCCGTGGAGGCACCGACGAACGGCCGGTACCCCGACGAGGCGTACCTCGCCGACGGCGTCGTGCAACTCGGGCTCCATCCGACGAGCGACCTCTACGTGCAGCGGCGGATGCGGTGCGTGAAGATGCGCAGCACGCGCCACGAGACCGGATACTACGCCCTGGCGTTCGACGAAGGGAAGTTCGAGGTCACGCGCGCCGTGAGCGGCGGCTGAGGCGCCGCAGCGAAGGCTTTTAGTGGGTGTCCGCGTCCCTGGCGCCATGGTCAAGATCGTGTCGCCGATCTCCCACCGGGAGGTCGAGGCCGTGAACACGGACTTCGAGGCGAAGAGCGAACCGTGGGTCACGTACGACCTCTCCGACGGGACGGTCCTGAAGATCCGCACGCTCGTGACGGGGATCATGCGGCTCGAGGGCGAGCACGACGCGGGCGGGAACCCGGTGTACACCGTCTCCACCCAAGTCGTGATTCGCGTCGTCAGCTCGCCGAAGGAGCTTCGCGGGCCGGCGACGTCGCCGATGACGCCACCGGGGCGGGTGTCCACGGGTGGTCCCGAGATCCGCTGAGCGCCCGCGCGAAAGCAAGAAAGCGCACGCGGTGGATGGCGGTGCATGACCGACGGGACGACGACGGTCGCCGCGCTGAAGGCCCGAGTCGCGGAGTTCGTGCGCGCGCGGGATTGGGAGAAGTTCCACCGGCCCGCGAACCTGGCGAAGGCGATCAGCGTGGAAGCGGCGGAGCTCCTCGAGCTGTTCCAGTGGCGCGGGGATGCCGAGGCCCTCGAGCCCGCGATGCGGTCCCGGGTTGAAGAGGAGCTCGCGGACGTCGTGATCTACTGCCTCTCCGCAGCGAACACGATCGGCATCGACATGTCGGAGGCCGTCGTCCGCAAGCTCGAGCGGAACGAGGCGCGGTATCCCGTGGGGGAATGGCGAGGGCGCGCACGGGACGCGTCGAGGGAGCCCTAGGTTCACTCCTCGAAGATGTGGAACTCGTTCCCATCGAGGTCCGCGAACATCGCCATCGTGCCGTACGATTCCCTCGTGATCGGCATCGTGATCTTTACGCCCTTCTTCTTCAGCGACGCGACCTCCTTCTCGATGTCCTTCGTCACGAACATGAACCCGGTGTTCCCCTTCTCCGGCCGCGAGTCGGGACACAGGTGGATTCGGACATTCGACCCGCGCGGCGACACCACGTGCCAGTGCGGGAACTTGCTCGTGAGCCGGAACCCGAGTTTCTCCCGGTACCACTTCGCGGCCCTCTTCTCGCTCTTCACGACCACGGCGACCGTTGCGAACTGCAACATGGCCCCGGGGAACCCGCGCCTCCTGATAAGCCTCGCCGTCTACCAAAGGTGGGGCGGTCGGCCTCCGAGGAACTTCGCGCGGAGCGCCGCGTAGGCGTACTGCATGAGGGGGCGCAGGTTCTCTACGTCCTGGCGGTTGTACTCCATGAGGACGTCGAGGGCGTCCTCGTCCCCCCGATTGAATCGGCGCCAAAGGGTGACGGCGTCGCTCCCGCGGAGGTCGCGAGTCGCCTCAGTCCGCTCGAGCCCGAGGCTCGCCTCAATCTCCTTCAGGCCCCCATAGTGGCCGAGGGAGTGGAGCGGGTAGAGGAGGTCCGCGTGGAGCTGTTCGAATCGGAGCTGCGGCCACCACGATTGGAGGAACGGGAGGTCGAAACGGGACCCATTGAACGTCACGAGCATCGGGACCTTCGCGATTGCGGCAGGGAACTCGTCAAGGTCGACGCCCTCGATGAACTGTCGGGTCCGCCGGCCATCGTGAAGACCCACGATCGTGACGTGGTGGCGCGTCCGCCGGAGCCCCGTCGTCTCGATGTCGAGGAGTGCGGCGCGCCCGCCCCATTCTCCAATCGCCCGCCACTGGTCCCGCGGGCGGAGACGGCGCGCGAAGTAGCGGTAGTCCCCCTCCTTGAGCCGCGAGCGGGACCGCTCGATCTCATTCCGGATTGCGGCGGCCCGCTCGCTCCCGCCGCGGAAGGGCGGAGTCCTCTCCAGGAAATCGTCCCACGTGCGGAACCCCTGCCGCCACAACCGGGTCTCCGTCGGATACCCGACCCACGGCGCGTGGACGAACGTGTTCTGGAGCATTCCAGCGGGTGGTCGAACCCCCGTCCGCCCGAATAACCGTTGTGGCAGGATCGCCGAACCGCGGGCCACGCAAACAGTATTATCGGGTCCTCGGGATGGCCCGCCGTGTACGAGGTCCTCGACCGGGACGGGCTCGGCCGCCTCGGCCGGCTTGAGACCCCCCACGGCCCCGTCCGCACCCCGACCCTGATGCCCGTCGTCAACCCGAACCGGCCGCTGATCCCGCCCAGCGACATGCGGGAGCGGTTCGGCGCCGAGATCGTAATCACGAGCGCGTACATCCTCTGGAAGTCGGTGAAGAAGGAAACGTGTACGGGGACGTCGAGGTGTCGAACCGGGAGATCGTCGAGTTCCAGAGCGCGATTGGATCCGACCTGGGCACGATGCTCGATGTCTTCTCGGAGCCCGAGCACGGGACGGCACGTGCCGCGGCGGACGTGGATGAGACCCTGCGGCGGGCGGAGGAGGCGGCGCGCGTCAAGTCCGAGCGGGACGACCCAGGGTTTGCGCTCGTCGGCGCGGTTCAGGGGGGCATCCACCCGGAGGAACGGACGCGGTGCGCGGAGGGCCTCTCTGGACTCGATATCGACGTCGCGGCGATCGGCGGCGTCGTCCCTCTCCTGGAGACGTACCGGTTCCGGGATCTCGTGCGGGTGATCGTCGCTTCGAAGCAGGGGCTGAGCCCCCGCTTGCCCGTCCATCTGTTCGGGGCGGGCCATCCGATGGTCTTCGCCCTCGCGGCCCTCCTGGGGTGCGACCTGTTCGACTCCGCGTCCTACGCGAAGTACGCCCGTGCGGGCCGGATGATGTTCGCAGACGGAACCCGCCATGTCTCCGATCTCGAGCACCACAACTGCGAGTGCCCCGCGTGCAGCCTCCACTCCCCCGCTGAGCTGAGGAAGGACGAGCGAGCGATTGCGGAGCACAACCTGTACGTGTCCTTCGGGGAGATTGGCCGGGTCCGGCAGGCGATCAAGGACGGGGACCTGTGGGAGCTCGCGGAGCGGCGGTGCCGCGCCCACCCCGCGCTGCTCGACGGCCTGAAGGAGTTGCGGCGCCACGTCCAGTGGCTCGAGCGATTCGAGCCGGTGAGCCGCCACACCGCGATGTTCTACACCGGGCCCGAGACCGTGTACCGGCCCATCCTGTTCCGGTTCCGGAACCGCCTTCAGGAGCGGTACACCCCGCCGCGGAAGAGGACCCTCATCATGTTCCCCGAGGGCGACCGGCCGTACATGACCCACCGGGCGCCCGCGATGGCGAAGGCGGAGGCGGTGTGCAACGCGCATTTCCTCGTCAAGTCGGCGTTCGGACCCGTCCCGATCGAGCTCGATGAGATGTATCCGATGTCCCAGTCCCTCGTGCCGGACCAGCTCGACCTCGAGGTGATGGAGGCGTCCGAGGTGTTCGCGCGCCACTTCCTTGCGGGCGCGGGGTACGACTTCGGGATTCTATGGGAGGGCGAGAAGACCCTCGCGGACCTCGAGGCGCGGCGGGAGCCGCCGGCCCCTTTGGATTGGGTCCTCGAGCGGGTGCGTTCGACTGCGGACATGCAGTTCGGCCGCGGCGCCGGGGCCGCGCTCCTCTCGGGCAGCGTCCGGCTCGTCCGGTCGAAGAAGACCGGCCGGGTGAGGAACGTGCTCGTCGACGGTCGCCATGTGCTCTCGATGCGGGCCCACGACGGTCTCTTCACGCTGCGGCTCGAGGGCGGGAAGGTCCTCCACCGGGCGTTTCCGGCGCCCGCCCTTCGGGTCGTCGTGGAGACGGACACCGCGGAGTTTCCTCGTCGTCGACCGGGGGGACCGTCTCGTCGCGGTGGGCCAGGCCCTCCTCAATCCCGAGGAGATGATCGCGTTCGATCGCGGCCTCGCGGTGAAGGTCCGGGAGGGCCTACCCGCGTAGAACCCTCTCCGCGACGGAGAGGCACGCGAGGTAGTCCTCCAGGGTGTGCAGGAGGCTGAGGGGCGAGTCCGCCTCCGCCTCCGCGACGAGCCGGCGGCCCGCGACGGAGGTGGTGATGTGGCCCTCGTCGTCGACGCGAAGGGACCGCGCGACCGTCTCCGCGCGCGCGTGCCTTGGATACGTGAACTCGAGACGGCACCGGATTCGCACGCCCCCCCATGGGCGCGGCGGTTAAGAGGCCCGCGGACGTTCGCCGCCTCGATGGGGGTCCGGTTCAGCCGTCGCGCGGTGCTCCTCGCCCTCGTGTTCGGGGTGGTCGCGATTCTCGGGATGGCGGCGTTCGCCGCCCTCCTCACCGGGGTCTACGAGATCCTCGCCCTCGCTCCCCTGTCGATCATCCTCTGGGTCGTCCTCTTCGTGTGGGTGGCCGCCCGCGTGACGAGGATGGCGGAGCGCCGTCGGGAGGGATAGCCCCGGCCAGATTCGAACTGGCGTCGCAAGCTCCAAAGGCTCGCAGGCTTGACCGCTACCCCACGGGGCTGGCGCGCACGAAGGGAAGGGGCCGCATAAAGGATTCGAAGGCGGGCCGCATCATTTTACGCGGTTGATTCCCGCCATGTCGTCATCGTCCGCTGGGAACCCGCCGACCGAGTAGTCCGTCGGCGCGGGGGCGTCGACGGGGGTCGCGGGGCTCTCCGCCGGGGCTTCCTGCGGGGTCGCCTTCATCACGGGCACGAGCAGGGCCAGCTTTCCGAACGCGTCGAAGCGGGTGAGGAGGGACCAGTACGCGAACGCGCCGATCAGCGGGATCACGGTGATCTTCGTCGCGAGGAAGGTGAGGAAGGCGATCTGCGCGGGGCCTCCAACCGTATCGTATCCGACCCACCCGAGCGGGAAGGCGGCCACGCCGATCGTGATCACGAGGTTGAAGATCGTGAAGTCGAGCCACGACGACGGCTTGAGCGGCCGGGGGGAGAACACCTTCGAGGGAAGGCGCCGCACGAAGAGCCGCAGGCACACGGACGCGGCGAGGAGCGCGATGGCGGCAACGATCCAGAGCGCCATCATCACCCCGAGCAACGCGGGCGCGGTCCCCGTGATCGCGAAGTCCGTGAGCATCACGGCGGGCGATTTCGCGGCCTCGGCCGGGTAGACGACACGCCACACGGCGGTGAGCAGGATCCACAGGATCACGAGGAGCCCCGAGGCCATCGGGAGGCCCGCGGTGCTGGGTGGGATCAGGACCTCCTCGTCCGTGAACGGGTCCCGCCGCCGGAGGAGCATCGCCCCCGCGCCCAGGACGATGAGGGCGGGCGCGAGGAGCCCGAGGCCGATGAGGTCCAACGTCCCCGCGACCGTGACGAGGGTCGCGACGGGGGAGAGGTCTGGGTTCCGGTTCGTCCCGCTCAGGAAGGCGATCGCCGGTCCGAACAGGACGGCGGCGCCGATTAACACGGTCACGCACTGGGCGATCGCGAGGACGCACCCCGCGCGCCCCATGATGCTCGCGAGGTGGCGGAGCGTCCAGCCCTTCTCCTCGTCCGGGCGCGTCGGCTTCCGTTCGACGACGAGGAGCGCGTTGCACGAGGGACACACGGAGTCGTCCGGGCCAATCGGCTTCATGCACCTGGGACACCGCACGGCTCGATCCCCTCGCGTCCCGCAGTAGCGGAGACGGCTAAATCAATTCTCCGATAAGGTCGGGCTCCCGGCCCGCCAAGATGCGCGCGGTCCGAAACTCCCCGATCTCCTCGGTGGAGGTGAGGATGACCTGGCGGTAGTCGTCCGTGCGACTCATCGTCGTGCCGCCCTTGCCCGGCTCCGTCGTGAGGACGCGGACCACCCGACCGACGAACCGCTCGTGGGCCTCGCGCGCGATCTCCATCCGGAGGCGGGACACCCGGCGCGATCGATTCTTCACCCTCCATCCGACGACCTGGCCCGACATCGTCGCGGCGGGCGTGCCCCGGCGGGGGCTGAAGCGGGTGACATTCACGACCTCCGGGCGGACCCGACGCACGAGGTCCATCGTCCGTTCGAACGCCTCGTCCGTTTCCCCTGGGAAGCCCACGATGATGTCCGTCGACACCGTGACCTCGGGGAACGCGGCCCGGAACGCCGCGACGATCCGCTCGAAGTCCGCGACGACGTACTCGCGCTTCATCGCCTCGAGGACCCCGTCGTCCCCGCTCTGCACCGGGAGGTGGAGGAACTTGTAGACCTTCGACGGGCGGAATGCTTCCACGAGCGCCTCGAGGATCGGCAGGGCGGTGAGCGGGTCCATCATGCCCACGCGCATGCGGAAATCGCCCTCAATCGACGTGACCGCGTTCAAGAGGTCCGCGAGGGTGGAACCGAGGTCCATCCCGTACGCGGCGGTGTCCTGGCCCGTCAGCTTGATGTCCCGGATCCCCGACTCGACGTATCTCCGGATCCGCTCCACGAGGGCGGCGTCGGGAACGCTCGACACCCGCCCGCGGGCGACGCGGGTGATGCAGTACGTGCATCGACCTGCGCATCCCTGGGCGATCGGCACGATCGCGTCCCTCCACGCGGCGTGCTCCGCCTCGGTGTCCAGGGCACGCTCCGCGCAGACCGTACCGGCCCCGAGGAGCTCGAGGATCTCTGGCCACTTCCGCGGGGGGAGGAGCTTCGCCTCCGGCACGGCCTCCCGGACGAGGTCCCGCTGCGCGGCGGCCATGCACCCCGCGACGACGAGGGGCTTGCCGTCCGCGGCCAGGGCGCGCATCCTCCCGAGCATCTTCCGCTCGGTCGTCTCGATTACGGTGCACGTCACGAGGACGTTCGCATCCGCGTCCTCCGGGTGCGCCGCGATCCCGTGGCCCCGGGACACGATCGCTTCCTGCATGAGGCGGGCCTCCCCGTAGTTCTGCGTGCAGCCGTAGGCCTCGAAGTACACCTTCACGACCCCGGGGAATGCGGGGCGGCGAAAAGCCTTTCCGGGCTGCGGAGTTCCCGCACCCATGGCGGGACCCCCAGAAACCCGAGACCTGAACCAGGAGCTGAAGCAGCGGGCGAAGGCGGCGAAACTCCGAGCGAAGGCGGCCGCGATGCGGCTGAAGGCCTCCCAGCTCGAGCAGAAGGCCGCCCGATTGAAGCAGCGGGCGGAGGAGTTCGACGCCACCGCGGTCCGGCTAGATAGCGGACTCCGGTGAGGCGACCCCATGCCCGGGATCGTGTACGACGCGATCGACGCGTACATCCACGACCTGTCGAACCGCGGGGATGCCGCCCTCCAGGCCGTCGAGAATCAGGGGAGGGACGAGAACTGGCCGATCGTGGGGCCCGCCGAGGGCTCCCTCCTGCACGTCCTCGCGCGCGCAATCGGGGCCCGCAGGATCCTGGAGCTCGGGACCGCGATCGGATACTCGGGGACGTGGCTCGCCCGCGCGCTCCCGCCGGACGGGGAGCTCGTGACGGTCGAGTGGAACCCGGAGACCGCAGAGATCGCCCGCCGCAACCTCGCGAAGACCGGGGTCGCGAAGCGCGTCCGAATCGAGGTCGGATCCGCCCTCGACATCGTCCCGCGCCTCGACGGCCCGTTCGATCTCATCTTCAACGACATCGACAAGCAGTATTATGTCGACGTGCTCCCCCTGTGCATCGCGCGACTCCGGGTCGGGGGCCTCCTGGTCACGGACAACGTGCTGTGGAGCGGGGAGGTCGTGAAGAGGCGGCGTTCCAAGGAGGCGGAGGTCATCCACGACTACAACCGCCGCCTCGGCGCGGACTCCCGCATGGCCGCCGTGATCGTCCCCCTGCGGGACGGGGTGTCGATCGCCCTGAAGGTATCGGACTGAACTAGTGCATTGACCGCCGCGGGAACCACGGGCGATACTCGGAGGGCCTCGTTCAAGTACCTCGCCGCCGGGAGTGAAGGCGACGAGGGAATGAAATGGCACAGAAACACGCTATGGGGACGCTGCTCCTGCTCGGGGCCGTGTTCCTCTCCTTGAACGCCCTTGCCGTGTCGGCGCGGCCGGGCGAGCTTTCGACAGCCGAGAAGTCGCTCGCGACCTCCAGCACGGCGGTCGTGACCGCGTCCCTCCCCGCGGAGCCCGCGGGGGGGCCCGTCGCGGTCCCCGTGCCGCCCCCGACCCTGGACCCTGTCATGACGACGGCGGGTCGGATGACGATCGTCGAGCCGACGCTGATCGCCTACCCGGACCCGTCGATGGGACCGGGCCAGGGGATCAACCCGCCCTCCGCGTCCGCGCAGGGCATCGCGGGGCCCGCCCCGGGTGACGGCATCTACCCGCCCTCCGTGTCCCCCACCGTCGCGCCCCCGTGGTCCACGCAGATGGGCACGCTCCCGCCCGCGGTCGAGCCGACCCCCGCGCCTCCGATCATGCCGTCCCTTGGCCGGATGTCGCCGGGCCCCACGCCTCCATACAGCGTGGAGCCCGTGCACGAAGGACTCTGAACGCATTCCCTCAGTCGGTGGAGCCCGCGTTCCCACCGGTTTTGCGGGCTCCCCGCTTTCTTTCCGTTCCGCTCCGAAAGCGTATATCCGGTGACCGTCGTTCTCCGCTGTCCATGGTGAAGGGGGCCCGACGCGAGCACCTGTTCGTGGAGACGGACGGGCAGATCTACCTCGTGAGACAGGGGCGGGTGTGGCGGTTCCCCCGCGCCTCCGAGAAGCTCCCCTTCCGGGCGGCGGAGTCGGGCCGGATGGACTTCGGGGACGACCTCGTCCGGCGCATGAAGCCCTCCCTCACGTACCACCCCGAGGAGTGGTTCAACCGGGACGACCTGTTCTCCCGGTCCGATGTCGACGGCCTCGTGAAGAAGGCCGTGTACATGACGATGCCCCGCCTCGTCGCGGAGGCGGCCCTCGCGCGCGGCCACGACGTCCTGATGGTGCGGGCGAAGCGCGGGTTCTCGCGGGGGTACTGGAACCTCCCCGGGGGGTTCCTCGATTTCGGGGAGCCGCCCGAGGTCGCCGTGGAGCGGGAGGTCGAGGAGGAGATCGGGGCCGACATCACGCTCGACGGGCTCCTCGGGGTGTACCACTCCGGGTTCCCGGGGAAGCCCACGTACACGATGGGATTCGTGTACCGGGGCCACACGGACGCCACGACGTTCCGCCTCAAGCCGGACGAGATCGAGGCCGCGGAGTGGTTTCCCGTGCACCGGGGCCTCCTCCTCACCCGCAACCCGTTCGTCCGCTGGGGGCTCGTGGACCTCTTCAAGGGATTCGAGACCCCGCCGTTCGACGTCGTGCGCCACGGCCTGCTCACTCGGGACCGGGAAGCTCGCTCGGGTCCGGTCGTGTTCCTCGACCGTGACGGGGTCATCAACCGCGGGCGCGCGGGGTACGTCCGCACTCCGGACCAGTTCGAGTTCCTCGACGGGGCGCCCGAAGCGATCGCGCGGTTGAACAGGGGCGGATACCGGGTGGCGATCGTTTCGAACCAGGACGCCGTGGGCTGGAAGCTGATTCCGAAGCGGCAGCTCTCCCGCATCCACGACAAGATGGTCTCCGGGCTCGACGCGGCGGGGGCGAGGGTCGAGGAGATCTATGTCTGTCCCCACCACGTCCTCGCGGACTGCCCCTGTCGCAAGCCGCGGCCGGGGCTGCTCCTCGCGGCGGCGCGAGACCTGGACGTCAACCCCAGAGAAGCGTGGATGGCCGGGGACAAGCCGAGCGACATCGAGGCGGGGAGGGCGTTCGGTGCCCGGACCGTCTTCGTGGGCGACGCGAAACGCCGAAAGCGGTTCTCGAGGGACCTCCAGGACCTGCGTCCGGATGCGACGGCAACGGACCTCCGGGCGGCGGCGTCCGCAATCCTCGGCCGGGGGTGACGTCCCGCGGTTTCTTATCAGCCCGGATAACGGCATCCTTCGATTCATATAGAATCATGCCCAAGGGAACCGGCACCGAGTCACCCCCGTTCATTGGAGTGTCGGTCGCATGGTTGCTCGCCCTCCCAGCCGTCGCACGCAGAGCGTTCTGACCGTCGTCTTCCTCCTCGGGATCGTCGCCGCGGGGCTCCTCGTGTCGGCGCCGCGGGCGTCCGCCACGACGTACGTCTCCGGGTACATTATCACCGACACCACGTGGGGGTCCTCCGACTCCGTCTACGTCGTCACGAACCACGTCACCGTCACGGCGCGCGCGACCCTCACGATCCTCCCGAAGACGACGGTCCGGTTCGACCCGGGAATGGGCCTATTCATCGAGGGCGGCCTCATCGCCAACGGGCAAATCGGCGCGGAGATCATCTTCACGATCAACCAGACGATCCTTGCGATGCCGTGGATGGGGATCCAGTTCAACCAGAGTTCGAGCGGGTCCGTCACGTGGTCGATCTTCGACCGCGTGGACCGCGCCGTCTCGGCGATCGACAGCTCGCCGACGGTCAGCTACAACACCGTCCGGTCGGCGGGAATCGGCGTGGCTCTCGTCCGCTCCTCCGCGACCGTCTTCAACAACACGGTGCTCCGCGCGAGCGCGTACGGCGTCTACCTGAACCAGTCCGACGCGTGGGTCTCCCACAACACGATCAACAACTCGTTCGCCGGAATTTTCGCGGAATGGTTCGGATCGCCGAACCTCGACGCGAACACGATCCGGAACGGGTCCGGACTCTTCACGGTCGGGATCTGGGTCCAGAAGTCCGCGAGCGCTTCCCTCTGGTTCAACCAGATTAGCGGCATCCGCGCTACTCTCGGCCTGAGCGGCTTCGGCGCCGGGGCGAGCGGGGGCGCGGGCGGGACCGCGATCGGGATCCTCGTCGACAGTGCCCCCTTCGCGACGATCAACGGCAACTCCATCGACACGATCCTCGGCGGCCGGGGCGGTAACGGGGCCGACAACCCTGGCGGCGTCGGCGGGACCGGCGGGCCCGGTGGCATTGCAGCGGCCATCGTCCTCGCGAACACACCCGATGTCGACGTCGAGTCGAACACCGTCCTCACGGTCCAAGGCGGCCGTGGCGGCAACGGCGGGGGCAGTGCCGTGACCTCGATCGGCGGCCGCGGCGGGGCCGCGGGCCCGGCAATCGCGTACTATCTCATCGACGCATCGGTTTCCACGTTGGCCCGCTGGAACACGGCCGACGGGCTCCTCGGCGGCGTGGGCGGGAATGGGGCGACGGCGGGATCCGCAGACGGGTCGGGAGGCATCGGGGGCGATGCCGCAGGATTCTCCCTCTTGAGCACGTTCAACGCCAATCTCCAGGGGAACACCGTCCAGAATGTCCGGGGCGGGGCCGGCGGGAACAGCAGCGCCACCGGGCTCGGCCGCGGCCCGGGGGAGGGCGGAGGCGATGCCGTCGGGATCAGCGCATACTCGATCGCGGGCTCCCAGACCCTCTTCCAGGCGAACGACCTTTCCGGCCTGCGCGGCGGGATCGGCGGGCGGGGACAGGCGACGGGCGGGTCCGGCGGGAACGCCACGGGCATCTTCGGGTTCGGCGACTTGGGCGGCGCGTTCAACCGGACGTCGACGGCGTGGAACCAGGTCCAAAGCGTGATCGCGGGAAGCGGGGGGATCGGGCAGCGCCGCGGTGGAAACGGCGGCACGGCCGGCGGAATCTCCATGGTTCTCGTCTCCTGGGATTCGTGGGACAACTACCTCTCCTCTCTCGTGGCGGGCGCGGGCGGTGACGCCCTCGATGGGACGGACGGCGGCCGCGGCGGGGACGCGACGGGCCTCGCGGCGGGCCTCGTTCCATGGGGCTGGTCCGACGCGGACACTGTGAGCGCGGTGACGAAGGGCCCGCCGGGAACGGGGCCGCCCCTCCAGACGTCCTACGGCACGGGCGTGTTCATGGGGGGCAACAAGACGGTCACGACCCGCCTCACCGTGGAGAACGGGACCCTGCAGGGCACCGGGGACCGCGACATCTGGGTCCTCTACTACGCCGACGGCACCACGATCAACACCCCCTTCAGCGCCGGCAAGGTGCAGATCGACCCCGCCGGGAATCTCACGGTCAAGAACTACCTCGGGGTCGAGATCTACCAGCCGGATGGCTTCACCCCGTTGTCCGGCGCGACGATTCTTGTCGAGGACGACGGGACCCCGGTATGGAACCTTGTGTCCCCGACGGGCTTCGAGCCGTGGCTCCTGGTGACGGACCGGGTGTACATACGCTCGAACACCCCGCGCGACAACCGGACGGACGTCACGGTCACGTATCCCTCCGCGAGCTTCGGGAACGATCCCCGGACCGTCGACATGGCCGCGAGCCACACGGAGACGTTCGTGATGGTCGACAACACGGCCCCGACGTCGGCGGCCACGGCCCTGCCCGCGTACGAGAACACATGGAACTTCACGGTCTCGTACACGGCGACGGACGGGGGCGGCGTCGGCCTCGGGAACATCACCCTCTACTTCAAGCGGAACGGCGGCGGGTGGATCCCCTTCGCGACCCAGCCCGCGGGGCCGTTCGGTTTCTTCTCCTTCACCGGAACGGGTGACGGGGTGTACGAGTTCGCGACCGTGGCGGACGACCTGAACGGGAATCGCGAGCCCGGCCCCGGGAACTCGAACGACACCTGGACGATCGTGGACACCGTGCGGCCAGGGTCCCGTGTGAACCCGCTGCCCACGTACCGGACCTCGCTGTCGTTCGCCGTGAGCTGGGCCCCCGACAGCGGCGTGACGGACGTCGCCCAGTACGACGTCCAGTACAACCGCGGGTCCGGATGGGTCACGTGGCTCGCCGGGACGACGCAGACCTCCGGGACGTTCAGCGCCCCGATGGACGGGATCTACCAGTTCCGCTCGAAGGCGACGG
>VBMI01000168.1 GCA_005878955.1 Methanobacteriota archaeon
AACACGGCTTCGCGGCCATACCGCGAGAGGTCCCGCTCGACAAGACCGTAGAGCGGCAGACCGATCACTCGCCGCCATCCCTCTGTCCTCAGCCTCCCCCGAAAGGCCCGGACCACGGAGCGGAGCTCTGCCCAATCCCGACGACGAAGGATGTCGCGGAAGTACGCAATCACATAGCTCGGATACCCCGCGAACAGTTCATCCCCGCCGTGACCCGTGAGGACCACCCTCACCTCCTTCGAGGCGAGCTCCGCGATGTACCACTGGGGGATTACGCTGGGGCCGACACGGGGCTCGTCGAGCGCATACGCGATTTTCGGGAGGACCGATGGGAACTCCTCGGGGTCCAGCAGCCGGTCGTAATGGATGGACTGCGAGATCATCGAGACCTTCTCGATCAGCGCGCTCTCGTCCACGTCGGGCTCCTCGAAATACACGCTGAACGTCTTGAGGGGATCCGCGACCTTGTCCGAGGCCTTCACCACGACGGTGCCGCTGTCGATCCCGCCGCTCAGATGGCTGCCCAGGGCCACGTCGCTCATCAGCTGCATCTCGACGCTCTCGTCGAAGAGGGCGCCAAACCGACGCACGGCTTCTTCCGGATCAGCGATCTCGTCTTCCTTGAAGTGGAGGTCCCAGTACTCCCGAACCTCGACCTTCCCGCCCTCTGCGATGAGGAGGTGCCCGGGCGGCAGGATCCGAACCCCCTCGAAGAACGTCTTCTCACCGAACACGTTTTGAAACGTCAGGTACTCCGAAAGAGCGCGGTAGTCCAGCCGTCGCGGGATGGAGGGGTCCGCCAAGAGACCCTTGATCTCGGAGGCGAACGCGATGCGCCCCTCCCGCTCCGTGTAGTACAGAGGTTTGATCCCCAGGCGGTCCCGGGCGAGGAGTAACCGTCCGCGGACGTCGTCCCAAATCGCGAACGCGAACATCCCGTTCAGCGAAAGGACGCAGTCCGGGCCCTTCTCCTCGTACAGATGAACAATCGCCTCCGTGTCGCTGTTCGTCCGGAGGCTGTGTCCGCGCTTCAGGAGGCCCTCACGGAGTTCCTTGTAATTGTAAATCTCTCCGTTGTACACAATCCACACGCGGCCCGACTCGTCGGCGATGGGCTGATCGCCCGTCTTGAGATCGATGATGCTCAGCCGGTTGTACGCGAGGACGCATGCCCCGAACGCCCTCACGGCGTCCGCGTCGGGGCCGCGATGGCGGAGGACCGCATTCATCCGGTGGACGAGGCGGACGTCGATGGCCCCACGGGGGTCGGCGATCCCGCAGATCCCACACACTTCACGACGCCCCCCGCAGGCTGTCGTAAAGGGCGACGAGCTTCGCGGCCTCGTGGGGCCAGTTGTACTCCCGCTTCGCGGCCTCCAGCCCGTTCCGGCCGAGCCGCTCTGCGAGGGCGCGGTCGTCACGGAGCCGCACGATCGCGTCGCGGAGGCCCTGCTTCGTGTACGGGACCGCAAGGCCACAGTCCTCCCGTTTCACGAGGTCCGCCATCATCAGCCCCTGGCTCACGAGCGCGGGGCGGCCCGCGACCATCGCTTCGAAAATCTTGTTCGGGACCCCGACCTGGTTAATCCGATGCGCGGGGTCGAACATCGTGAGGACCGCATGGGAGGCGAGGGTCCTCGGAATCACCTCGTCATTTGGAAGGACGCCGACGAACTGCGTGTTCGGCTGGCGGGCGCACATCTCCCTCACCTTTGGTGCAAGTTGCTTGCTCCCTCCGATGACGAGCCGGACGTCCGGCATGCCTGCCACAACCTCGATCGCGGGGAGGATGAACCGGCTCTTGTGCAGGGTTCCCAGGTAGATCAGTGTGAACGGCGGGCCTGGCGGCACACGATACGAGTCCGATACGAGGTCCATGCAGTTCATGACGATCAGCGCGTCCCCGCCCGTCACTCGGTCGATGTACTCCTTCACTGCGTGATTCACGGCAATCACACGATCCGCCGACGGGGCGAGACGCTGCTCCATCCGGAACGTGTACTCGACGACAACGTGCGGGACGTCTGCCTCGACCATGTACCCGAACACCTCGTGCGCGTCGTAGACCAGCGCGCGCCCCGTGAGCTTCTTCAGGCGCACGCCGATCGGCAGTGTGTCCAAGTCATGGCAGTGAATCGCGTCGAACTGTATCCCGCGAGCAAGCTGGACGGCGCGCCGCCACCAGATGGGATTCCGAAACAGGTCCTTCCAAAGGAGCCACATGGACCCGCTCGTCCGGACGCGGAGAATCTGCAATCCGTTCCGCTCTTCACGCGCGGGGAGCGCGCCGGACCGGTCCCAGCCAATCGCGGTGAACGTCGTTCGACACGAACATCAGAATCCGCATCGGGTCACCCGAGAAAGCGGTCGATGATCGCGGCGATCTGCGGACCCGTCGTGCCGTCCCCGTACGGGTTCGGCCAATCTCGCTTCCCGAGAAGCTGCTTCGCCGTTACGTCGAGAATGCGGGGCGGATCCATCCCTGCGAGGGCATTCGCCCCGATCTGGAGGGTCTCCGGCCGCTCCGTGTTCTCGCGAAGCGTCACGCAAGGGACGCGGAAGAAGCACGACTCCTCTTGGAGTCCCCCCGAGTCCGTGAAGACGATGGCTGCGTTCCGTTCCAGCTCAATCATGTCAAGGTACCCGGTAGGCGGGATCACCTTCAGCCCTTGGGCTTTGAGGAGCGCGCCAAGCCCGTGCAGCTTCGTCATCTTCTCTGTGCGTGGATGGATCGGGAACACGACCGTGAGGGCGTGGCGGGCGGCGATCGCTCCGACGGCCTGGAGCACACGCTTCATGCGGTCGGGGTTGTCGACGTTCTCGGCCCGGTGGAAGGTGAGGACGGCGTAGCGGCCGACCTCCAATCTCAGGCGTTTCAGGATCCTCGAATGCGTCCTCGCGGTCTCGAGGTTCTGCATGAGGGCATCAATCACGCTATTCCCGACCACGTGCACACCTTCGGCGATTCCTTCGTTCGCGAGATTTTGGCGGGCAATCTCCGTAGGGGCGAAGCGGAGCCGGGACAGGTGGTCCGTGAGCACCCGATTCACTTCCTCGTGCATCGTCCGGTCGAACGACCGGAGCCCCGCCTCGACGTGGGCCACGGGCTTCCCGAGCTTGTTCGCGAGCAAGGCGCCCGCCAGCGTGGTGTTCGTGTCCCCTTGGACCACGACGATGTCGGCCTTCGACACTACAGAGGCGGCCTGCATCATCGTCCGGGAGACCTGGAGGTGGGGCGGCTGCTCCTTGAGCTCGAGCTGGACATCGGGCTCCCGGAGTCTCAAGTCTCCGAAGAAAACGCGGTCCATCTGCAGGTCGTAGTGCTGCCCGCTGTG
>VBMI01000015.1 GCA_005878955.1 Methanobacteriota archaeon
TCCTCGAGATGCTCCGGCGGCACGGGGAGAAGTGGGGCAAGGAGAAGGTCGTCGAGTACGACGGCCCGGGGATCAAGCAGTTCACCGTGCCCGAGCGCGGGACGATCGCGAACATGGGGGCGGAGCTCGGCGCGACGGGCTCGGTGTTCCCGAGCGACGGGATGACGCAGCGGTTCTTCCGCGGGCAGAAGCGGGGCGACGACTGGAAGCGTCTCGAGGCGGACGAACGCGCGGCTTACGATGACCGACTCGACCTCGATCTGTCCGAGCTCGAGCCCCTCATCGCCTGCCCATCGAGTCCCGGCAACGTGAAAGCTGTCTCGGAGGTCGCGGGCACGGACGTGACGCAGGTCGCCGTGGGGAGCAGCGTGAACTCCTCGTACCGGGACCTCTCAATGGTCGCGGAGATGCTCGACGGGGAGCGGATCCATCCGGGCCTCTCGATCGCCGTGTCCCCGGGATCCCGGCAGGTCTTGATGGCCTGCCTCCTCGGCGGGGTGATGACGAAGCTGATCAGGTCCGGAGTGCGCGAGCTCGAGGTCGCGTGCGGGCCCTGCATCGGGATGGGGTTCGCCCCGCCGACGAAGGGCGCGTCCGTCCGGACGTTCAATAGGAACTTCCCGGGCCGAAGCGGGACCGCGGACGACCGCGTGTACCTTTGCAGCCCGGAGACCGCGGCCGCGACCGCGCTCAAGGGGGCGATCACCGACCCGAGGGACCTCGGGCGACGCCCGCCGAGCGTGAAGGAGCTCACGTCCTACCCGGTGGACGACTCCATGTATGTCCTCCCGCCGCGGCGGGCGTCCACGGTGGAAGTGTACAAGGGCCCGAACATCGGCCCCCTCCCGGTGCCTTCAGGGGGGGTCCTGGACACGATCGACGGCGAGGTCCTCATCAAGCTCGGTGACGGAATCTCCACGGACCACATCCTCCCGGGCGGGGCGGAGATCCTCCCGCTCCGAAGCAACATCCCCGCGATCGCGGAGCACACTTTCGAGTACGTCGACCGGGGGTTCGTCGCCCGGGCGAAGGAGAAGCGCGGCGGGATCATCGTGGGCGGGGACAACTACGGGCAGGGGAGCTCGCGGGAGCACGCCGCGGCGGCCCCGATGTACCTCGGTGTCCGGGCCGTGATCGCGAAGTCGTTCGCGCGCATGCACCGGGACAACCTCGTGAACTTCGGCCTCGTGCCGCTCGTGTTCGCGGACCCGAAGGACGGGGACGCAATCCAGCAGGGGGACCGGATCCGGATCTCGGGCCTCGTCGAGGGATTGCGGGCCGGCACCGCCGTGCAGGGCGCGGACGGCACGAACGGCCGTTCGTTCCGTCTCACGTACGACCTGTCCTCCCGGCAACGGGAGATCCTGCTCGAGGGGGGCGGCATCCGGTACCTGAGGAACCGAAGCGCCCGCTCGTAATCGAAACGCCCTCCGAGGGGCACGCGGGGAGGGGGATTTGAACCCCCGACCTCTTTCGAGGACTGGATTAGCAATCCAGCGCCTTACCGGGCTGGGCCATCCCCGCAGCGGGCGCGCCTACCGCCTCGACCGCGTTAAAACTTTCCATGGGTCGCGGGATTCGGAGGCAGGACCAACAACGCTTTTATCCGGAGTCGCATCGTCATCGCAATGCGGCGTCAGGTCCTCGTGCTCCTGGTCCTCGCCGGCCTCGTTCCCCTTGGATTCCTCCACCCGGGGACGGCCCCACCTAGGCCGGATCCCCTCGGTACGATTTCGCCCGACGTGCCCACGTGGCTCGTCGGGGACTCCTGGACGTTCGAGACCCACGCCGTGACGCGGGACGGCCCGAACTGGACGAGTGCGTGGAACAACCTTACGTTCACCGTCTCCTCACGGATGCAGGCCCTCCAGGACGGGGTTTACCTCTATCTCTACAACTCTTCCACGGCCGGCGACCTCGCCGTCGTCGGGGACGCCCTCGTCCCCGGGACGGGGTCCACCGTCCACTACTCGTTCACCTCCTCGAACGTCCGCGGATACACGTGGAACGAGCGGGGGGATCTCGCGACCGTGAAGGTGAACGAGACGTTCTCGGGCTCCGGCACGGCGGTCCTCCCGCTCTTCGGCACGCGCCCACTGACCGCGGCCGGAAACCTGACGGCCCTCAACCGCCCGCCCGAGGAGGACTTCGACTTCCCGCTTAGGATCGGGGATGCGTGGAACGTGACGTCCACCCTGAATACGACAGGCGCCGTCCACCTCCACATTAGCATGCCCATCGGGCAGGACATCGACCTCGTGCAGCCTCTCAACGGGGACGCCCCGGTCGATGCCCACAACTGGGCGAACGGGACGGAGAGCGTGTCCGTCGCCAACACGACCTTTGACACCGTCCGCGTGCACTCGGCGTCGGCCGGAGGCGCCGCCACGGACCGGTGGTACGCGCCGAACGCGTCCAACTTCGTCAAGCTCGAGACGCACAACACCTCCGGCCCCGCGGCGTACACCCACACCTGGACGAACCTCACGGCGTATGCGCTCGTGAACCCGGTCGTCCTCGTCTCCGTCGTCCTCTTCCCCGACACCGTCGGGCCCGGAGGCCCGTTCGAGGTCCGCGCGAACACCACCGCCGCCAACGCCGCGATCCGGCTCATCATCCCGGCAATCAACTTCACCGCCACGGGCTCGACGGACACGACGGGCGCCTTCCGACTGACCGTGTCTGCTCCTGCGGTCAACGACCGGACGCCCGCGAACACCGATGTCGGCAGCCACGGCGTCCTCGTCGAGGTCACGTACCTGTTCGGGACGGGATTCGGCGTCGCGACGATTTCCCTCGTCCCGCCCGACCTCACGGTCTCGGCCTTCGCCGCGAGTCCCACCCCCGTTGCGGACGGGGTCCCGACGGACCTGACGACGACCGTGTCCGTGACGACGGACGTCCCCATCTACGCTCCCGTTGACGTCACGTTCGTGGCGGAGGACGTCGACCGGGACCGCGACGGGCGGATGGACCTCCCGATCGACGTGTTCTGTGGGCGGAGCGCGTGCGCGAACACGACCGTCTTCCCCGTGGTGCCGGGACGTTCGGTTCCCGCGAGCGCGACGTGGACCCCCAGCCCCGCCTCGCTGCCGGCGGACGTGCGCGTCAGCGCGGTCGTCGATCCCGCCGACCGGTACGCGGAGACGAACGAGGCGAACAACGTGGTCGTGGCGACGGTCCACGTGGAGGCGCCGAACCTGATCCCGAGCAACGTGACCGTGGACCTCCGGGGCGCCCGGGAGGTCTTCGATGACCCGGCCGCCCTCGGGTTCGTCTCCCCCCTGATCTCCCTCGCGCCCTCGACCCTCGTGAACCTGACGGTCCGGGTCCGGAACGCGGGGATCGTCAACGCGTCGCGGTCAAGCACGGTCGCGTTCTACAACACGACGACCTTGAACGGGAGCGGGGATCCGCCGTTCGCTCAGTCCGCAATCGGGCCGATCGGCCCAGGGGTGGACGTGGCGCTCCCAACGATCCCGTGGACGACCCCCGCCGGGCCGGGCACGTACTTCGTGAACGTCACGGTGGACTACTTGCGCGACGTGCGCGAGACCCGGGAGACGGACAACACCTTCGTGCTCCGTTTCCGAGTATACGATCTCGCCTCCGCACCCGACCTCGTCCCCGTGAGCGTGTCGATCCCCGCGAAAGCGAGCGTGAATCGCTCGACCTCGATCACGGCCCGAGTCCGGAATGTCGGCGTCTCGAACGCCTCGGCGTTCCAGGTCGCGTTCTACAACGACACGCAGCGATCGAGCCCGTTCGCGGTGTTCACCCTCGGACCGCTGGGCGCCGGCGCGACGTCCTCGTGGATCTCCGCCCCATGGGCGGCGGGCTCCTTGGGGTCCCACGTCGTGCGGGTCGAAGTGGACCTCACGGACGCGGTCCCCGAGGCGAACGAGACGAACAACACCGCCGCGGGGACGATCACCGTGTACGACGTCCCCCTGACGACCCTCGTCGTGGGCGCCCCCCGCATCGTGACGAACACGACGTACATCCTCCCCACGACCCCGCTCTCGTTCATCGCCCAGGACCGGACGGGAGAGGGCGCGCCCACGGTGTGGTACCGTATTGACACCGGGGCGTGGACGTGGAGCGCTCCCGGGCCCACGTTCGTCCTCCCCGCGGGCCCGCACACGATCTCGTACAACAGCACCGACCTCCTCGGCGGGCAGGAGCCCACGCACGAGGCCGCGGTGTTCGTGGACGGGCTCCCGCCGGAGACGACCCTCACGGTCTCGAACGGGACCGGCGGGAAGTTGCTCTCCCTCTCGGCGGTGGACCTCGCGTCCGGTGTGGACTGGACGGAGTACCGGATCGACGGGGGCGCCTGGACGCGGTACAACGGCACACCGGTTCTGCTCTCCCCTCCCGGGAACCACACGGTCGAGTTCCGGAGCGCGGACCGCCTCGGGAACACGGAGCCGGCGGGGAACGCCACCGTGCTCGTCGAGGGGGCGCCGACCGGCGCCGCCGCCGGGTTCAACGTGAAGCCGATCCTCGCGCTCGTGTTCGGCGCGGCCCTCCTGCTCGCAGGCTGGTTCGCCGCGCCGACCGCCGACCCGCCGCGACGCCGCCGGTGGTTCCTCACCGTCGCCCTCCCTCCCGCGTTGAGCGAGCTCGCGACGGGCGCGGTGTCCCTCGCGGTCCCCGAGATGGCGGTGCCGGGGGGCTCCCTCGGCCTTCCGGTGGACGTCGCCCTCCTCCTCATCGGCCTCCTGGTAATCCTGTTCTCCCGGCGACGCGCTCTCCGGCCCGCGTGAGGGGATGCCGGTCTCCCGACGCGGGTACCGCGAACTCCTGGTGCTCTTCGGACTCCTCGCGTTCGGCTCCTCCGTGACGGGTTCGTTCTGGGTCGTCTATCTCTTCCGCGTCGCCGGGCTCCCTCCCGCCGCGATCGCCGCCCTCCTCGGCGCGGCGGCGCTCACCGCGGTCGTCGTCGCGATGGTGATGACCCGTCCCAAATCCCTCCCCGCCACGCCGGCGATGGTCGCGGGCCTCGCGAGCCTCGCCGGGGCGCAGCTCGCGCTCGCGTTCGTCCAGGGGCCCGCGCAGCTCGGGCTCTTCGCGCTGCTGTACGGCGCGTACATCCCGCTCTTCTTCCTCCCATGGAACACGCTCCTCGCGTCCGAGACGCGGGTCCACGACCGCGGGGCGAAGCTCGCCGGGATCAACCTGACGAACAGCATCGCAACGGCCGGCGCGCCATTCGTCGGGGGCGTGATCGCGAGCGCGTGGGGGTTCCCTGTCCTCTTCGCCCTCGGGGCGGCCCTCCTGGTCCTTGCGGCCGCGATCGCCGTCGCGCTCGGGCAGATCTCGGTCCCCGTCCGTCTCATGTGGGCGCCCCGCCGCCTCGGCCGAGGAACCGTCACGGCGTTTGCTGCGCAGGGCGGGATCGACGGCGTCCTCTGGAGCGCGATCCCCCTCGCGACGGTGTCCTTCGTGCAGGGGGAGGTCCAACTCGGCGCCCTGTTCTCCCTGTTCGCCGTCTCGGGGGGCGTCTTCTCGGTCGTCCTCGGACGGTGGTCGGACCGGATCCGCCACCGCCGGCGGTTCATCGCCCTTGGCGCGGCCGTCTCCGTTCCGCTCGCCGTGGGGGTCGGCGTCGCGCCGGGCCTCGCGGGCTTCGCCGCGGCGACCGGGGCCCTGAACGCGACCCTCGTGATCGCACCCACGTTCGTGAACGCCGCCGTCGTCGACCGCCTCGAGACGGACATCGGCCTCGTCATGCAGACCCGGGAGGTGGTCCTGAATCTCGCCCGCGGGATCTCGAGCGGCGCGATCCTCGCCCTGTTCCTCGCCGGGATCCCCCCTCAGCTCGTCGTCCTCCTAATCGCGGGCCTCCTTCCCCTCCAACTGGTTGCCGAGCGGTTCCCCTAGGCACGCAGGGTTTTTCCGGGGGCAGTGCGATGGGAGCCGCCGTGACCGAGGGGGATCTGCTCGAGCAGGCCGGGAAGACGCTGATCCTCTTCGCCTCGATCGCCCTCGTCACCCTCCTCGCGTTCCTGTTCCTCGCGATGTTCTCGTACGTGGAGCCGTACTACTCGATTCCGCAGGTCGTGGACGGGCTCGTGCCCGCGGTCGCCCTCTCCGTCGTCGCGCTGATCGTGGGCACCGTCGCACTGGTCGCGTCAAAAATAACGAGTGTGACGAAGATAAACCCGCCCCCACAGTGACTCGGATTTCTAGAGAGGGAACGCGGACCATCGGCGCGGGGGTATCGCGCGAAATCCGCGCGGACGAAAGCCTCATATAGCGTGCGCGGGTATGACTCGGAAGGCTCGGCCGAAATGGCTGTGACGTACGTATCGAGCCGTGAAGGACCGAGCCACGAGGCGGCATTTCGGCGACGGCCCTGAACCGTGATGGGCTCTCTTCTAGTGCCGCCCACACGGTGGAGGTGTGAGAACCCCGCGCGTTCGCGCGCGTGCCCTCTCATACCCGACGCTCGATGCATCAAGAGGTGCAAGCTTCACGTCATTTCCGAAATCATGACACGTGTGCAGGGAATCAACTCCGGTTGATCCTGCCGGCGGGCACCGCTATGGGAGTTCGCTTAAGACATGCGAGTCGAGAGGTGCAAGACCTCGGCGGACGGCTCAGTAACACGCGGACAACCTGCCCTCGCGTGGGGGATACTCTCGGGAAACTGAGGATAATACCCCATAGGTCCGGGATGCTGGAACGCTTCCGGGCTCAAAGCTCCGGCGCGCGAGGATGGGTCTGCGGCCTATCAGCTTGTAGGGGGTTTAACAGACCCCCTAGGCTTCGACGGGTACGGGCTATGGGAGTAGTCGCCCGGAGATGGACTCTGAGACACGAGTCCAGGCCCTACGGGGCGCAGCAGTCGCGAAAACTCCGCAATGTGGGAAACCACGACGGGGGAACTCCCAGTGCGTGCACTTTGTGCACGCTGTTCTTCTGCCTAAAAAGCAGGAGAAGTAAGGGCTGGGTAAGACGGGTGCCAGCCGCCGCGGTAATACCCGCAGCCCGAGTGGTGCTCATTATTATTGAGTCTAAAACGTCCGTAGCCGGTCTGGTAGATGCCTGGGTAAATCGAGGCGCTTAACGTTTCGAATTCCGGGCAGACCGCCAGACTAGGGACCGGGAGAGGTTGGAGGTACTCCGGGGGTAGGGGTAAAATCCTGTAATCCTCGGAGGACCACCAGTGGCGAAGGCGTCCAACTAGAACGGATCCGACGGTCAGGGACGAAGCCCAGGGGCGCAAACGGGATTAGATACCCCGGTAGTCCTGGGTGTAAACGCTGCAGGCTTGGTGTCGGGGGTCCTACGAGGGCGCCCGGTGCCGGAGCGAAGGTGTTAAGCCTGCTACTTGGGGAGTACGGTCGCAAGACTGAAACTTAAAGGAATTGGCGGGGGAGCACCGCAACGGGAGGAGCGTGCGGTTCAATTGGATTCAACGCCGGACAACTCACCGGGGGCGACCATCACATGAAGGCCAGGCCGATGACCTTGCCTGATTCTTGGAGAGGTGGTGCATGGCCGTCGTCAGTTCGTACCGTAGGGCGTTCTGTCAAGTCAGATAACGAACGAGACCCTCGCCCCTAATTGCTACGCCGATCTCCGGATCGGTGGCTACAATAGGGGGACCGCTGGTGCTAAATCAGAGGAAGGAGAGGTCAACGGTAGGTCCGTATGCCCCGAATCCCCCGGGCTACACGCGCGCTACAAAGGTTGGGACAATGGGCTCCGACCCCGAGAGGGGAAGGCAATCCCGAAACCCAATCGTAGTTCGGACTGAGGGCTGTAACTCGCCCTCACGAAGATGGATTCCGTAGTAATCGCGTGTCAACATCACGCGGTGAATATGCCCCTGCTCCTTGCACACACCGCCCGTCAAGCCACCCGAGTTGGGCCGGAGTGATGGTGCCGTTCTTGCGGCGCTAGAACTTCGATCCAGCAAGGAGGGCTAAGTCGTAAGTGACGTTGCGACTCCGGAGCCGAAAGGCACCGGAACAAACCTGGCTATATGCGGGGAACTCCGTGGATCCCTGCGTACCGCGTTTCGCGGTAAAAATCGCAGGGTGCGGACAATCCGCAGGGAAGGCCGACCAAACCCGGTCGGAACCCTCAGAGACTGCACGCCGGGCTCCGGCTTGCGCCGGATGATGATACAGTCCACGCCCCATGGCGACATGGGGATCGACGTGAACAAGGTATCTGTAGGGGAACCTGCAGATGGATCACCTCCTAAGGAATTTCTTGATGCGTCGAGCGTCCACCGAATTTTCTGTTCTCGGTCGTGGTTCTGAGAGGAAAGGCTTAACTAAGCCCCGCGGACCTTTGTTCCTCCGGAGATCGGCTTGGCAGCCAGCTCGACCCCCCGCACCGGGGCCCGCGTCTTCCTCATCGTGTTCTGGACGATCATCCTCCTTCTGGGGGTCGGCGTCGCAGCCCTCGTCACGATCCCGAACCTCTCAGACCTCGTCCGCGGTGCGTCCGCGGCGACGATCGAGGCGAAGAGCATCGGCGTCGCCGCCGCCGTGGCGATGTTCCTCCTCGGGCTGTGGGGAATCACCTCGAGCCACCGAGCGATGAAGCACACCGTCGGTCTGCTCTCCGAGGTCGACCGGGCCCGCAAGGAGACGATCCAGCTCGAGAGCACCCGCTTCAGCCAGTACCCGAAGTGAATCGGGGCCGGGGATTGTCCATTTTGTAAACGATAAGGTATATCTTCCCGAGGACCTCTCGTCGGGCTGATGATCGAGCGCGAGGTCGAGGCGGGCGCACTCGAAGCGGGCTTCTCTGCCACGAAGAAACGCGTGCTGCTCCTCCTCAAGCGGGGCGGGAGTGCGTCCTTGGCGGACCTCGCAGGCGCTCTACGGATCTCGAAGATGGGGGCCCTGAAGCACATGAACGCGCTCGAGACCAAGGGGCTCGTCGAGCGGTTCTTCCCTCCGGGCGGCCGGGGCCGGCCCCGGGTGTTCTTCCGGCTCACGACGAGGGCGAGGTCCCTCTTCCCCGAGGCGTACGCGCACATGACGGAGACCGCGTTGAAGTTCATCGAGAAGAGGCTCGGCCGAAAGGCGGTCGAAGACCTCCTGAAGCAGCGGGCCCAGGAGCTGTACGAGCGACATCGGGATGACCTGCGGAGCGGAGACCTCCGGTCGCGGGTGGAAGGGCTTGTCAAGATCCGGGACGAGGGCGGGTACATGGCGGAACTCGCGAGCGCCCGCAAGAACTCGTTCGAGCTCTTGGAGCACAACTGCCCTGTGTACGCCGTCGCGGACCACTACTGGGAAGCGTGTGCGGTGGAGCGGGACCTCTTCCAGAAGCTCCTGCGGGCGGACGTCGAGACGTCCCATCGTGTCGTCGCGGGGGACGCGGTGTGCCGGTTCCTGATCCGTCCGAGGGGAAATCGTCGCGAGTGACCCCTGCGAGGTCATCCGGGGACTCAGCCACCGTCGACCGCGGTGCACGACGAGCGATGAATCGTAGTCTTCGTTATTGCGGGGGCAACGGCCCTTCCGGAACGGCCGTCTCGCGAGTCCCCACCGTGGGCTCCTCGGCTCCCTGCAGCGATGACCGCAACGGCTCCTCGTAAACCGCGCCGTCCCTCCAGTCTCCTCGACGGTACCGGCCTCCATCGGCAAACGCCTCAAGCATCGTCCGAACCCCGGGCAGGTCTTCCGCGATCCCCGACCACGACTCCAGCGATCTCCCGTACCGTCCCTCGACATCCGCGAGAAAATCCTTCAGGCTGGCGGACAAACGAGTCGGGACCAAGCCGACCCCGATCACCGCGATGTACGCGTGTTCGCTTCGCTCCAGCGCCACCTTCTGGTCCCCGATCTCGAACCGCTTCAATCCTTCGCGCTCCTCACGGAACGAATCCTGGGCGAAGGCGCTGATCGCGGTCAGCATTCCCGCCAGGATGTCTTCGTCGCCGAGCGAACTGCCACGCCGTCTCGCGTGTGCGATCAGCAACCCACCCTCCTTGATCAAGAGGATGTCTTCGATTCGGAACTTGTGGAACCCAACCCGGCGAGCGACTAGCGCCGCCCCAACACCGAGAGCCGCCGCGAGGAGGACCAGCCCGGGGAGGAAGACCGAGCTCCACGGTGAGGCGGGGGCGATCCTTACCGCGATGCCCGTCGAGGCGGTGAGGCCCGAATCGTGTGCGGTGACGGTCAAGGCGGTCTGGACGTCGGTTCCGGGAAAGGTGAAGACCAGGAAGAAACCCACGGCCTCGACATTGCCCGAGTCGGTCGTGAACACGAGGTTGGACGGATCCGTGTCCACATCGGTGATGTAGAGCCGCAGGTCGAGGATCCAGGACCCCCCCTCGGAGCGGACTTGATCCGGGATCGGTCGGAAGACCGGCGGGTCATTCACCGGTATCACATCGACGAGGAGATAGCCAAGCGCGAACGCCCCCGCCGGATCCGTCGCGCGGAACTCGACCACCTCCTGTCCGGACCAGTTCGGGTCCGGGGTCAGGGTGACCTTGTCCCGGGCGATGGAGACGCTGACGTTTCGGCCGCTGCCGTCGTAGCGAAGCCGGTCCCCGTCCACATCGGCGAAGTGCCGGTCGAGGTAGATTGCATCCCGTTGCACATCGTCCTCGTCGAAACTCAGGGCGTCGAAGGGCACCACGAGCTCGGGCGGGTGATTGTTGCTCACGTGCATGTCGATCGTGCGTACGTCCCCGGAGAGCCCATCCGACAGGCTGAGGTTCAAGGGGAAGACGTATTGCGGTAGGGGCCCAAGTCGCGACCGCGGGTAGTAGAACGCGATCGTGAACCCCTCCACGTCGGCCCCCAGCGGGTCGCTCGTCGTCAGGGTAAGCTGGGCCGTCGAGTTGTCGACGTCCGACACGTAGGGCGAGAGATCGAGCCGGTAGGTCTGGTTGAAGGTCACGTACACGTCGTCCGTCCACGCTAGCACGGGCGGATCGTTGACGGGGGTCACCTCCACCTGGACGGTATACTCCGCGAACGCCCCCGACGGATCGGTCCCGCGGAACGTGATCCGGTCGAGACCAAAGAAGTTCGACAGCCCCGCCACGTCGACCGTCACTTTCGTTCCGGTATCGTTGATCCAGACGCGCACATGGGTGAAGTTGTAGCTGAAGAACAGCTGGGTTCCCTCCCGGTCGTCGAAGTACGCGCGGAGGGAGTCCGGGAAGGCGTCCCGCAGGACGGTGTCCTCCGGGAACCGGAGGTCGGGCAGGGGCATGGTCACCCGCGGCGGAGAGTTGTCCGTCACGCGGATCGTGACGATGGCCACTCCGCTCGATTGGCCGTCGCTCACGAAGTGGCGGACGTAGAGCGTCTTTCCGTTGAAATTCCACCGGTACAGATACGTGGCGTTGAGCCCGTCGATGGCGATATGATCCGGATCCTGGGTCGTCAGGGTCAGGTTCGCCGTGGGCGTGTCGACATCGCGAAGATAGGGACGGAAGTCGAACCGGTAGGCCTCGTCGTGCGCCACCCGGATCTCGGGCACCGCCACGAACACCGGGGGATCGTCCACGGGGACAATCGTGACGCGCAATGCCTGGGAGCTTCGGGCGCCGACGCGATCCTCGAGCCACAGGGTCACGTTGTCGGAGCCGAACGCGTCCGGCCTCGGGGTGAACACGAGGTTGTGCCGCCCGAACGTGTTCTCGCCGAAGACCGTGTATAGGGAGCCGTCCACATCGCTGAGGTACCACTTCAGGTTGTCGAGGGTGTCCGAGGGATCCGCCTGGCCCGCCGCAAAGGGCGTGAGGTCCACGGGCCACGGGCTCGCGTCCTCCTGGGCGACTTGATCCGGCACGACGCCATTAATCACCGGCGTCCCCCACGGGTCCACCGTCACGTTGGCGGTCCCGGTCACGGTTCCTTCCGTGGCCGAGATGACGCCCGTCCCCGCAATCGCGGGCGCTCGGAACGTGGCGGCGCTGGCGTTCGCCGCGACGATCTGGCCAATCGTCGAGGACCAGCTCGTCCCCGTGAGGGGGACGGGGGCTCCGTCCGGATCCCGGCCCTCCGCGGTGAACCGGGCCGTCTGGCCGACGGGCACGAACGACGTGCTGGGCGTGACGACGATCTGCGCGAGGACGCCTGCCGCGGCGACGGTGACGTTGTCGATCCACGCCGTCATCGATGACTCCTCCCAGCCCGTCCGGTTGAGCCGGAGGGAGAACGAGAGCGTGAACGATCCCGTCCCCTGCAAGGGGACGTTGCTGCTGAGGTCAACGTGAAGCGTCCGTGTCCCGGCGGCGACCGGCGTCTCGGACCATTCCATGGTCCCGTCAATGGCGACGTCGACCTGGGAGACCACGTTCAACGCTGTCGTGGTTTCCACATCGAACGTGAGGCTCAGCGAGTTCGGGCTTCCTCCGGTCGGCGCCGACTTGGAGAACGTCTGCGCGACGCTGGCGGTCTCCGCGAAGGCAGTGGAGTTGTAGAGCACGATATCGTCCACATACAAGGCAACGGGGACCCCAATCGGAGCCGAGAACGCCACCTGGATAAAGTTGACCGTGGTGAGGTCGAGGGTCGTGTTCAGATCGAATGCGTACCGGTACCACCCGGCCACGAGTGTGAAGAATCCCCATGCCGTCCCGCCTTTCTGGTCCTGGACGTACACCCATCCCCAGACGAACGTCGGAGACCCCTTGTTCATCCGAATCGCCATCCGGTCGTAGCCGGACCAGTTCCAGGCGAGCGGGTCGTACCGGAACGCGCCCCCCCACTGGTTACCGTTTTGGAGGATCATCACGTCGTCCCTCATCGACCCCGTCCCTTCCTGGCGGACGGCAGTCTCCTGGGAGAGATTGCTCGTCGCTTTCCCCGGACCCGAAACCGCACCGACCCACGGACTCGGGCCGAAGATGTCATCCATGGAATCGAACCGCAGCACGGAGGTCTTCGCCCCCAACCGGGCGCGGGCGGTGGCATCGCGTTCTGCCGTGACCACGCCGGTCGTCCCGTTTGTGTAGTTCCAGGGCCCCGGGATCGCGTCGAAGGTCCCGTCCGCGATGAGGCTCGTGGCGTTCCGCGGGACGGACGGGAAGCTGGAGGGTCCCGGCCCAGAGGTGCTTGCCCGCGCGATGCCCTCCGACCCGCCGCCGACCGGGAAGTTCGCCGGGGTCCGGGGCGCGGCGGGAATCGCCCCGTCCGGAATGGGAGCGAGAAGCCAGGGGACAAGCAGGGTCGCTGTCAGCAGCGCTGTCGCAATGGCCATGGGGAAGGCGGTCCACCTCATCTGTCGGTGCCTCGGGGGCCTCTCGAAGAGGCCAATGTCCCCCACGGCCGGCCCGTACCCCTCCCCTCGGTCCGGGGGCACAGAATCGATTCATACTGGGGGCCTTAAACGTGTCGGCGTGATTCGCCGTCTCAGGATGGTCCTCCGGCGAACCCGCGGATTCTGCGGTAGTCGGAGACGGAGAGGTGGACGGAACCTCCCTCCCGATCCCACGGCTTCACTAAAGCCAGCCCTTTCTGCGCATCCACACGACCAGGATGAGCGTGGGCGCGATCATCAGGGCGAGGGCTAGGTACAGGCCCTCCGGCCGGTTGAACCCCCAGAATTCTACGTTCATCCCAAACGCGCTCGTGACGATCGTGAGCGGGATCGTGACCGTGAACAGCACGGTGAGGACCTTGATGATGCTGTTCAGGCGCGCGTCCGCAAGGGTCGCCTGGACCTCCATCAGGCTCGTCGAGACCTCGCGAAGGGTGTCGAGGGTGTCCGAGACCCGGATCATGTGGTCCTGGACGTCCCGGAGGTAGTTCCGGATCTCCTTCTTGAAGATCGGGGTCTCGAGGCGCGAGAGCGTACCGAGGACGTCCCGCTGCGGACGGAGCATGTTCCTCACTCGGGTCAGGTCCCGCCGGACCGCGTGGATCTTCGAGATCCCGGTGCCCGAGGGGTCCGCGACGATCTCGTTCTCGAGGCGGTCCACGACCTCCTGGAACCGGTCCAGGTGCGGGAAGTACGAGTCGACGATCACGTCGAGGATCGAGTAGCACAGGTAGTCCGCCCCGCTCTTCATCAGCTTCGGCGCCCGCTTCCGGATGCGGACCCGGATGTCCTCGAGCTGGGGGAACACCTTGTCGTGAATCGTGACGACGAACTTCCTGGAGACGAAGAGGCTAAGCTGGTCCGTCTCGATCTCCTCCGCCCAGATGATCGTGCGGGCGACGACGAACACGACGTCGTCGAACGCCTCGATCTTTGGGGTCAGGTCCTGGTTCACGGAGTCCTCGAGGGCGAGGGGGTGGAACCCGAAGAGCGCCTCGAGCTCCTCGAGGGTCCGCCCGCTCGGGTCGACGATGTTCATCCACGTGACGCCGTACTTCTCCACAAGCTCGCGGGCCCGACCGACCGTGATGTCGTGCTCCTCGAGCACCTCCGTGGGTGTGTACGCGATCACGTCGATGCGGACCATCGCGGCGCGAAGTCTCCCCATGTTATTTAAGGCGTTGGGGGTCGCGTCGCCCCCGTGCGCCAGCGTGCGCCCATGGGGAAAGTCCATATCGGGTCCCCGCGTTCGCGCGGCCCGGTGGGACGGTGAAGGTCGTACATCTCCGGAAGGCGAAGGCGCTCGAGGGCAACCGGAGCCGCTCGTTCCAGCTCCTCACGCCCGACTCGGTCGGCTCCGAGAATTTTCTGATCACGTTCGTGGAGGTCCAGCCCCGCGGGAGCACGCCCCTCCACGAGCATCGCGACATCGAGTCGATGTACTTCATCCTCGCCGGGCGAGGGGAGGTCACGTCCGGTCGGACGAAGAAGGTCGTCGGGCCCGACACCGCGGTGTACTTCCCGATCGGTGGGAGCCATGGGATCCGGAACGTCGGCCGGACGATGCTCCGGTACCTGTCGTGCCACGCGCCCCCGTACGACATCGAGCGGTTGTACAAGACGTGGGAGGGCGCCCTCCTCGTGCTCGGCGGGTAGGCGGGCGTGCGGGGCGCGATCGTTCTCGCGGGGGGCCCGGGCCGCCGGATGGGCGGCGTCAAGGCCCTGGTCGCCCTCGCGGGCGAGGCCCTCGTCCTCCACGTCCTCCGGGCCGCGGGGAAGGTCGTCGGGGAACTCGCCGTGGTCACGAAGCCCTCGATGGCAGGGGACCTCGCTCGGGCGTTACCGCCGGGCACGCGGATCATCGAGGAGCCCACGGAGGTCCAGAGTCCCCTCGTCGGCCTCGTCGCCGGCGCCCGTGCAATCCGGGCGGGCTACGTCGCGTACCTCGCGTGCGATCTGCCCCTTCTGAGGCCGCGGGTCCTCGACCTCCTCTTCTCCCGTGCGGCCGGACACGATGGGGCGGTCCCCCAGTGGCCGGACGGGAAGATCGAGCCGATGGCCTCCGTCCTCCGGAGGGAGGCCGCTCTCGCGGCCGCGGCGTCCGCGCTCGACGCGGGACGCTACGCGAACACGGACATGCTCGCGGGACTCGGCGACCTCCGGTACGTCCCCATGGAGGAGATCCGCCCGATCGATCCGGATCTCGAGTCCTTCATCAACGTGAACACCGCAGAAGACCTCCGGGAGGCTGAGCGGCGGATCGCGGGAGGGCACCGGCCCGCCAGCCGGTGAAGATCCTCCCGTTTGCGAGGATGGGCTTCCCGTCCACCTCGACGACCGAGGGGTCAGCCGGACTCCAGCCGTCCGGAGTCCGCGTAGACCGTGAAGCGGCCCTCTCGGACGAAGCCCAGGAGGGTCATCCCGGACTCCCGCGCGAGGTCAACCGCGAGAGAGGAGGGTGCTCCGATGGCGGAGAGGATCGGGATCCCCGCCACGACCGCCTTCTGCACGATCTCGAACCCCGCGCGGCCGCTCACCTGGAGGACGGCCTGGGAGAGAGGGACGTTGCCCGCCAGGAACTGCTCGCCCACGAGCTTGTCCACCGCGTTGTGCCGGCCCACGTCCTCCTGGAGGGCGAGGAGCTCGCCCCCCGGGGTGAAGAGCCCCGCCGCATGCAGGCCTCCAGTCCTCGCGAAGAGGCTCTGGTCCGCGCGGAGCCGCTCGGGCAGCGCCCCCACGAGCCCGGCGGTGATCGTAGGAGCGCCCGGCCTCAGCTCGTTCGGTGCGATGACCCGCACCGCGTCGAGGCTCGCCTTCCCGCACACGCCGCAGCTCGACGTGACGTAGAAGTTCCGGAGGAGCCGCTTCGGGTCGAGCTGAACGCCTCGCCGGATCGAGACCGTGACGACGTTGCCCTCCTCTTCCCGCGTCCCGCCGGGTGCGTACGCGATCCCCTCGATGTCGCTCGGTCCAGCGAGGATCCCCTCCGTGAAGAGGAACCCCGCCGCGAGTTCGAAATCGTCCCCCGGGGTCCTCATCGTCACGGAAAGGCTCCGCGTAAAGACCCCGTCCTCCTGCGGGATCGCGAGACGGATCTCCATCGGCTCCTCGCCCGCGAGCGTGTCCCTCGCGGGTTCCCGCGCTCGACCGGACACCCGCGTGACGTCGACATCCGCGGTCGCATGCCGTAGATTCATCTCGCCCCCTCCATGGGACGCCCACCCGCGGACAGTGTGACGACCGCGTTGTAGTCGGGCATCCCGCACTGCGGGTCCGTGACCCCGCGGCGGAGGACCGCGTTCGCTTCGGGCCAGTACATCTGGACGTTGCGGGGTTTGATGCGGGTGAGGGCCACGCGGCCCGCGAACCGGCCGACCTCCGAGCGGACCTCCACCGGGTCGCCCTCCCGCAACCCCAGGGTCTCCGCGTCCGCCGCGTTCATCAGGACGGCGTCCCGCCGGGCGCCGAGCATCGGATCGATGTCCCGCTGGACCATCGAGTTGAACTGCTTCCCCCGCCGCGTGCTCAGGAGGTAGGCCCCGTCCGGGAGCCGGACCTCCGGAGGGACGAGGGGGGTGAACCGCGCGCGGTGGTCCACCGTGGGGAACCTCCCGCCCTGGCACAGGTACGGCCTTCGCAATCTCCGCCCGGATGCTGCCAGCGTCCTCGAAGTGGATGCGGTCCCGCGATTCGGGGCGCGTCCGCTCTGCGACCCGCATCAGGATCTCCCACTCCGCCATCGCCTCGCCGACGCGCGGGCCCGGGATCTCCGGGCTGAAGTAGATCCGCCGCTCCGTCGAGGTCTCCGTCCCGCCGCCGCGCTGCTCGTACCGGGTCTGGGCGGGGAGCAAGACGACAGTGTCCGCGGGGTCCACGAGCATCTGCGTCGTGAGGACGAGGTCCTGGTGCACGCGGAGCGGGACGCGGGCGAGGGCCTCCCGCACGAAGTCCGGTTCCGGGAGGGTCTCCAGGAAGTTCCCGCCCACCGCGTAGAACACATCGATCTCGCCGCGGGCGGCCGCGTCGATCATCTCGACCGACGTGTGGCCCGGGGTAGCGGGGACCGGGAACCCCCAGAGGGCCTCGATGCGGCCCGCGCTCGAGACGGGGTCCCCTCCGGGGAGCTGGTTCGGGACGCACCCCACCTCGGCACCCCCCTGGACGCCGCTGTGGCCCCGGATCGGCATGAGGCCGCACCGCTCCCGCCCGACCATCCCGCGGGCGAGGCCCAGGTTCACGATCGCCTTCACGTTGTCGACGCCGAACCGGTGCTGCGTGATCCCCATCGACCAGACGAACACGGCGCTGCGGGCGCCCGCGTAGACCTCCGCGAACCGCCGCATCCGGTCCCGGCCCAGGCCCGAGTAGCGCTCGAGCGTCTCCCAGTCCTGCGCGTCGAGGGCCCTCTCGAGGTCGAGGAACCCGTCCGTGTGCGATCGGATGAACTCGCGGTCCACCGCGTCCATGTCGATGAGGTGTTTCAGCACCCCGTTGATGAACGCGATGTCCCCGCCCGTGTGCACGAGGAAGAAGTCGTCCGCGAGGCGGGTGCCGACGAGCGCGCTCCGCGGGACGGAGGGGACCCAGTACCGCTCGAGCCCCAGCTCCCGGAACGGGTTCACGACGAGGATCCGCGTCCCCCGCTCCTTCGCGTAGTACATGTACTTCGTCGCCACCGGCTGGTTGTTCGGCACGTCGCTCCCGAAGAACACGAGGAGGTCCGTCCCGATCCAGTCGGCGTACGAGCACGTCGACGCGGCCACGCCGAGGGTCTGCTTCATCCCCGTCGTGCTCGGCGCGTGACACACGCGGGAGGAGTTGTCCACGTGGTTCGTCCCGAGGAACCTCGCAGCCTTCTGCGCGACGTAGTACGTCTCGTTCGTCACCCCGCGGGAGGTGATGTAGAAGCAGCAACGCTCGGGGGACGTCCCTCGGATGCGGCCCGCGACGAGGTCGATCGCCTCGTCCCACGACACCCGGGTGAAGCCGGGTTCCCCCCGCCGCCGGACCATCGGATACGGGAGGCGCCCGAGGTCCCGCAGCGCCCGCGACCCCATCCCCCGCAATGACGAGGCGTCCGCGAGCCGCCGCGGGTCGAGGGACTTTGCAGTGTTGAGTTTGAGGAGATTCAGGCGGACGGTGCAGAGGTGCACACCGTCCATCGTGAAGTCCCGCATCCCGGTCGTGCCGAGGGCGCAACCGTCGCACACGCCGTCACGGAGGATCCGCCACGCGAAGACGGGCGCCCGCTTGTTCTCCCACATCGTGCGGAAGATCTCAAGGAAGTGATGGGGCTTCGTCTCCCCGAGGCCGAAGGGGCGCCACCCGGCGGGGGGAGGGCTCCGGGTCCGGGGCGAGTCCGCCTCCGCCACAGCCCTCGGAAGCGGGGGACCGGCTTAAGGGCTTGCGGGCGAACGCGACTTAAGGGCTCCCGCGTTCCCGCGGGCGGAGGCGCTCCGATGGAATACGCGATGCTGCTCGTCACGTGTCCGAACGCGAGGGTCGCGGAATCGATTGCCCGAAGAATGGTCGGTTTCCGGCTCGCCGCGTGCGGGAACGTGACGAGGCCCATGACGAGCATCTACCGATGGAAAGGAAAGATGCGCAGAGAGTCGGAAGTCCTGCTCTTCCTGAAGACTCGGAAGAGCCTCGTCGACATATGCACGGACTCGATATGGGCCCTCCACCCGTACGAGGTCCCGGAAATCCTCGCGGTTCCGATCGCGTCCGGCCTGCCCGCGTACCTGACGTGGGTGCGAGCGGAGACCCGCGCTCCCGGCCGGCGGCGCCGATGAGCGAACGGAGCGCGGGATTACAAGGCATTACATCTGCAACCTTCGCCTTGACCTAGTGGATTGAGGTTCCGTGATGGGGAACATCCACTCCTCTCGGGCGACGGGACCTCAGGACGCGAAGGCAAGACCCCTTTCCGAACCGTCGCCTCCCACATTTTTCGATTCTCGTGGTGGGTTCGATCCTTGCGGTGGGGACCCGGGGCCCTAGCGCGGCCGGAACCGACGGCCTTCCCGCCGCGCGAGCCCGATCTCCGATAGGCGGTGGAGATGGTAGGCGGCGAGCTGGCGGGAGATTCCGAGGGTCCGCGCGATCGATGTCGGGGTCGCTTCCGGGAGGCGGCGCATGACGAGGAGGACGCGCATCCGCAAATCGCGGAACTCCCAGTGGCGCTCGTACAGATGGTTTCTTTGCGGCTCCGACCGCTGGCCGATCGCGTAGTACCGCCGGCGCCCGTTTCCCTTCTCAGTCCGGATTAGCCCGTCCTGGACGAGGACATTGAGGTGGTGG
>VBMI01000016.1 GCA_005878955.1 Methanobacteriota archaeon
AACCACATCGAGGGGAACTTCTACACGGGGTGCAGCCACCAGGACGCCGCGAAGACCGGGTGCATCCCGTGGGAGGCCACGGGCCTCCTCCTGTGGGACGTGTTCCACGGTACCCTCCTGAAGACCGCGGACAACCACTACGTCGACAACCAGAGGAACTTCTACGTCCTGCACGCACACTAGCGGCATCGAGCGGAAGGGCCGCGTCCCGCGGCCCACCTTTCCCTTTGATTTCCGGCGCAACAAGGTTTAATCCGGAACCCCGCATCCGCCGGGCCGATGATTCCGATTGCGAAGCCGAACCTCGGAGACGAGGAGCGGCGCGCGGTGATCGAGGTCCTCGACAGCGGGCAGTTCGCCCAAGGGGCGAAGGTCGCGGAGTTCGAGAAGCGATTCGCGGAGTACGTCGGCCGTGGCCACGGGATCGCGGTGTCGAACGGGACGGCGGCCCTCCACATCGCGCTCCTCGCCCACGGAATCGGCAAGGGGCAGGAGGTCGTCGTCCCCCCGCTCACGTTCTTCGCGTCGGCCTCCACCGTGATCCTGTGCGGGGGGAAGCCGACGTTCGCCGACATCGACAGGAACCTCTACAACATGGAGCCCACACACCTGAAGTCCGCGGTCACGAAGCGGACCCGAGCCGTGATGCCCGTCCACCTCTACGGGCAGACCGCGGAGATGGACCCGATCAACGAAACCGCAGAGGCACACGACCTCGTCGTCCTCGAGGACGCCTGCCAGGCCCACGGGGCGGAGTATCATGGGAAAAAGGCAGGGGCGCTCGGGGACACGGCGTGCTTCTCGTTCTATCCGACGAAGAACATGATGACCGGGGAGGGTGGAATCATCGTGACGGACGACCCCCAGGTCGCGGAGACGTGTCGTCTCCTCCGCTCACACGGGGAGCGGGCGAAGTACGACCACGTGCTCGTCGGCTTCAACTATCGGACGACCGAGGTCGCCGCCGCGATCGGGCTCGTCCAGCTGCGAAAGCTCGACGGGTTCGTGCGCAGGCGACGGGAGAACGCGGCCCGCCTCACGAAGGGGATCTCGCAGATCGAGGGCCTCAGTCCTCCCGTCGAAGGGAACTGGATGCTCCACTCGTACTATCAGTACATCGTCCGGGTCGAGGACTCCTTCCCGCTCTCTCGGGACAGAATCGTCGAGCGACTGAACTCGGACGGCGTCGGCTGCCGGCCCTCTTATCCATCCGTGCTGTACGCCCAGAAGGCGTTTCGGCGACGGCCGAGGACCCGCTGCCCCGTGGCGGAGGATGTCGTGGGGAGGCTGTTCGAGCTCCCGGTCCACCCGCTCGTGAGCCCGGAGGATGTCGACACGATTCTCGGATCCCTCGATCGGCTTCGAGGTCCATGAACGCGGGAACACGCGTCCGCGGTGGGCACGCGACCCACAGGCCAAGGGCGAGAGGCTATTAGCCCGCCCCGGTTTCGGCGGGGGACCTTGGCGGATTTCGACGCTTCCCTCGAGGAGGGGATTGCATACGAGCGGCGGCTGGACTGGGAGGGGGCCCTCCGACACTACGATTCCCTCCTCGGAGCGGTCGAGGAGGCGGCGAACCGGAATCCCTCGGCACAATCGCGCCTCTCCTCCGCGCAGGTCCGGCGGGGGAACGCGCTCATGGTCCTCCGCCGGATGGACGAGGCCCGGCAGGCGTTCGATAGTGGCCTCCACGCGGCGAAGGCGGCCGGAGACCCCCTCGTCCTCGCGCGGGCCCTGATGGCGGCGGGCGTGTTCGCGGGCACCTCCGGAGACGCGTCCCTCGCGGAACGGTTCTTGTTGGACGCCCTGGATCGGTTCTCGCGCATCCCCGGGGCCGAGGGCGAGCAGGGCGCCGGGTGGGCGCTACTCAACCTCGGCGGGATCTACGGGAAGACCGGCCGCCTCGACCTGGCGTTCGTGACGCTCGAGAAGTCCCGGGAACGGCTCCACGCCATCGAGAACTGGGTCGGCGTCGCGGCCGCATGGGAGGCTCAGGCCCAGCTCCGACGGGCGATCGGGGACGAGGACCGGTGGCGGGAGGACCTCGCGGAGGCCGTCGTGTTCTATGACCGCGAGGGGATGCGGGAGAAGACCGATCAGCTCCGCGCGATCCTGAAGGGCAAGCTCCTCTGAGTTCGGGTTAGAAGATCCGTTCCTTCTCCCGGCGCTCGAGGGCCTTCAGGCGGTACTTCTCCGGGTGGCGGTCGAACGCCATGTGGCAGTCCTCCCCGCAGAAGTAATACGGCGTGCCCTTGTACCAGATCATCCAGAACGCGTTGTGCGGGTTCACGGGGGCGCCGCAGACCGGGTCCAGCGCCATCGGAGGGGTCGAAGACACGGAGCGGTATGAACCCATCGACAACAGGCGCGCTCGACCGAACGTTCTTATCGGGAACTCCGAATGCACGACCCGTGAAGGTCGGCGTCATCGGCGTCGGCTCGATGGGCCAGAACCACGCCCGGGTCTACTCGGAGATCGCGGACCTCGTCGGCGTGGCGGACCCCGACATGAAGGCGGGCGGGGCGATCGCGAACCGCTTCTCCGTCTCCTACTTCCCCGATCACCGGGCCCTTCTTAAGGAGAAAATCGACGCCGTGAGCATCTGCGTCCCCACGAAACTGCACTACAAGATCGGGATGGACGCGATCGCGGCGGGGAAGCACCTCCTCGTCGAGAAACCCATCTGCGACTCCGTGCGGGACGCCGAGCGGCTCGTCGAGGCGGCGCAGGGGGCGGGCCTCGTCCTGGCCGTCGGCCACATCGAGCGCCACAACCCTGTCGTGGACAGCGCGAAGCGGCACCTGGAGGGCGGGACCTGGGGGGACCTCATCACCGCCGGCGCGCGGCGGGTGAGCAACTTCCCCGATCGCATCCGGGACGTGGGGGTGATCATGGATCTCGCGATCCACGACGTCGACGTCCTCCGTTACCTCGTCGGGAGCCCGGTCTCCACGGTGTTCGCGATCGGCGGCCGGCAGAGGCATGAGGCGTTCGAGGACCACGCGACGATCGTGCTCAGCTTCGAGAACGGCGTGAACGGGTACGTCGAGGCGAACTGGCTGACCCCGATGAAGGTCCGGAAGCTCGGCCTGACATGTCTCAAGAACTTCGTGGAGCTCGACTACACGGCCCAGACCCTCACGATCTCCTCGTCCACCCTCGGGCCGCTGGATCCGGCGAACCTGTTCCAGGTCCCGCTGGACTTCGACATCCGGCACGTGAACCTGCGCAAGGAGGAACCCCTCAAACGGGAACTCGCGGACTTCCTCCGGGCCGTGAAGGAGCGCGGGAGCCCCCTGGTGAGCGGTGCGGACGCGGTGGAAACGCTCCGGGTCGTCCAGGCCGCGGTGGAGTCCCAGCGGTCCGGGAAAGTGGTCCACCCATCCGCCGCGCGCTAGAACTCGCCCTTCCCGATCGCGCGATACACGAACCCGCGCTTCGCGATGGCACCGTCGAAGAGGTTCCGGCCGTCCACAATGGCTCGGTGCCGCATCCACCGACGGAGCTTCGCCAGATCGAGCTTGCGGTACGCGTCGTGGGCCGTGACGAGGGCGATGCAGTCCGTGCCCTTGACCGCCGCGCGCACCTCCCGCAGCACCGAAAACCCCCGCTGCCCCTTCGCAAACGGGTCGTGGATCGTGACGTCGGCGCCCCGCTTCCGGAGCTCGCGGATCAGGGCGATCGCGGGGCTGTTCCGCGCATCATCCGTGTTCTCGCGGTACGAGAACCCGAGGACCGCAACGCGGGAGCCGCGGATCCTCCGACCCGTCTCCCGCATCGCCTCTTCCACGAGCTGGGCCATCCGCACGGGCATGTAGTCGTTGATCTCCCGCGCGGCAGGGATAAGGACCGGTTTCTGGTGGAGCACGGGGGACACGAGGAGCCACGGGTCCTTGGGGATGCAGTGGCCCCCGACGCCCGCGCCAGGGGTGAGCATCTCGCGTCCCGGGCACGTGTTCACGAGCTCTCGCACGCGGAACGCGTTCGCCCCGAGATCCTCACAGATCAACGCGACCTCGTTCGCGAACGCAATCTGCACGTCCCGGTATGCGTTTTCCGCGGTCTTCGTGATCTCCGCGCTCGTCCAGTCCGTGGCGTGGAGGGCCCCGTCGACGATCTTCGAATACAGGGCGAAGGCCTTCCTCCGTCCCCTATCGTCCGCGACGCCGACGACGCGGTCGAGGGTCGTGAGGTTATGAAGTAGCTTCCCGGCCGTGACCCGTTCTGGGCAGTGGACCAGGTGGAAGTCCCGGCCCGCCTTCAGCCCGCTCCCCCGTTCGAGGATTGGACGGACAATCCCCGCCATCGTGCCGGGCGCGAGGGTGGACTCGATCGACACGAGTGCGCCTCGGGCGATGTGGGGCGCAAGGCTCCGGAGCGCGGACTTCAGGGCCTTGTACTCCGGGTCATGCGTCTGGTCGTCCACCGGCGTCTCGACGCTGACGACGATTGCGTCCGACCCGTCGGCGGCGCCGTAGTCCGACGTCGCCGTGAAATGCCCGGACGCGACGCCCTTCGCGACGAGCTCGTCGAGCCCGGGCTCCCGCCCCTCCAGGGGGCTCCGGCCCGCGGAGATAGCGTCGATCTTGCGGAGGTCGATGTCCACGCCCACGACCCGCACCCGTTTCGAGGCGAGGACGGCCGCGACGGGGATCCCGACGTAGCCCAGGCCGACGACCGCGACCTTCATTCCGGGCGGCCATGGGACGCGGCGAGATAAACATTTCACGAACGCGCGTACGGATGGACTTCCCTCCGAGGGAGGGTCGCGCCAGGGCGCAGGCTTTTAAACCGCCACCCTTGTTTCTCGCGCGTGCGAATCGCCAGCGTCGTCGGCGCGAGGCCCCAGTTCATCAAGGCCGCCCCGGTCAGCCGTGAGATTCGACGCCACAACGAGGAGCTTCTGATTCACACGGGCCAACACTACGACGACCTCATGAGCGATGTCTTCTTCCGCGTCCTCGATCTCCCCGAGCCGGACTACAACCTCGAGGTCGGCAGCGGGACGCACGCCCGCCAGACGGGGGAGATGCTGATGCGCCTCGAGGAGGTGCTGGTGGACGAGAAGCCCGATGCCGTCCTGGTGTACGGGGACACCAACTCCACGCTCTCGGGGGCCCTCGCCGCCGCGAAACTCCACCTGCCCGTCTGTCACGTGGAGGCCGGCCTCCGGAGCTTCAACCGCCGGATGCCGGAGGAACTGAACCGGGTCGTCGCGGACCATCTCTCCACGCTCCTGTTCTGTCCCACGGAGACCTCCGTGGAGAACCTCAAGAAGGAGGGGATCGAAAAGGGGGTCCACCTCGTCGGGGACGTCATGTACGACGTCGCCCTCGCGAGCGCGCAGGAGGCCCGGAAGCGGGACATCCTGCACCGCCTCGGCCTGGCGCCGAAGGGCTACGTCCTCGCGACCGTGCACCGGCCCGCGAGCGTGGACGACCGGGCGCCCCTGGCCTCCATCCTGAGGGCGTTCGGCGAATGCGGGGAGCCCGTCGTGTTCCCCGCCCACCCCCGGACCCGGGGCCGGATGCGGGAGTTCGGTCTCGACGCGCACGTCCCGAGCAACGTCCGCATAATCGATCCGGTCGACTACTTCGACTTCCTCGCGCTCCTCATCGGGTCGAGGAAGGTCGCGACGGACAGCGGCGGGGTCCAGAAGGAGGCGTACTTCTTCGGCGTCCCGTGCGTGACCCTGCGTGACGAGACGGAATGGATCGAGACCGTCGAAGACGGGTGGAACGCCGTCGTCGGGACGGACACGGGGGACATCGTCCACGCGCTCCGGAACTTCAACCCCCGGGGGACGAAATCGAAGAGCTTTGGGGACGGCCACGCCGCGGAGAAGATCGCCGCGCTACTCGAGACGATCCGATAGCTCGAGGACGTCCAGCGTCTCGAAGAACAGGGCCTTGGAGGCAAGGTCCCGGACGTGGAACGTCGACTCCGCGAGCGCCCGCGCGGACGCGTTCGCGTGGCTCAAGAGGAGATACGCGCGGCCTCCTGGTGCGAGCACCCGCGGTAGGTCTGCGAGGAACCGCATCGTGACCTCGCTCCCCGAGGCCCCTCCCGCCCACGCGCGTTCGAGATCATCGTCCGGTCGGCCCTCAAGGTAGGGCGGGTTGAACGCGACGACATCGAAGGGTCCCCGGAGTCCGGCCATGAGATCCGTGAGGACGACGTCCACCCGGAGCCGGTTCCGGCGGGAGTTCTCCCGCACGAGGCGGACGGCGTCCGGGTTCGCGTCCGTCGCGACCGCATCCGTGATTCGGGCCGCGTGGAGGGCGAGCAAGCCCGTCCCCGCGCCCACCTCCAGGAACCGCCCGCCCGGCGAGACCCATACCGCCCCGAGGAGGAGGTACGAATCCTCGGCCGGGCGGTAGACGGTGGGCCGCTCTTCCACGACGAGGCCCGGGTCCGGCCGCACGGTGGAGGATTTCCCCGCCAGGGCTTTAACGGTTGGCGCGGTTGCGGCCGGCGATGGAGCCCATCTCCGCGTTGGCCGCGGCCACGATCCCCGCCGCCATCGGATACGCCTGGTGGCGGAAGGCCCCCCTCTCCCTGGCCCTCGCGGTCGCGATCCTCGCGACCTTCGGCCTGAGCGTCCTTGCGGCCCGGCTCGATTCCGCAACCGGCATCTACGGGTTCTGGGACGACCTCCTGGTCTGGAAGGCCGGCCCGTCCCACTCCGGCCCCCTTTCGTACGTCACGATGATGTTCGTCCACGCGGGCCTGTTCCATCTCGTATTCAATCTGTTGTTCCTGATCCTCATCGGCCCGCTGCTCGAGGAGAGGATCGGCGCCGTCAGGTGGGGGGTCCTCTTCTTCCTGGGCGGCGTCGTCGCGACTCTTGCGTTCGAGGCCGTCCACATTGCGGACCAGTTCTACTATATCCTCGGGGCTTCCGGGGGCTTGAGCTCCGTCTTCGGTGCGTTCGGCCGGCTGTACCCGCGCGAGAGACTTCGAATCTGGGTGCCGATCCCCTTGCCCCCGATGCCCGCGATCTACTGGGTGATCGGCTTCGTCGTTGTCCAGTTCCTCTTGAGCCTGGTCGCGATGGGGGGCGGGCCGTTGAGCGGGATCGCCTGGGAGGCCCACATTGCGGGCCTCGCGTTTGGCTTCGCGACCGCACCGCTCGTGATGCGCATCCCCGCACGGAAGAAGCCCGAACGACTGCGGGACTTCTCCGCCCTTCGCCCCCTTGCAAAGGGTGCCGAGCTCGACGAGGTTCTCGGCCACCTCTCGAAGGAACCGCTGGGTGAGGTCCAGCGTGCATGGCTCGAGAAGTTCGCGGCGAAGGCTGTCTGCCCGCAGTGCGGCAGACCGCTCAGGTTCACCCGCGGGACGATGAGGTCGGAATGCGGGTGGAAGCTCCGGATCACGTGAGGGCAAACGATTTCGGGACGGTCGCGTTCCGTGTCCCGATGGCCGCGCCAAGCGCGCTTGTTCTGAAGTGCGAAGCGTGCGGGGAGGAAGGCCCGCATCGGGTTCTCCGCGGGAAGGTCGCGGGGACGGACGAGATCGTCTTCGAAGGGGTCGTGAAATGCTCCGCGTGCGGGGCCGTCCGGGCCGTGACGACCCGGGAGCCGAGGCCGATCCGGGTGCCCTTGATCCTCAGCTGGATGGACCGATCCGTCCGCCAGACGATTGAAATGAGCCCGGACGAGGTCGTCGTGGTCAGCGAGGAGATCCCGCTTGCGGATGGCCGCGCCATAGTCACCGCGATCGAGTCGAAGGGGAAGCGCGTCCAACAAGCCAAAGCGAGGGTCGTGGAGGCGATCTGGGCGAAACGGGCGGACAAGGTGTGGGTCGCCCTGAGCGTGAACATGGGGAACCGCACCGTGGCGCGGAAGGTCCTCGCCGCCCCGGACGAGGAGTTCGTCGTGGGGGACATCGTCGACCTCGGGAGGGAACGCGTCCTGGTCCACCGGATCCGGGTCGGCCACCGGACCCTGCGAGAGGGCTCGGCGACCGCGGAGGAGATCGTGCGGGTCTACGGGCGGGTCGTCCGGGAGCGCACCTCCCGCTGAGCGGTGGCGAACCCTGATTAGCATCGATGGAGTGGCGTCTCGCGTGATTACGCTGATTGGCGTGGGTCACGTGTTTGACCTGCGGGCCGCGATCCGCAACGAGATCGAGGAGCGGCGGCCCGCGGTCGTGGGCGTCGAGCTCGATCCCGCGCGGCTCGAAGCCCTGCGGGCCCCGGAGGCCAGTCAGTCCGGGTTCACGATCTACGCGGTGCTGGCGTATGTCCAGAGGAGGATCGCGAGCGAGTACGGGACCCGGGCGGGGGCAGAGATGCTCGCGGCGGCAGACACGGCGAGGGAGGTCGGTGCCCGCCTCGCGTTCCTGGACCTGGACTCCCGCTTCGTGCTCGGCCGCCTCCTCCGCGCGATGACATGGCGGGAGAAGGCGAAGTTTGCGTTCTCGGTCCTCGGAGGGCTGTTCCTCCGGAGGTCCACGGTGGAGAGCGAGTTGCAGAAGTTTGAGTCGGACGAGGCCGCCTTCCTCGAGGCGCTCGCCAAGGACTTCCCCGCCGTGAAGCGGGTGCTGATCGATGAACGGAACGCTCACATGGCGGGGGCGCTTCGGTCGTTGGAGGCGGAGCACGGCAGCGTCGTCGCGGTCGTCGGCGAGGGTCATGTCGAGGGATTGCGAGCCCTCCTCACGGACCGGTTCCCGGACGTCATTCGCCTGCGGGACCTCCGGACCACCGCTGTTCCGGGCAACGCTTCCTCGACGGTGTCGCTCGACCGATGAACCGTCGCCGCCGTCCCCCCGGACAATCCTTAAGCGGGCTCGCCCGTTGGGCTCCCCGCTTCGCTCGCCGCGAGTTCGGGTTCATGTTCTGGGAGACGGGGATGATGCAGCGGCACCAGTCGTTCAAGAGCGAGGGCGGCCTCCGCCAGTTCCTCGCGCGCCGGACCCCGATGCACGTGTACTACTCGAGCGCGTACTACGAGAAGCCCGGGGCCCCAACAATGGAGGAGAAGGAGTGGCTCGGGGCGGACCTTGTATTCGACCTGGATGCGGACCACATCGACCGCGTGAAGGGGATGCCCTACGAGGCGATGCTCGAGGAAGTGAAATCCGAGATCATCAAGATTGTCGACCAGTACCTCCTCGCGGACTTCGGGTTCGATTCCGAGCACCTCCTGATTACGTTCAGCGGCGGGCGCGGGTACCACATCCATGTGCGCGACCCACGAGTCTGGGATCTGCACAGCCACGAGCGACGCGAGATCGTGGACTACATCACGGGCACGGAACTGGATTCGGACGCGCTCTTCCGACGGGTCCCGCTGGAGATCAAACAATGGAAGGACCGGGCCACGGTGAAGTACGGCCACAGGATGCCGAAGCCGGAGGCGCCGGGGTGGCCGGGGAGGATCGCGCAGGGAATCGTCGCGACCGCGGAGCGCCTCGAGGGGATGCCCCGCGGAGACGCCGTGGACCGGATGGCGGCGGTCGCGGGCGTCGGCCCGAAGGCCGCGACGGAGATCTACGACATCCTCTTCGCCCGGCATGGGGGCGTCCGGGGGATCGACAAGCTCCGTCGCGGGGAGATCGACATCTTCCCTTCCGACAAGCTGCTGGAGCCCTTCCGAAGCATCTTCGTGCCCCCCGCCCTCGACCTCGGGAAGCGCGAGACGGACGAGCCCGTCACGTCGGACATCAAGCGGCTGATCCGGATGCCGCACACGCTCCACGGCAAGACCGGCCTCGAGGTCGTCCCGATGCGGCGGAAGGCCCTCGACGACTTCCTTCCCCTCCGGGACGCCGTCCCCCGGGCGTGGACGGACGAGCCCGTCAAGGTCTCCCTCCGGGCTGGAATCAAACTCACGATGAGGGACGAAACCTTTAATTTAAAGGAGGGAATGAATCTCTACAAGGACCGTCTGGAGGGTGGATATCAGTTCCTTCGCATCCGCAAGTTCAAGGCGTGGACCGCCGCGGGGCTGATCGCAGCGAGCTCCGGGCTCGTGGCGCTCTCCCTCGCCCAGCGGGGGGCGACCGCCGTGCCCCTGTACATGCCCGTTCACGCGTTCCTCCCCGCTTTGCTCGTCATGATCTTCATCGGGGGCATCCTCGAGATGTTCTTTCGGAACCTCTCGATCAAGTACGCCAAGAAGGACAGCCAGCGCTTTCTGATGATCCAGAACTCGATCGCCCGTGCGAAGGTGCTCATCCTCGTGTGCGCGCTTCTCGCCCTCCTGTTGTTCGCCCCCCTCTCGCGATCCGCGATCGAAGGGTCGCTCAACGGACCGCCCGTGCCGTGGACCCTGCAGCCGTCGGAGGCGGGCACGCTCCCGTTCGACAACCAGGACGGGTTCGGGGTCACGCGGTACCTTCAGATCATCGTGACCCTCACGGCGGGCCAGCGGATCGTCGTGGACATCACCAAAGGGTCCACCTCCGTTGGACCGCCCCAGACGATCGGTCAGCTCAACCGGCCCGTGGCCTTCGGCATCGAGACGGACAAGTTCTACGTGTACAGAGTCACTTTCACCAACTCAGGGCTTCAGCCCGCGACCTTCACGTATCAGCTCTACCGCGGGATGTTCTCGGAGATGTTCACCCTCGTCCCTGGATTCGCCTTCGCGGTCCTGATCGCGAGCCTCGCATTCTTCGCCTATCTGCGGCCGCGGCGCGAGCAGTACGAGCGGGCGGCGATCTACTCGGCGGGGTATGAGACGCGGGTGGATGCGGGGGAGAGGTTGTACTCCGACTATCGCCCCGTCCCGGAGGCGCCGAGGCCCGCGCCAGCACCTCCTTCTCCGGTACCGATGGGTCCCCTCCCCACGGTGTCGCCCTTCCGAGCGCCCGCGGGGAACCCGGTCCCGCAGCGACCCGCCGCGGCCCCGCCGATGCCGCCGCCGTTCCCGGTCTCGCCGCCCCCCGTCGCAATGCCCCCGCCGCCGTCCGCGGGTGACGTCTTCGCCGTGGGCGCGGCGCTCTTTTCCAAGGGGGAGTATGGACTGGCGATCCAGCGGTTCGACGAGGCGCTCAGCCTCAACCCGCGCCACACCCGGTCCCTGCTCGCGAAGGGGGAGGCGTTCCTCCGCCTCAACCGCCCGCGGGAGGCGATGGCGGCGTACGACGACGTCCTGCGACACGACCGCGGGAACCTCGACGCGCTCCTCGGCACCGCCGCGGTGTACGCGGCGGAGCGCCGCTGGCGGGACGTGATCGACCTCGCGGACACCTTCCTCGCGATGCAGCCAGGCGACCCCGAGATGCTCCTCCGGAGGGGCGACGCGCAGCTCGCCCTAGGGAGGCGCCAGGAGGCGCTCATCTCGTTCGAGGCTGCGCTCCTCAAGCGGCCCTCGGACGCGTCGATCCTGGCGCGGATCGAGAAGGCGAAGATGGACATCGCCTCCCTCCAGTCCCGTGCGTTGATCGCGAGCGCCTCCGGGAACCTCGACCAGGCGATCTCGCTCTTCGATGCGATCCTGAAGGTCGAACCGGAGAACGCGAACTCCCTCGTGGGCAAGAGCGTCGCCCTCCGCCGGGCGGGACGGGTGGACGAGGCCCTCGCGTCGTTGAACTCGGTCATCGCCCGCAACCCCGGCCACGGCGGGGCCCTCCTCAACAAGGGGCGCATCCTGGAGGAGCGGGGCGACCTGGAGGACGCCCTCGAGGCGTACGACAAGCTCCTCGAGCTGAACCCGGGGGACCCCGACGCGTGGGTCGCCCAGGGGGACATCCTCGGAAAGATGGGCAGGGATGACGACGCGCAGAAGTCGTACCGCCAAGCCCTCAAGCTCGCCCCAAACGACGAGGACACGAAGGGGAAGATCGTCGCCCTCGAGCAGGCCCGTGCAGAGGAGGGCCAGCTCCTCCGCGAACTCTTCCAGATCAAGGGGATCGGCCCCGCGAAGGCGAAGGCCCTCCGGGACGCGGGCTTCCACACGCTCGAGGACTTCCGGCGGGCGACCGAGGACCAGCTCGCCCAGGTCCGGGGGATCACCCGGAAGGTCGCCTCGGATATCGCGAAGCACTTCCATCCCGGCTAGCCGGGGCACGCGCAACGTTCAAGTAACGCCCCCTCTTCCCATCGATTCCGATGAAGGTGTTCCGCGTCAAGGGGACGTTCCCGATGGGCCGCTCTCGAAAGCAGCCCTTTGAGAAGGAGATCGCTGCCGAGGACGAGGCGCGGGCCCGCGAGATTCTGATGAGCGACCTCGGCAGCAAGCACGGAGCCCCGAGACGGCGGATTACGATCGCGTCCGTGGAGGAGGTCTCGCCCGCCGAGGTGACGAGCAGCCTCGCCCGAGCCAAGGCGGGAATCGAGTGAGCGCCTCGGAGACGGACCTGCGGCGGGCGGTCACGATCCTGGACCAGTACCGGGCCCAGTTGGAGAGCCTACAGCGGCAGCAGGAGGTCCTCTCCCTCTCCCTCGAAGAGCTGATGCGGGCGAAGGAGACACTGTCTCGTTACCAGAAGGCAGGAAAGGAAGCGGAGATCCTCGTCCCCGTGGGCGCGAACGCGTTCGTGTTCGGGAAGGTGGCCGACGCCAGCCGCGCCCTCATCGGGATCGGCTCGGATGTCGTCCTCAAGGAGCCCATCCCGAAGGCGGTCGAACGGCTCGACGGCCGCATCCGGAACCTCCAGGAGGCCGCGGGGTCCCTCTCCCAGCGGGTGGCGGAGCTCGACGCCCGCGTGTCCGCCCAGGAGGAGTTCGTCCAGGGCGCCTACGAGCGGCTCGAGGACAAGCGGTCCGGGATCCCTGCGGGGAAACCGAGCGGTTGAGCGGGGCGCCGATGTTCAAGTCCCTCCGGGAGAAGCTGGCCGGTTGGCGCAAGAAGGCGGAGGCCGAGGTGAAGGCGGAGCCGGCCGCCGCGGCGAAGGCGATCGGCGAATCTGGGAAGAAGATCGACCAGGAAAAGCTGGACTCGATCCTCTACGACCTCGAGATCGGCCTCCTCGAGAACGACGTGGCCTTCCCGGTCACGAAGGAAATCGTGGACGCCCTCGCGGAGGATCTCGCGGCGAAACGGATTGCGCGGGGCGCCGACTTCGAACGGGCCATCGAGGGCTCTCTGCGGACCGCGGTCCTAAAGGCCCTCGCCGCGAAGCCGATGGACTTCTGGCGGTTCGTCGAGGAAAGCCCGAAGCCCGTCGTCGTGATGTTCGTGGGCGTGAACGGCACAGGCAAGACGACGGTGATTGCGAAGCTCGCGAGCATGCTGCAGAAGCGCGGGAAGAGCGTGGTCGTTGCGGCCGCGGACACGTTCCGGGCGGGGGCGATCGAGCAGCTCGAGGTGCACGCGTCCCGCCTCGGGTTCAAGCTGATCAAACACATCGCGGGGGCAGACCCGGCGGCGGTGGCGTTCGACGCGGTCGAACACGCCCGCGCCCGAGGGCGCGATGTCGTGCTGATCGACACGGCGGGTCGGATGCAGACGAACCAGAACCTGATGGACCAGATGAAGAAGATCCAGCGGGTCGCGAAGCCCCATCTCGTCGTCTTCGTGGGGGACGCGCTCGCGGGGAACGACGCGATCGAGCAGGCGCAACAGTTCAACGAGGCCGTCGGGGTGGACGCCGCGATCCTTTGCAAGATCGACGCAGACGCAAAGGGCGGGGCCGCGCTCTCGATCGCGCATACGATTGGCAAACCGATCCTGTTCGTGGGGACCGGCCAGGGATACGAAGACCTGACGTCGTTCGATCCGAAGTGGATGGTGGACCGCCTGTTCGCGTCGGAGCCCTAGCCGTTCGACGCCGGTGGCACCCACCCGAAGCGCTTCCGGAAGAGCCACACGAGGTTCTCGACCGCATCCCGGACGCTGCGAATCTTCTTCTCCCCAACCCTCGGGCGGTACTCGATCGGGACCTCCTGGAAGCGCAGGCCGCGGCGGACCGCCTCCAGCTTGAGTTCCTCCGAGAAGGCCATTCCGTCGTGCACGAGGACGAGGCGGTCGATTGCGGATCGGCGGAGGGCCCACATCCCGCTCTGGCTGTCCTGGATCGGGAACCGGTAGAGGAGCCGGAAGGTCCCCGTGAGGATCCGGTTCCCTAGCCGATGCATCCCGCTCATCACGCCGGGGGCGAGAGCCGCGAGCCGATTGCCCGACACGAAGTCCGCCCCTTCATCCTCGATATAGCGGACAAACTGTGGGATCGTCGAGGCCGGGTACGTGAGGTCCGCGTCGAGGGGGACGATGACGTCCCCGGCCGCCTCGCGGAACCCCGTCTTGTACGCCCTCCCATATCCCCGCCGCGGCTCGGAAATCACCCGCGCCCCATAGGCTCTCGAGATTTCGACCGTTCGGTCGCGGGACTCCGTGTCCACGACGAGGACCTCGTACGGCCCCTCGCCCCGCATCGCCGCGGCCACCTCATCGAGGACGCGGCCGATGGACGCCTCCTCATTCATCGTCGGGATGATGATGGAGACCCTCGGTCGGTCCATCGGCGGCCCATCCGGGGAACGCCCTTAAGGGTATCGCGGACTCGCTTTAGGCGACGACTCGAAGCCGCCCGAACATCTTGTACCCGACGTATCCCAGGAGCGCCACGGCGAGGCGGATGATCGACCAGAACCGCACCTGCCGCCGGAACATCTCGAGGGGGCGGTACGTGGACCAGAGCCCTCCGTGCTTCACGGTCAGCTGCTTCCGTCCCGCCCCGTTCCAGAAGGCCTGGCGGACGAAGTCGTAGACCGAGTCGCGGGTGCGGTGGTAGACGATCGCGTTCGGCGCGTACGCGATCCGGTGGCCCGCGACGACCGCCCGCAGGTTGAGGTCGATGTCCTCCGCGGTCACGAACCAGGGATCGAAGCCCCCCACCGCGAGGAATACGGTGCGGATGTACGCGAGGTTGGAGGACGGGAACGTCACGTCCGAGCCCCCGTAGAACAGCTCGACCCGCTCGAGGTCCTCGAACGGCTTGTACCCGATGTGGATGGTCTTCCCTGCCACGATCGTTGACGCCGCGAGGCCCTCCCGGAGCGACTTCACCCAGAACGGATTCGCGATGCAGTCGCCATCGATGAACGCCACCGCCTCGCCCGCGGCCTTCTCCACTCCGTAGTTGCGCCCCTCGCCCCGAGTACCGCCTTTCCTCAAGAGGCGGACCGCGGGGTATCGGGCGGCATGCTCTTCCACGAGCTCGCACGTGTGGTCCGTGCTGTCGGCGTCGACGATGAGGATCTCCAGGGGGGCCTCTTGTGTGACGAGGCTGTCGAGGAGGTCCCGGATGTTCCGCTCCTCGTTCTTCACGGTGACGACCACGCTGACGAGCAACGGGCGTGCGTAAGGACGGGTTCGA
>VBMI01000169.1 GCA_005878955.1 Methanobacteriota archaeon
AGAACGGTGCGCTCCCCAGAGGTTCAGGAAAATGATGGTAGCCTACCGGAGACGAGGTGCTAGTGACTCGAAGACGGTGGCCAGAGTGGTGGAACTGGGAACTCGAGCTGAGCCCCCACCTTCTGAAGCGCATGGGGGACCGGAGGTTTACCGAAGTCGACGTTCGCCGTATGCTTCATATAGCCAGTCGGCTTCGTCGGGACATCGAGCCGGGCAGGTGGGTGGCCGTTACCCGACACCGCCGAGCCAACTGGGAAGTGATCGTGGAACCTGACTCGGATGCACAGATGTTGGTGGTTATCACTGCCTACTCCGTAGAATGGGGGTCGTCATGAACGAAGCCTACCTGGAAGTCACATTCCGCCGCGGGCGACCGATAGCCGCCTACTACTACTTGCCGCGCAAGAGGAGCCAGAAGAGCTATCGGACCAGGCGGATCGAACCCGGCCTAGTGCTCGACCTGAACCGAGACGGGCAGGCGATCGGCATCGAAATCACGGCTCCGAGCAAGGTGTCCGTCGCCGCGCTGAATCGGGTGCTCACGAAGCTGGGGTTGTCGCGCGTAACCCGCGACGAACTCGCTCCTCTATTGGCAGCCTAAGTCGGCGGCTCCGGCATCCGGCGGGCCTCGAGGACGCACCAAACTGACGCTAGCGCGCATCGCGCGCCCCACCGACACTGAACCGATGCCGCCCCCGCCCTCCCCCGATGATTCCGTCAAGCGGCTGCTGCCGTGGCTGGTGGCGGTGGCCTTCTTCATGGAGGCGCTCGACACCACCATCCTGAACACGGCGGTGCCGACCGTCGCGGCGGCGCTCAGGGTGGCGCCGCTCAGCATGAAGTCGGTGCTCGCGAGCTACACGCTGAGCCTGGCGGTCTTCATCCCCGTCAGCGGCTGGGCGGCGGATCGGTATGGCACCCGGCGGGTCTTTTCCTCCGCGATTGCCCTCTTCACCCTCGGATCGTTCCTCTGCGGGGTCTCGACCAACATCCATGCGCTCGTCGCCTGCCGGATCCTGCAAGGGCTGGGCGGGGCGATGATGGTGCCGGTCGGCCGCCTGACGATCGTGAGGACCTTCGCCCGATCGGAGCTCGTCCGCGCCATGGCCTTCGTCGCCATACCGGGGCTGATCGGCCCGCTCCTGGGGCCCCTGGCCGGCGGTCTCATCGTCGGGTACCTGCATTGGCGGATGGTGTTCTTCGTCAACCTGCCGATTGGCCTCCTGGGTCTCTATCTCGTCTACCGCCACCTCCCCGACTACCGCACCGAGAGCACCGACAGGCTCGATCTGATCGGGCTGATCCTGTTCGGATCGGGGATCGGGCTTTTGTCGTACGTCCTGGAGATCTTCGGCGAGCATTCATTGGGCGGGCGCGAGATGATCTGGCTTCTGTCGCTCTCGATCGTGCTGCTCCTGGGATACGGACGCCACGCGACCACGACGAAGCGCCCGCTGCTGCGCCTGGGCCTGTTCCGAATCCGCACGTTCCGCAGCGCGGTCATCGGCAGCTTCATCACGCGCCTGGGCGCGGGCGGGACGCCTTTCCTGCTTCCACTCCTCTACCAGGTGGGGCTCGGCTTCACGCCGGTCCAGTCGGGGCTGCTGATCATGCCGCAGTCCCTGGCGGCGATGAGCCTGAAGATGACGATGCCGTTCATCCTGACGCGCTTCGGCTACCGCCGGGTGCTGCTGTCGAACACGATGCTGCTCGGTCTGCTCATCGGCCTCTTCGCCACCATCGGATTCGGCACGCCCGTGTGGCTGATCGTGATCCAGGCTTTCTGCTTCGGGTTCATCGCCTCGCTGCAATACACCAGCATGAACACTCTCGTCTACGCCGACGTCACGGAAAGCCAGACCAGCATGGCGAGCACGATCGCGAGCACCCTGCAGCAGATGTCGATGAGCTTCGGTGTCGCCGCGGCGTCGCTGGCCACGGCCCTCTTCATCCCGGATCGATACCACACCAATCCCGCCCAGATGATCCACGGAGTGCACAAGGCGTTCGTCGCCCTCGGCCTCCTGACGATCCTCTCCGCCGCCGTCTTCCGTGAGCTGCGGCCAACCGACGGGCGGAACGTCAGCCGGCACGAGGAGGGTCTGCCGGAGGGCTAACCGGCGTAGGCCCGCTTCAGTGCATCGATGTCGAGCTTCTTCATCTTGAGCACGGCTGTCATGACCCTTTCCGACGTCTCTGGATCGGGGTCAGCGAGCATCTTGGGCAGGACGGTGGGAACGACCTGCCATGAGAGGCCGAATCTGTCCTTGAGCCAGCCGCACTGTTCTGCAACGAGACGGCCTCGTTGAATTTGAACATCGGGCCGCCGTTGAGCGCGGTGAAGGTCTGCCCGCTGAGCTCGAATTCCACGGTCATGACCATTCCCGGGGGTCTTTTGTGGATTTCGTAGCCCGCTTCTCCGTACCGCACGGTGTTGACGATCCTGGAATTGTCGAAGACGGAGGTGTAGAACTTCGCCGCCTCTTCGGCCTGTGCGTCGAACCACAAACATGGCGTGATCTTCTGAGTCTTCTGCACGGCTTGTCTCCTCACTTTTCCGGTGCGATGGAGTTGTCCATGTCGGCCGCGATCAGCCACGGGCCACCTTCATGGCGGCGGAGCGTCAGCACGAACTTTCCCGCCAGAGGCCCGTCGGGTCTGTGCGTGTAGACGCCGAGGATGTATCCGACGTCGCCGTCGGTTGCGTGTCCCAGCGACCGCAGCCAGAGAGGGCCGCCCGCGTTGGAGTAGGCCTTGCTGATCGCCTCGCGTCCTCGGACCGGCGGGCTGCCGTCCGACAGGACGAACCCGTCCTCGGCGAACAGGTCTGCGAGCGCCCGGGCGTCCTTCGCTCGCCAGGCGCGTTCGTAGTCCCGCAGGACCCGGTCCAGCTCGGGAGGGAGAGACTCGACCGCGGCCCGATTCGCCGCGTCGGCGGCCGGGGACGAGCTGAGCATTGCGTCCGTCTCGCCGCGATTGTTTCGCGGCGCGCCACAGGCCGCGCCCGCGGCGGCCAGCCCGATGGCCGGGACCGCTGCGAGCGCGACCACGAACGCCGTTCTCGAAGAGCGCGTCATCTCCGGGCTTTCATCCCTTGAGGAAGGTGATCAGATCTTCGTTGATCATCTCCTTGTGGGTCGTGCACATGCCGTGCGGGGCACCCTTGTAGACCTTGAGCTTCGCGTTCTTGATGAGCTTCGATGACAGCAGGGCAGAATCCGCGATCGGGACGATCTGGTCGTCGTCTCCGTGCATGACCAGCGTCGGCACGTCGAATTTCTTGAGATCCTCGGTGAGATCCGTTTCGGAAAACGCTTTGATACAAAAATAGGATGCGGGAAAACCGGCCATCATTCCCTGGAGCCAGAATGACTCGCGCACGCCCTCCGAGATCTTTGCGCCCGGCCTGTTGTAGCCGTAGAACGGCATGCTGAGGTCCTTGAAGAATTGCGCGCGGTCGGCCAGGACGGCGCCGCGTATCTGGTCGAAGGCCTCGATCGGTGTGCCGCCTGGGTTGGCGTTCGTCTTGAGCATGAGCGGCGGGATCGCGCCGATGAGCACGGCCTTGGCCACGCGCTTCGTGCCGTGGCGGCCGATGTAGCGGGCGACCTCGCCTCCTCCGGTCGAATGACCGACGTGGACGGCGTCCTTCAGGTCGAGCCGCTCGACCAGGGTCGCCAGGTCATCGGCATAGGTGTCCATGTCGTTGCCGTTCCAGGGCTGGCTCGAGCGGCCGTGACCGCGACGATCGTGCGCGATGCAGCGGTACCCGCGGGAGGCCAGGAAGAACATCTGGTCCTCGAACGCGTCCGAGCTCAGCGGCCAGCCGTGGCTGAA
>VBMI01000017.1 GCA_005878955.1 Methanobacteriota archaeon
AGATGCGCGGGATCGAGCACGACATGGACTACTACCCCCTCCTGGTCCAGCGGGGGAGGTTCGAGATCGTCACGGACTAGGAGGTCGCGGGCGTGAATCCCTGGGCGGCGGCGTCCCTCGCGGGCCTGGCGGGGACGGTCGCCCTCGCCGCGTACGTCGTCGTCCGCGTCCCGCGGACGCCCACGCGCCTGCCGTTCGTCCTGCTCGTGGCCGCGTTCGGGGTCTGGGACCTCGGGGAGGCCGTCGTCCGCCTCTCCCCGACTGCGGACCCCGCGGCGCTCCTCCCCTGGATCCGATTCGAGTGGGTCGGAGTTAGCCTGACCTCCGGAACGTTCCTCCACTTCTCCCTGAACCTCGCGTCCGGTCGGCCGCTGCGGGACCGCCCCTGGGCGATCCCCCTCGTCTACGCGTTCACCGGATTCATCGCCGCGTTCGTCGTCGGCACGGACCTGATCGTCTCCGGAGTCGATCTGTTCGGCCCCGCAGGCCCGGTCGTGGACGTCGGCGCGGGGTACCCGCTCGCGGCCCTCTGGTACGAGGCGTGGTTCGTTTCGGCGTTCGTCGTCCTGTTCCAGGCGTACCGGCGGGGCGAGAGCCCCGGTTTCCGCCGCCGGGTCCGGTCCCTCCTCGCGGTCCTGTCGACGGCGGGCCTCCTCGCGTCCGTGACCGAGGTGTTCTGGCCGATCCTCACGGACTCGCCGGGCAACCTCGGGCTCGTCTCGATTTACATGCTCGCAATCACCGTGGGCGCGTCCGCGGCGGAGGTGCGGTACCACTTCCTCGAGGTCCCCGCCGTGACCGAGGCCGCGCCGCCGCGTCCCCGCCCGCTCCTCCCACCGGGGGCCGCGTACCTGGTCCTCGAGAAGACCCGCGAGCCCGCCTTCTCCGCTTTCCGGGAGCTCGTGTCCGTGACGCCCGGGCTCTGCCTCACCGGGGTCTACCCCCGGAAGGTCCAGCGGCGGTTCGGCCTCGAGCGGACGCCGATCCTGTGGCTCACGAACGCGGAGGAGTCCGAGCGGTCCGCGCGGCCGCGCGCCCTGGAGTTCGAGGTGCTCCACGCCGTCTCCCGGTTCGTGCGGGGGAACCCCGCGACGGTCGTCCTCGTCGACGACGTCGACCTCCTCGTGCGCACCGTCGGGTTCGAGGCCGTGGCCCGCTTCCTGCACCGACTCAACAACCTCTCCACAGGGCGGGGGTCGACCACGATCGCCGCGCTCGATCCCGACGCCCTCCCCGCCGACCAGGTGACGCTCCTCCGGGGCCTGTTCGACGTCGTCCGGGAGTTCCCGCCCCCCGTCTCCTTCCTGGAGGCGACCCTGCCGTCTGAACCCGCCGCGGTCCTCGTGGAGGGGGACGCGGAGGCGGCCCTATCCCTGTACGAGACGATCGCGACCGAGGGCCGAGGGGTCGTCGTCACGACGAAGCACCCGGCGCGGATCCGGGGGCGGCTCGGCGCCTCCGCGCCGATCCTCTGGGTCGCGAGCGGGGGCGAGGCGATCACCGCCGACGCCCACCCCGTCGCGATTGATCTGGAGGCGGGGAGCCTCGCGACGAGCCTCCTCCGCGACCGGGAGCGGCCCGTCGTGTTCGTCGCGGACATCGAGCAGCTCCGGCTCTTCGCGCCCTTCCCTCGCGTCGTCGAGTTCGTCAAGGGCCTCATCGATCAGGTCGCAATCCGGGACGGCGTCCTCTTGGCGTCCGTCGAACCGAAGGGAATCGAGGCGCAGGAGCTCGCGTGCCTCCGGCGCCGGTTCGACGTCGTGCGGAAGCTCTAGCGGGTGGCCTCCGCCTCGGTCCGGAGGGCCTCCCACAGCTTGTCCTGGAAGTCGTACTCCGCGCCGACCATCCGCTTCATGAAGATCACGATCTGCCCGTGCGCGTCCAAGCCGTGCCGCTCGCAATACTCGCGAAAACGCTCGAGCAGGTCGCGCTCGATCCGGATGTTGAATTGCGCCTTCCCCGAGGCGCGCTGCGCTGGCATCGTGTCCCTGGACGTCCCATGTCTCCCCTCCTCAAATACGTTCCGTATCAAATTCTACGATTCGTAGGAACGCTTATCTACCGGGGCTGCACTTTCCCGGAGCGTGCCTCGAGAGGAGGGGACACCCGCCGAGCGGAAGCCCAGCGCGAGCTCGAAGCTCCCCCTGTCCCCGGACCTGGACCCCGATCTCTACCCCGACCTTCTCCCCGAAGACGATCTCCCGGGACGGGCGGAGAACGAGCTCAGCCCGCTGGACGAGGAGTTCCTCTCCTCCCTCCTCGAGTCTGTGGACTACCGGCGGCACTCCCGCCGGGAGGCGGAGGGGCCGGGGGCGGATTTCACCCTCGCCCCTCCGGAGGACGTTCGGGAATCGTTCCGATCGATCTGGGACCGACTCGCGAAGGACCTGGATTTGGAAGTCGCAGGCGAGGAGGCGCTCGTCGACCTGAACAACCTCGTGGTCTACGACATCCCGGACGGGACCCGCTCGACGCTCACAGTCCCACCGATGATGGATGTCGACCTGGACGCAGGGATGTACTGTCTCGCTCTCGTGCATACCATGAAAGCCTTGGGCGCCCGCAAGGTCGTGCTGATGACGCACACTGCGTACAACCGCGCGCGCGGGCCCGCCGATACCGAGAGGTTCTTGAAGGTGATGGCGAAGGCGGTGGAGCCCGTCGCACAGTACGCGCGGCGTCACCACGTGAAGCTCGACCTAATCGGCCAAGCGCCCGGGTACGAGCTCGAGGAGCTGTTCTCCCAGGCCCTTCCGAAATTCGACGACGCCACGTTCGAGGCGTATTTCCTCGTGGACTATGCGGAGGAACTTTTCCTCAGCGAGAGCGGGCGCGGGGCGCTGGCGCGACTCCCTGAGATTGACGTGTGTGTACGCCACACGAAGCTCCAGGTGTCGGGCGGGTGGATCCCAACTCGCATGTTAAGGTCCAGCTACGTGTACTCGCAGAATGGGTCCCTTTTCAGTAACTGGACCTCGGACGAGTTCGCGGCCCTGGCAGTCGTCTCCCTGCTCTCAAAGAAGCTGATGTCGGGCGAGGTTCTTGGGAAGGCGTACCTCGACCTTGACGACGTCAAGCGGAGATTCCAGCTCCGGGAGCTGAATTTGTTCCAGAGGACAGTACACCTCCGTCAGAATCCTCGAAAGCTCTTCGTGATCGGATCGCCGATTGGCCTGCACCAGATCTATTACTAGGTTCATTGCCCGAAAAGCTTGACCGGCTCGAACAAGCGTCGTAATATCTCATCCGATCCCGAGGCCTCCGAAGTAACCCCGCGCCATCGGCTCAGGATAGCCGCGTTCTGCGCTTCGAACTCGAGTAGTGAGTCTCGTATCTGTCGCCGAAGTAGGTCGTTCTCCTCGCCCTCAAGAACGACTGTAAGATAGCAGCTGCGCCCGCGCTCAATCACGATTCGGTATTGCCCGTGCTCGATTGTTCGCAATGATGTACCTCGAAGAATGGGGAATGAGGTCCGCATAAAGTTCTGGATGACGTCGAGAGTGGCACTAAACACATCCTTGTCCACCTTAGCGCCACCGGTCTTTACCCTCGAGGCGATTAGAGTCCCGTCATTAAACATGAGATACGCCTCGCGGAGGTCGTATCGGCGCGCTCGGAATCGGCGGACGACCTCCGAGATGCGGTCTCGTCGAAGGGGGCTTAACGTGAGGAGGGCCGCCAAACCCGGGATCACAAGCAGGGTAGAGAATGGTGGGGGAATAGCGGGGTTTGGCAACGTACCGATAATCCCATTTGTAAAAAGGCCCAGGAAAAAGATGATGAGAAAGGAGTAAAGTATGCCCCCAGAACGTTTTGCGAGACTTGGACTTTGCGATTTCACAATACCATGGAGCTTCCATAAGTTCCGGATTCCGGCCAGGGCATAAACCAGCACGAAGATCAGCCACACCGCGAAGGGGGCGAGACGGTATTGGGGGAGGTAAAAAGACTCAGTCTTTGTCAATCCCTCGAGCAGCCCGCCCCAAACGAGGGGCAGGAGGAGGATTCCTGGAAGAAGGGCGACAAAATATAACGAGCGCATCTTCGAGACATACACTTGCGTAAACAGGAAGAAGAAGACGACGGTCATGGTTAGAGACGAAACGCTGAGCAGCGCTGCGTTGACCGCGACCTCTGGGGAAACAGCGTTAAAAAAGTAGAAGTCGGAGAGGGCGTAGGTCCCGCCAAAGAAACAAGATGTGAGAAAGAACACCTCTGTCGCCGTATGTCTCCGATCGCGATAGACTTGATTCACGACGATGAGGTACCAGACGGATGCAGTGACCAATGGCAAGTACTTCAGGACATCGACTAGGGCCAATGGTCATCTCCCATGGGGAGGACTCTGCCCGCATTATCCTCTCACCCTTTTAAGGCGATGGTGCGATGTTCCAGGAGGAATCGTTTTTTCACCCTGCGGCGTTTCCGGGTATGGTCATGGATCGCGTTAGAGTGGCAGGTGCGGGGCTTGCAGGACTCTTCGCCGCTCTCCGATTGGCTGAGGGGGGCCGGAGCGTCGAAATTGTCGATGTGAAGAACCGGATAGCGCCGAGCTCTGGGCCCCACTCAGAGGCGTTGCGCGACTACGTCGGGACGGAAGCGCTAGCCGAATTAAGGCGTTATGGATTCGACCTGGAACCTTTCGGGACAATTGAGACGACCGTCCGAAAATCAGCTCGCTACGAGAACGTCCTCCGCGGTCGAGCGTATCATCTGTTCCTCAGGGGGAGGGATCCCAATACGGTCGACCAGGAGTTGTATCGTCGTTGCCTCGAGGCGGGCGTCAAGTTCACATTCGGCTCCCGATGGAATCCCGGCGAGCCGATAGACATTGCCGCGGCCGGCCCACCCTCCGGCGAGTTCAACATCCTCGGCGCGGGATTCACTTTCTCGTCCGATGGTAGCAATCTCGAGAAGCATACGGCATTCGCGCTCCTCGACAACGATGTTGCTCCAGGCGGGTATCTCGTCGTGACTCCCGGGATTGAATACCACTCGATCTATAGCGTTTCGTGGGGAGAACTCGACTACGACCGACTGCTCAGGATGACTGAGGCAGGGGCCGCGCGTCCGTGGGTTCGGGAGATTCTCGGATCTAGCCGCAGACTGGGCCGAATCTATGGGAGAGCCTTCTACGCCCCGGATCCGATTGCGCGAGCGGAGATCAACGGAGTCCGCTACATTGGGGAGGCGGGTGGATTCCAAGACGCGATTGCGGGGTTCGGCTTTCGCTATGCTATCCTCACGGGATCTTTGGCGGCGAAGTCGATTCTCGAAGGGATAAGTTATCATGATTTGTTGCAGGCCACCTTCCGCGAAGAGTTCGCGATTGCCAGCGGGATTAGGGAGAAACTGAACAGGTTTACAAACGAGGACCTTGACCGCCTCGTGGAGTCGATGGGCCCTTCAATGAGCGTAGATCAGTATCGGCACCACCGCGCAGCTCGCTTTCTCTAGAGACGTGCGAGCGCCATCGGGGATATCGGGTTTATCTCCTACGTGTCGTTCACTCATCGTGGTCAGCGAGTCGCAGCTCGATCTCGGGTCGGCCGGATTTGTCCAGGCGAGTGCTAACCGATCTTCCGTAATGCTCTCGCTATTGGACTGGCCGAAAACGACCGGGCAAATCGCGGAGGCGTGTGGCCTGAGTCTCGCCCATGCGAGCCGAGCCGTCCGAGAGTTGTCCGGATATAGGCTTGTCGAATTGGCAACTCCGGATCTCGCAGGGCGCGGGAGACTCTACGCATTGACTGCCGATGGGCGTAGTCTCGCGGACAGCCTCGACTGGAATCCTAGAGTCCGGAGTCCGATGGTTCGAAGTACGCATCCGAAAGCCTGGTACGAGGCCCTCGTCGCGAAAATTGGCGAGAGTCAAACCATGAAACTTATGCGTGACCTGGACCTCGTGGACGCCATCGAATCTCCCTCAGGACGTTGGATTCTCCTCAGGAACCAAATCAAGTTGCTAGAGGAGGTCGAGCGGCGGTTCGGCGACGGTTCCTATCGATTAGTGGAGGAGTTAGCTACCAATTCCGTCCAGTACTACCCCTCTGTTAGGCGTTACCTCTTCCGTGCACTCCCTTGGAGGGTGATATTGGAAATTGGCGGATCGGCGTACCTCAGAGAGTTCAACCATGGACGGGTCGAGGTCGAAATTCATGGAAGCGAGGCTCTTGCGAAGCATTTCGACTGGCTGAGCTCACCCGCCCGTTGCGCGGCGTGGCTGGGATCGTGGAAGGGGCTCATCCGCTTGAGGAGACTAGAAGGGACCGTAGAGAAGCAGGATTGTATGCTTGAAGGGGACGACTTCTGCGGCTATCGTCTTGCCTGGCAGGAAGGCCTCGGAAGTCTGAGAAAAAAGAACGGACTCACGGGTGACCGCGGACGCTAATCTAGGGGTCTCCTATCCCTCCACAACGAGGGGTCGCAAGAACGTCGCTCGCCTCCCCGGAGTCCTCGGCAAAAGACTCTATTCTTGTGCGGTTACCCTTTGTTGCCAGATTCTTGCCACCCTAGCCTCACGCCGGAGGGGCCTTCGCGACCTTCAGCTGCTTCTCGTACATCTCGCGGATCTCCTCCACCGTCGTCGCGTCCTCGGGCCCCTTGTCCTCGCGCCACTTGCCCGTGAATCGCGGGAACCGGATCGCGAACCCCGCCCCTTTGCGGACGAGGTCCTGGCCTCCGGTGTGCACCGGGCTCAGGGTGATTTCCGCCCCGAGGACCTCGAGGACGACGGCGGGCTCGAACCAGGCATCCGGCTGGAGCTTCGAGTCCACCCGCGCGGAGCGGCGGTCCACGCGGTGCGGCGCGAGGCGCCCGGGGAGGGTCGCAAGGGTCGCGTCGTCGAACCCGGACCCGAGCTTGCACACGGTCCGGAACACGTCGGTGCCCTTGTCGTACGCCGCCATCAACAAGGCCCCGTAGCCGCCCGCCCGTTTCCCCCGACCCGCGAAGGCGCCGACGACGACGAGGTCGACGGTGTCCGACATCGCGGCCGCGTAGTCCCGCTTGAACTTGATCCACTGGTACCCGCGGGCCCCCGCGTCGTACGTCGAGTCGAGGGCCTTCGCGACGAGCCCCTCCCCGCCGACCTGGAGCGCGGTGTCGAAGAACCCCTCCGCCTCCCTCGGGTCGCCCGTCTCGATGAACGTCGCGAGCTGGACCCGGTCGTTCGGGCGGACCCGCGCGTGGAGGATCTCCCGACGTTCCCGATACGGTCGGGCGGTGAGGTCTCGATCCCCGTCGAGGAGGCAGTCGAACAGGAACAGGGTCACGGGGTACTCCTTCATCATCACCTCCACGTCGTACTTCCGCCCGCGGCGGCGGGAGACCTCCTGGAACGGGAGGAACTCCCCCGTGTTCGGGTCGACGGGGACCGCCTCGCCCTCGACGATCCCCCCGGTCCCCGGGAACGCTCTCCGCAGGCCGTCCACGAGGTCCGGGAACTGCCCGGTCGTGTCCTCGAGGTGCCGGGAGAAGAGCCGGATCTGGGCCGGGCCGACGTGCGCCTGCACACGGAGCCCGTCATACTTGTACTCGAGCGCGCACCGGCCGAGCCGCTGGAGGATCTCCTCCAGGGTCTCGAGCCGCTCGCACAACATCGAGCGGATCGGGCGGTACAGCTGGAGGCGGATCTTCGACAGGCCCGCCAGGCCGTCCGCGGCCAGGACCCGGGCGACCTCCCCGAGGTCGCTCGAGACGTTGTACGCCCGCTCGACGGTGTCCCGGTCCCCCTTCGTCGCGAACGTCGTCGCGAGGGCGTCCACGATCGTCATGTCCGCGACGCCGAGCCGCATCTTGCCCACGACCGCGCGCACGATGTACTTCGCCTCCTTCGGCGTCGCCGCGCCGAGGAGGTCCGCGAGGAGCGTGATCTTGCGCTCCTGGCTCCCCCCGCCGCTCGCCCGCGCGATCTCGTCGAGATTCGTGTACACCCGCTGCAGGGTGAGGGGCTCCGACTCCAGGGGCCGCTGCCGCCGCTCGCCGATCGCGGCCTCCGCGACGAGGCCCAGGTCGCCGGACGCCTTCCACTTCGCTGTGACCTCGCTTTCGGAGAGCCCCGTCGCGTGCGCGAGGACCTTGGTGACGAGCTTCTCTGCGAGGCCGAGCTCGATTCCCATGTAGTCCGGGTGGACCTTGCCCTGGGTGAGGTACACGAGCCGGTCGAGCTCCGCCGCGGGCGTCTCCTTGAAGAGTTGGGTGAGGAGGTCGGTCATCTCGAGCCGCTTCGTGGTGGACTCGATCTTTTCGTAGAACGTGACCGCGGTCCCGAAGAGCACGGCGCGAGGTAACCCGCGGTCGGTTTAAGGCTGTGCGGTGGTGACTTTGGCCCTCGCGGAACGCGCGGAGACTCGAGGGCGCTCCCCTACGACGGGCCCTTCGAGACGATCGCGTCGACGATCTGTGCGCTCCGGCCCACGTAGCGGTCCGGGTCCATCGCGTTGTCGAGCTCCTTCGCGGCGAGCAGCTTCTTCACGGCGGGGTTTCCCGCGAGGATTTCCTTCAGCTGTACGTCCTTCTTCCGGGCCTCCATCGCCGCGTCCCGCACGAGCTTGTGCGCCTCCTGACGTCCGAGCCCCTTCCCCGCGAGGGCGATCATCACGGCCTCCGCCATCACCTGTCCCTTCGTCGCCTCGAGGTTCGCCCGCATCCGGTCCGGGTACACGCGAAGGCCGCGGAAGACGTCCGCCGTCTTCGCGAGGATGTCGTCGACGAGCACCGCGGCGTGCGGAAGGATGATCCTTTCCGCCGCGGAGTTCGTGAGATCCCGCTCATGCCACAGCGGCACATCCTCGTAGGCGGGCTCCCGACCTGCCTCTCCGTCTCGAACGCCTCCGCCGCCTCGCCGATCTCCGTGCGCTGGAGGTTGCGGACCTCCGTGCAGAACTTCTCGAGGGACGCCGCGATGTTCGCGAGGACCGCGACGAACTCCGCGTATCGGTCCCGCCCCACGATCTGCGTGGCTGCCTCCTCGAGCCCGATGTGGAGGCTCTCCATCACGCCCCGCTCGACCTCGCCCGAGCGTTCGCCCATCGCGGCCCCGGTCCCGACGGCCCCGCTCATCTTGCCCACGACGACCCGCGGTTCCGTCTCCGCGAGGCGGTCAAGGTGTCGGTCCACCTCGGACGCGAAGACGGCGATCTTGAGACCGAAGGTCATCGGGACGGCGGCCTGCCCGTGCGTCCGGCCGAGCATCACGGTCGACCGGTGTCGCTTCGCGAGGGCCGCGAGGACCCCGCGCAGCTCCCGGAGGTCCTCCCGAAGCACGCGGATTGCGTCCCGGAGCTGGAGGGCGGTCGCGGTGTCGCTGATGTCGTTGCTCGTCGCCCCGAAGTGGACGTACCGCGCCCCCTCGCCGCCACACTTCTCGGAGAGCGCGGTGACGACGGCCATGATGTCGTGGCGGGTCTCCTTCTCGATCTCGAGCACGCGTTCCACGGACACGACCTTCGTCGTGGCCTTCGCCGCGATCTCCTTGGCGGCCGCAGCGGGGATGAGGCCCGCCTTCGCCTGCGCCTGGGCGAGCGCGGCTTCCACGTCGAGGAGGCGCTGGAGGCGGGCTTCCTCGGCGAAGATCCGCTTCATCGCGGGACGGCCGTACCGGAAGTCGATCGGGCACAGGAGGGACATCGGCGTCTCCGCGCGGAGAAGGGGACGGGCGGTTAAGGAGATTTTGGCGCACTGCGGGCTGCAGTCTTCTGCAGTGATCATCGGTTCGGCGGGCGTCGGATTAGCGCGATTCCTCCAAGGGCGGAAACGGATCCGAGGGCGAGGTTCGCGGCGGCTACGATCCCAAACAGGGACGCGGCGCTGCCCTCGCGGGAAACGATGATCAGCGGGAGCATTTCAATCATCACGACGAAGGTGGAGACCATGGCTAGGAACACCCAACCGCTCCCGGTGGGGAACGATCCGTCGGGGGACGGAGGCGCCGAGGGTAGCACAGCGCCCGCGAAGAAGGACCACGAGGCCGTCCACACACCGATCGAGACGATCGTCGCGAACCCGAGGAAGACGAGAAGCGGCGTCGCGCCCGAAAACGCGATCTCGAGGACAACGAGTGTCGCCCAGACCATCGTCCAAAGAAGCGTGGGGGCCATAAACGCAAAGTATACGTCAGGGCCCGTCAGGGGTAGGAGCCGGACGAGGTCTCCCTGGACCCCCTCCGTCCGGGCGACGCCCATCGCCGCTCCCAGGCTCCCTGAAAAGAAACCCGCCATGATCACGGGAAAGGTGAACCGGAGCCAGAAGGAACCGCCCGAAAAGGCCAAGGGGACGGCGATGAACACCAGCATCCCGATCATCATCACCTGCACCAAGAGGTTCGGGCCCCGGAGGCTCACGGTGAGGTTCCGACCCAAGAGCGCGGGCCCACCCGACCCGAGGTCGATGTACCGCACGCGGAGGCGGAGGCCCAGGTCATGCCAGAATCCGGAGGGGGCGGGGCGCTCCCGGGAGAAGCCGCCCGCCGCCGGGACGCTGCGGGTCCCCGAATCCTCGTAGACATCGTACGGCCATCCCAAGGCCGTGGCGGCCAACCCGAGGAAGGCAATCCAGAACAGGGCGAGGACGAAGACCTCTGCGGAATTCAGTGGGATGCCCAACATCACTTCCGTCGGGACGATGGCGAGGCGCGCGAGGAGCACGATGAGCGGGTCCCTCGCGATCGCCTCCAGATTGAGGGTGAGGAGGGATGGCAGGCCTGCGAAAAGGAGGACGAGTCCAATCAGCACCGCGATGTTCTGTCCCCGCTGGCTGACCTTCGACGACGCGTAGGCGGCGAAGACGCCGAGCGAAAGCCAGAATCCCGCAATCGGGAGAAACGCGGCCGTGAATCGTGCAACGAAGAGCCAGGCGGGGATCCCGAGGAGCGCCCCCCCGAGGACGGACGCGAGGAGCCCGAACCCGGGGACGCCCGCGGCGAGGGCGAGGAGGGTCCGGCGCACCCTCCCCCGCAGATATGCCCCGCGGTCCACCGGTGCGGGATACACGATCTCCACGATGGGGCGTCGGACGAGGGTCGCCATCGATCCGACCATCCCGCAAAAGAGCGCGACCATCAGCCCATTGACTAACACGAGCAGCCACGCCCAGTCGAAAGCAACGGAAAGAGGGACTCGGGGGGTCTCCGGCTCGGATGGAATCAGGGCGAGGGGAAGGAACGCAACCGCGAAGACGATCACCATGATCCAGAAGCGGGCCTTGCGGGCCCCCCATCGAAGCCGGTTCCAGCTTTCCCGAAGCACGAGCCACCGGATGAGGGCCCGGTCCTCACGCCCGATAGCCCTCTCCCTCCGTGATTCGGAGGAACACGTCCTCGAACGACGTGCCCCGCTCCGCCGCGACCTGACGGCGGAGGTCGTCGATCGTCCCCTGGGCGAGGAGCCGTCCGTGGTCCATGACCGCGACCCGCTGGCACACGGCCTCGATTAGCGGCAGGCTGTGGGAGCTCACGATTCCGCCCGCGCCCCCAGCGGCGCGCTCGCGGATCCAGGATTTCAGGGCGTGGGCCCCCTTCGGGTCGATCCCGATCAGGGGCTCGTCAAGCACGAGGACCGTCGAATCCCGGAGCATCGCCATCGCGAGGTGGATCTTCTGCTTCTGCCCTTTCGACAGCTCCATCGAGAGGCTCTCCCGCTTCTCCTCTAGATCAAGGTCCCGGAGGAGCCGATCTGCGCGTGCCTCCCACCCGTCCCCCAACCCGTACGCGCGCGCGACGAACACGAGGTGCTCCCGCGGTGTCAGGAACGGGAAGGGGCTCGGCACCTCGGGGATGAACGCCAGTGCGCGGCGGGCAGGGATCGGGTCCGCGACGACGTCGTGCCCGCCGATCCACGCCTGCCCCCCGTCCATCCGGAGGAGGCCGCACAGGCACCGGAGGGCGGTCGTCTTCCCCGCCCCGTTCGGCCCGACGAGGCCGAGGACATCGCCCGCGGGGACGCGAAGATCGATTCCGTCCACGGCCACGGTCTTGCCAAACCGCTTCCGCATCCCTTGGACGACAATCGCCTCCGCCACGCGTGGACGAGCGGTGTCGGGGGGATGAACGTTGCGGGGGAATCTGCCGGGATTCCTCGGGTCAGGCGGGGTCCGGCCGGTGGGAGAGGAACGGCGGGGAATCGCGGTCCGCTGGGCGCGGCGGGGGAATTCGCTGCCCGCCGAATAGCGGGACCCGGGGGCTCGCGGCGGAGGAAACCAGATAGATCCGGAGCTCGTCGTCGAACCGCGGGAACGCCCTCGTCCGCCCGGTCTCCTGGATGAAGAACACATGGATGCGCGACCGGACGCTCGAGAGCTTGGACATCTCCAGGAGCACTACGCGATCTGCGGGGATAGCCCCTACGTACAGGGGCGGATGCTCTGTGTTCGCCTCGAAGCGAGTCCCGTTCGGGTGGTGCGGTTGCGATGCGGTCGAAGCTCCCGCTCACCGCCGCTGGCGGGTCCGAGTCGAAGCTCGCCGCCGCGCGGGAGCCTTCCGCTTCGGTTTGGGTCGCGCCGCCGCCCCGATGCGGGAGACCCCGCCCATGTACGGCCTCAGCACCCTCGGGACGTCGACCGTGCCGTCCCGACGCTGGAAGTTCTCGAGGATCGCGACCATGCACCGGCTCGTGGCGACGAGGGTGTTGTTCAGGGTGTGGACGAGGACCTTCTCCCCCCCGATCTTCCCCGCGCGGATGTTCAGCCGGCGGGCCTGGTAGTCCGTGCAGTTGGAGTTCGAGCCGACCTCCCGGTAGGCGTTCTGGCGGGGGAACCACGCCTCGAGGTCGTACGTCTTCGCGGCGACCTTGCCCGTGTCCCCGGAGCACAGGATGACGACGCGGTACGGGATCCGGAGCGCGCGGTAGAAGCCCTCCGAGTTCTTCTGGAGTTCCTCGTGGACCGCCCACGACTCCTCCGGGCGGCAGAACACGAACTGCTCGACCTTGTCGAACTGGTGCATCCGGAACAGGCCCTTCGTGTCGACCCCGTGGGCCCCGATCTCCTTCCGGAACTGGGTCGCGGCCCCGCACAGCCGCACCGGCAGCCGGTCCACGTCGAGGATCTCGTCCATGTACATCGCTCCGAGCGGGTGCTCACTCGTCGCGATCAGGTAGAGGTCCTCGCCCTCCACCTTGTACATCACGTCCCGGAAGGCCGTGAGGTCGACCATCCCCTCGTACGCGGACCGCCGCAGAACGAAGGGCGGCAGCACGGGCGTGAACCCCCGCTTCACGAGGAAGTCGACACCGAACCGAAGCAGGGCCATGTCCAGGCGGGCGAGGTCCCCAAGGAGGTACACGAAGCCCGCGCCGGCGGCCCTCCGTCCCCGCTCGAAGTCCGCGACCCCGAGGCCCTCCGCGAGCTCCCCGTGCCCCTTGAGTTCGAACCGCGGGACCGCGGCACGTCCCCACCGGCGGACCTCGATGTTGTCCGCCTCGGTCGCGCCCTTCGGCACGCTCTCGTGGAGGAGGTTCGGGAGCCGCAGCATCGCGTCCCGCAAGCTCCGCTGTAGTTCGTCCACCCGGGTCTCGAGGGCCTTGATCTGGGCGGGGAGGTCCGCCGCCTCCCGGATCTTCGCGCCCGCGTCTTGTCCCGCAGACTTGAGGTCGCGGATCTCGCCCGTGATCACGTTCCTCCGGTGGCGGAGCCGATCCAGGTCCTGGACCCCCTCCCGCCACTCGCGGTCCCATCGGACCGCATTCTCGAGGAGGGGGAGCCGGTCGATGTCCCCCCGCCGCTCCAGGTTCTCCCGGATCACCTCAGGGCGCTCCCGGAGGATCTTCATGTCCAACATGGGCTCCGTCCCCATACGGGCGTCGCTATTTTACGCTTCCCGGCCGGGCGGGGAAGGGGTGCGCCCGGGACCGCGACAGGCACCGGCAGCGCCTGCGGAAGCGTGTCTGGAGTCTCGTCTATAGGTTGTGGAGGCCCGGGGATTAGCTATAAATCGTAGCACCACACATGCCGGGGCTACTCGGGGGCCAAAGCTCGGGGGAGTAACGAGACTACGGAGTTTTCGAAGGAGGGGATGCTCGAGCGGGCAGGGCCCGCGATCTTTTCGACGATCCAGCCGGACGCAGGGATCGAGGTCGCCCTCCTGATGCGGCGGACGGGCACGGTCCTCGCCGCGTGGACACGGGACGGTGTTCCGCAGGAAGTCGTCTCCGTGATGGCCGCGACGATGGTGGGATCGATCGAGACGATGAGCGAAGCGCTCGGGTGCCCGAGCCCGGAGCGGGTGTGGGTCGAGACGGAGCGGTGCCGGATGCTGGCGACGAAGGTCGAGCCCCTCGGGGTCCTCGTCCTCGTCGCGCCCCGGTCGGAATCCGCCGAAGTCCTCAGCCGGACGGCCCGGGGCATCGTCGGTCGTCTCGCGAGATCGGGGGCCTCGATCAGGGGGGCCGCGTCGATGCCCCTGCCGACAGACGAGTCAACTGCTCGGTCCCTTGCGCCGTCAGCGGAAGTTGGCCCGCGTTCTCCGTCAAAAAGTGCTCCAAAGAGTCCTTAACCCGCCCTCGTAAATTGTCATCGGGGTCTGGGGAGAGTCCTTCGCGGGGCTTTTTGCCTAGCACGTGCCAGAAGTGGGAGAGGGGAGAATGAGCTTCGAAACATCACTAGCTAGGCGAGTCGTTCGGAACGTCAGTGCCGCCGAGTCCCGGGTGCGAGGATCGCCCGTCGGACTACGGACGCTTCATGCATGGTCGGGTCCCGCCCGCTTGGCCCTGCTGATGGTCGTGTTCGCCATGGCCGCTTCCGCGCTCGCGCCCCTCGCAAGGGCCACCGGGGACGCCACGATCTGGACGGACAAGGCCGACTACCACCCGGAGGAGGTCGTGACGATCTTCGGCTCCGGGTTCGCCGGGGACAGCGCGGTGAGCGTGAGCGTCACCCGGCCGAACGGCCAGGTCGACTCCTGGACGACGACATCGAATCTCACTGGCGACTTCGAGACCTCGTACCAGCTCGACGGCATCGTCGGCGTGTACGTCGTCGATGCGACCGACGGAGTCAACACCGCGACGACGACGTTCACGGACGCCCCCGCGATCAACCTCGACCAGTGCGCGAACGGCTCCCTCGCCAACTACAACGTGAAGTGCGGGACGGGGACCCCGTCCCCGAAATGGCAGAACGGGGACCTGAACAACCAGAACTCCCAGTACCGGGAGGCGGACGGTATCCCGTACCGCCTGACCCTCACGGGTCTGAGCAGCGGTTCGCACACGCTAGAGCTTGGCTACGACTTCACCCACGCGGGCAAGTTCGCCGTCGATCGGTTGACGATCTTCGACCTCACCCAGAAGTCGAACCCGTGCGCGAGCGCGATCGGGATCAGCTGCACACTGGGCTCGGTCAGCCTGTCGCCCTCCGACATCCCCGGAGAGGTGGCGAGCCCGGATGCGACCCACCCGGCCTTGCCGAACGGCGGCAACGTCTTCACGTTCACCGGCGCGAGCGGGACGACCCCCGCGCACATCAATGACATCGCGAACAGTCGACGGATGGCCGCCTGGGTCGAGGGCGGGACCTTCGCGTGGGGCGCCATGGACGCGAACGTCGTCCAGTCGGGCCTCTCGAGCGGGAACAGCCAGCGACAGTTCGGGTTCTCGTTCACCCTCAGCGGGTGCTCCGGCCAGGGATGCAAGGTTCTCTTCGCATGGTCGGGTCACATTGCCGCCGGAGTCGCGGCGTCCGACGGCGGCTGGGGAACCGGGAACGGGGCCGCGGCGATTTCCGGAGCTCCGTTCCACATGAGCATCGTGGATCTCGATGGAGGCGGAGGAAGCCAAGACCGGTCCGTCCAGATTAGCGCCCTGATCCCCTCCGCGTTGATCGTGATCAAGCACGTGATCAACAACAACGGCGGGACCGCCCTCGCGAGCGACTTCACGATCGCCGTGACCGCGACGAACCCCGTCCCCTCGTCCTTCCCTGGCGCGGAGTCGCCGGGCACGGCGGTGGGCCTGAGCGCGGGGTCCTACAGCGTCAGTGAGACAGGGCCGTCCGGGTACACATCAAGCTTCTCCTCCGGATGCTCGGGAACGATCGCGCAGGGAGAGACCAAGACGTGCACGGTGACGAACGACGATAACGGCGCCACGTTGATTGTGATCAAGCACGTGGTCAACAACAACGGCGGGACCGCCGTAGCAAGCGACTTCACGATGACCGTCACGGGAGGCAGCCCGTCGCCCGGGTCGTTCCCCGGCGCGGAGTCCCCCGGGACGACCGTGTCCCTGAACGCAGGCGCGTATGTCGTCTCGGAGTCCGGTCCGGCCGGCTATTCCGCGAGCTATTCCGCGGACTGCGCGGGCACGATCGCCCTCGCCCAGACGAAGACCTGCACTGTGACGAACGACGACCAAGGTGCGACCCTGATCGTCATCAAGCATGTGATCAACGACAACGGCGGCACCGCCGTTGCGAGCGCCTTCACGATGACGGTGACGGGGAACGCGCCCAGCCCGGGATCCTTCCCGGGGGCCGAGAGCCCTGGGACCGCGGTGGCGATCAACGCAGGGTCATACAGCGTGTCCGAATCCGGTCCCGCGGGCTACAGCGCGAGCTTCTCCGCGGACTGCACCGGGTCGATCGCCGTGGGCCAGACGAAGACGTGCACGATTACGAACAACGACAACCAGCCGAAGCTGATTGTCATCAAGCACGTGATCAACGACAACGGCGGGACTGCGGTCGCAGGCTCCTTTACGATGACGGTCACGGGAACCAGCCCGTCGCCCGGCTCGTTCCCAGGCGCGGAGTCGCCGGGGACCACCGTGTTCCTGAACGCAGGATCCTATCTGGTGGGCGAGTCAGGCCCGGCGGGCTACAGCGCGAGTTTCTCAGCGGATTGCTCGGGGGTCATCTCGGTCGGAGACACGAAGACGTGCACCGTCACGAATGACGACCAAGCAGCGACCCTGATCGTCATCAAGCATGTGATCAACGACAACGGCGGCACGGCCCTTGCGAGTGACTTCACGATGACGGTTTCGGGGAGCAACCCCAGCCCGTCTTCCTTCCCGGGGAGCGAGAGCGGGACCTCGGTCACGATTAACGCTGGCGCGTTTAGTGCGGCCGAATCCGGTCCGAGCGGCTACCTCCAGACGTCCGCGGTCGGATGCGGTGGGACGATTGGAATCGGGGAGACGAAGACGTGCACGATCACGAACGACGACATCCAGCCGAAGCTGATCGTCATCAAGCACGTGATCAACAACAACGGCGGGACCGCCGGAGCAAGCGACTTCACCATGACCGTCTTCGGCAGCAGCCCGAGCCCCGGGAGCTTCCCGGGTGCGGAGTCCCCCGGGACGGGCGTGGCGTTGAACGCGGGCGCGTACTCCGTCGGCGAGTTCGGTCCGTCCGGCTACTCCGCAAGTTTCTCCGCGGGCTGTGCGG
>VBMI01000095.1:0-59319 GCA_005878955.1 Methanobacteriota archaeon
GCTCCTTCTCCGGCTTGAGGACCGAGGTCATCTGCTTGAACTCGAGGTCCTTCAGTTCCCGCTTCAGGTGGCTCAGCGGGATCGTCCCGCGCGGGAGCTTCCGCCGTTTGAGCTCGTTCGTGACGTCGATCAGTTCGTTGACCTTGCGGTTCCAGACGTCCCGCTCTTCTTTCGCTTTCTTGACCTCGCCGTTCAGCTCGTCCCGCCGCTGGCGATGGCCCATCGCCTGCTCCACGAGCTCGCGGACCTGCGCGTTCAGCTCGTCCCGGCGATTCACCCACTCCCGCGTCTTGTCGTTGAGCTCGTCTCGGCGACGCCGGTGACGCTCCGCCTCGGCGTTCTCGCGCTCCCGTTTGACCTCCAGCTCCTCCAATAATTCGGTCATCGCGCTCGAACCCGAGAGTGGGGGTTCCAACACAGAGGAAGTGCCCTTATAACCTTTTCCGACGCACGGAGCGCGTCGCGCACGCCGCGACACGAGGCCCCCCTCTCTCCATGAAAATCGCGCTCGAAGCGGTGAAAGACAACACCGTTATATATTGCCGAACGGGTATTTCGTTTCCGTCGGGAAGCGAGGAGATGTTGCAGCCTTCGGAGGTCATCGCCGCGAAACTTCTCCCGACGATTCGGGCCCGGCTGTCCCACGAGCTGCTCGTGGTCCACCGGATGAAGCAGGTCCGGGTCGCGCACGCCCTCGGGATCACGCAGGCCGCAGTGAGCCACTACAACACGAAGAGCCGCGGCCTCGACGACGAGCTCATCCGCAGATTCCCCGAGATCAAGGGGTTCTGCGAGGACCTCGCCCGGAGCATCGCGGGGGGCCTGCCCCAGACGGAACAGGTCGCCCGGATCGATGAGTTCACGGACGGGCTCATGCACACCGCGCGGTTCTGCGACTACCACAAGAAAATCACGGACATCGACCCCAACTGCGCGATCTGCTTCCCGTCCCCGCCGAAGCCCTAGACGGCCCGACGGAGGAGCCCCTCCCGGATCATCGCAACCGCCGCGTATCCGGCCCCCGCTCCCTGGGCGATGGCGAACGCCAGGCCCGCGCCGACAAGCCCGGCGCCGAGCATCAGCGGTCCCGCAAGCGCTAGGGCGACGACGGTCGTCCCCGCGTACAGCCCGACGACGCCGCGCATCCGCCGCTCCACGCGAAGGACCGCAATGTACAGCGAGTTGATCGCGACGAAGAAGGAGGACGCCGCGAGGACGTTGAGGAGCGACGTCGCCGCGAGGAACGTCGGCTTAAGGGCTTGGAGGAGCCACGCGCCCGCGAGCACGACCCCGGCGAGCGCAGGGACGAGAATCGCGAGCGACAGGAACAGGCCGTCCACCGCAGTCCCGCGGAGCCCGGGCCGCCACCGCGATCCCTCCGCGAGGACGCTGGTGAAGACCGACCCGGGAATGATGAAGAGAAAGTTCGCGAGGACCCAAGCGATGTAGAAGTACCCCGCGCTCGGGGGACCGAGGACCGCCGCGACGAGCAAGGGGAACACGAGCCCCGGGACGACGCCGAGGAGGTTCGTCGCGTGGTTCGCGAGACTGTACCGGGCCATCGAGGACACGCCCGCGCGGTCGATCGTCGGTCGCAGCCGGTACCCGGGCACGGAGCGCGGGAGGAGGACGAGGACCGTCGCGATGTCCGAGACGAGGAGGGCGAACCCCCACGCGAAGAGCAGGGCGAACGGGGCGCCGAGGGCCGCGGCGACGAGCGCGGGGAGCGGGATCTTCAGGGTGTTGTACACCGCGGCCCGGACGAGGACGTACCGCGCCTGACCCAGGCCGATGAACGCAGCGTCGAACAGCAGCGAGATCGTCCACACGGCGGCGAAGAACGCGAACAGGGCGAGCAGGCCCGGATCCGTCGCGAGGAACCCGAGCCCCGGAAACCACCGGCCCACGCCGAGCCCGAAGGCGAGCGCGAGGACGATCGCGACCGCCGACCCGATCGTGACGCTGGAATTGATCAGGCGGACCGGCGAACCGGTCCGCTCCGGGAGGAATCGGACGAGCGAGATGTTGAACCCGAGGGTGGAGGAGATCGCGAGGAGCGTTCCCCCCGCGATGAGGATCGCGCCGAGGCCGATCTCGGCGTCACTCGGGACGAGCCGCGCGGCGGCGGCCCAGAACACGAGGCCCAGGAGTCCACCGAGGACCTCCGTCGCCATCAGGTACACCGCGGTCCGGGTGAGGGCCGATCCCAGAATCTCCCGGAGCGCCGCGCCGCGGTTCGCGCGGCGCGTCGTTCGGCCCTCGCCCGCATCGATCACCGGGGACGGCGGGGGCTCCCGAGGATCAGTCAACGGGGAGGTCCCTCCAACCGACGCCGTACTGCCGGAGCCACGCGGCGACGATGCCCGCGCCGACCTTTCGGTACGCCGCGCGGAGCCGTCGCTTCCTGATCGCGCGGGGAAGCCCGCGATACGCGTCGAGGCGGGCGCGGGCCATCGCGGCGCCGACCTCGGACATGGACGGGCCCTGGAGGCCGGAGGCGGGGCGAGGCGATCGTGAACGGCGCAGGAGGGCCGCCCCGAGCCTGCCGGCGTTCCACGGCACCGCCGTGGCGATGAGGCGCCGAGGGTAGTTCTGGACCAGGTTCCAGATCCGATTCCGTTCCCCCTGGTACGTCTTCCAGAGGGCCCGGGGCGACGTGGACGCGGAGTACTTGTGGAACACGACCGCCCTCGGAGAAAACCGGCCCTCCCACCCCGCGAGCCGGGCCCGCCACGCGAGATCGAGGTCCTCGTAGTACGCGACGAAGTCCGCGTCGAACAGGCCCACGGTCTCGAGGACCTCGCGGCGGTACAGCGCCGCCCCTGCCGAAGGTCCGAACACGTCGACCGCCGTGTCGAACTGCCCCTCGTCCCTCTGGTTCCAGCCCCGGTCGAGGCCGCTCCCGTCCCGCGCGATCGCGATTCCCGTGGAGTTCAGAATCTCCGGGCGGTCCATGAACACCATCTTCGATGCGACGGTCCCGACCCGCGGGTCCTGCGCAGACGCGACGAGGGACGCGAGCCACTCCGGGTCCACGCGGGTGTCGTTGTTGAGGGGGGCGACGAACGCGCACTCCGGGTCCCGGAGCGCCTCCTCGAACCCCGCGTTGCTCCCCCGGGCGAAGTGGAGGTTGTCCGGAAGCGGGAGGAGGCCCGCCTCCGGGAATTCGTCCGCGACGGTCTCCCTCGACCCGTCCGTGCTCCCGTTGTCGACGACGAGCACGCGGAAGTTCCCGTACGTCTGATCGAGGGCGGACCGGACGCACCCCCGGATGTAGTCCCGCCCGTTCCAGTTCAGGATGACGATCACGGCGCGCGGGTCCACGGACCGCGGGTACCGGCCCGACGGCAAAAACCCTGCGGCGCTACCCGCCCCGGGCGGCCTCGAGTTCCGCGCGCATCCTCTCGACGAAGACGCGGACGTCGAACCTCCGGGCCTGGGCCCGACACCGCGGCGCCCGCGACTCGAGGTCCCCCCTGGAGAGGGAAGCGATGCGATTCGCGAACCGATCCGCGTGGGGCGGGAGGAGGAACCCCGTGACGCCGTCCACCTGCGTCTCCCGATATCCACCGCCGTCCGCGGCGACGACGACCTTCCCCGAGGCGTTCGCCTCGACCGCGGTCATCCCGAAGTCCTCGTCGACCGAGGTGGAGAGCACCCCCTTGCATCGGGCGTACAGGTCCGCGAGCTCGCTCTCGGGGACCGTGTCCCGGAACTCCACGTTCCCGGGCGGGCGAAGCCGCCGGATGAACGCGTCGCGGTCCGTGCCCCTCGGGGCGCCCCCCACGACGAGGAGCCGCTCCCGCGGAAGCCTGCGGAACACCTCGACGGCGAGGTCGAGCGACTTCTCGTGGGAGAGTCGACTCACGTCGAGCCAGAAGTCGCCGACGGATTCGAACCGGTATCGGTCCGTCGGGACCGGGGGGTTCACGACGACGCTCTCCCGGCCCCAATACCGTCGGACCCGGCCCCGGACGTTCTCGCTGTTCGCGACGATCCGGTCGATCGAGGGGAGCGCGCGCTCGTTCCAGGACCGATGGAGCCGGGTCCATGCGCGCGCGAACGGGCGCTCTTGCGGCGGGAGGCTGTGCAACCACGTCTCGCGGAGGTCGTAGAAGACGCGGGTCGGCGTGTGGCAGTAGTACACGTTCGGGCGGTGCCTGGGGGCCGCGTGGACGGCCCAGTTGCCGGAGAGCACGACGAGATCGACGCCGTGGAGCGCGAGCCGCGCGAACGCCCTCGTCGCGGCAATCGCCCGGAACGGCTGCGTCCGGGGAAGCCTCGCGATCGGCCGGATCCGCACGCCCTCGAACCCGGCGTTGCGTACGACGGAGGGATCGACCTCCGTCGTCACGATCTCCGCCCCGAGGGCCTGGGCGAGGGTGAGCACGACCTTCTCCCCGCCCCCGAGGGTCGTCATCCAGTCGTGCACGATCGCGACGTTCATGGGCACGGGGCCCCGGAGAGACCCCAGTTCACGAAGTACACCTGCGCGTACCCGCTGTCGTACACCTTCTGATACGGGGGGTCCGAGAACTTCGCGCGGGCGGGCTCGGACAGGGGGACCGCGGGGGTGAAGGGGGAGAGCTGCACACCCCGGGCGAGGTCCGCATCGATCAGGACGTAGTCCACCCGACGGTCTCCGGACGGCGCGCCCACGCGGCACATCTCGGCCCGCGCGGTGGCGAAGTCCGGCGCCTCGATCGAGAGCGGGGCGGTGTCCCACGTCGCGTCCGCGCCTCCGAAGCCGAAGACGAGGGTCGAGGCACGGTGGTCCGTCGCGACGAGTCCATCGGCGTTCGCGCCCACCCAGTACGACACGTCGAGGGCCGCGGGCCGGGCGCCCTCCTCGTAGTTCACAAGGAGCCCCGTCGGTGGAAACGCGGAGAGGGCGGTGCCCACGACGAGGAGTCCGGCGACACCGGCGGCGGCGAGCCGCCGCCGGCCGAGGTCCCCGAGATCGAGCAGGCGCGCGAACCCCGAGCCGACCGGGAGGGCCAGGGCCACGACCATGTACTCGACGTGGCGGTACGGGATGATCACCCGCGGGGCGACGACGGCTCCGAACGCTGCGGAGAGGACCAGGCCGAGGAACCAGCCCCCGGACTCCAGACCGCCGCGTGCGAAATCCAAGTGCTTCCGTCCCGCCCCGCACAAAGCGAGGAACGCGAAGAACGGGAAGAAGTACCAGAGGACGTCGGGCGAGAGACGGATCGCGGTGCCGAGGATCCGGAAGACGACCGCGCTCCCGAGGATGGCGTAGATCGCGCCGAGCGCGACGGCGTACCCGCCGAGGGCATGGCGCAGGGTGGGGTACGGGGGGCGGTATCTCCAGGAGAGCCTCCTTCGGATGAGAACGGCGCCCGCGAGGACCCCGACGAGGATCGGGAAGGCGGCGAGCGGGAGCCACCACGGTTCCACGTCGACGTCCATGAGGATCGATGTCCGGAACGTCTTCGCATACCCGAGCCAGAACGCGAGGGATCCCACGGCGAGGAAGCCGACGTACGCGATCTGCGCGCGCACCCCGGGCTCCGCGTCGGACCGCATGAGGCTCCGGAGCACCAGGCCGATGAGCAGCATCACGAGAAGGATGTACGCGCTCAGGTGATGGGTGACGATGAGAGCGAGGGTGAGGGGGACGAGGAGCCCCCACGTCCTCGGGTCCCGCGGGAGCCGGAGCCACAGGAGAAGCGCCGCGACCGCGAGGAACTCGCCGACCGTCGCAGGGATCGCGTGGGCAGTCTGGAACGCGTGGGGCATCGCCACGGCGACGACGGCCGCCGCGAGGAGCGCGGCGCGGTCCTCATGGACCAGCCGGGCCGCGAGGAGGAACACGATCGCGGGGATCAGCGCGGCGAGCGCCGGGACGACGAGGTCGAGGGACCCGCTGAGTTCGAGCCCGCCGAGCGATGTGCCGGCGACGAGGAAGAACATCCCGGGGAAGTACGGGTACGTGGCCCCCCATCCCGGGTACGGGAGGGCGACTTGGCCCGTGGCGAGGAGTCCCCGGGAGATGCGGTAGTACTCGCCGACGTCGCTTCCGAAATACACGAAGCGGGTGAGCGGGGAGAGGCGGAGCGTCAGGCCGAGGACGATGACCGCGAGGAGGGAGGACGCGGTGGACTTCCGCATCCCGCGGGCGATGGGCCGGCCGTAGAAAAGGTTGTTGTCCTCGATAGGAACGGACCTCACGCCAGGGATTCCGCGACCCCGGCGAGGAGCCCGATCCCCTTCACCAGGTTCTCGCGTGAGTTCGCGTAGGAGAGCCGAAGGTGCCCCTCGCCGCCCGGCCCGAACGCGGAGCCCGGAGTGCAGATGACCCCCGCCGCGAGGATCTTCATCGCGAGTGCCTCGGAGGTCAGGTCGAAGTCAAAACTCGGGAACACATAGAACGCCCCCTTCGGCCAGGGGCAATCGAGTCCCTTGATCCGGTTCAGCGCGTCCACGACAATCTCCCGCCGCTTGCCGAACTCGTTCACCATCTTCGTGACGAAGTCCTGTGGGCCCCGGAGCCCCGCGAGCACGGCGACCTGGGTGGGGGTGGGCGGGCACGCGATGAGGTAGTAGCTGATCTTCGCGAGGTTCTTGATGATCTCGGGCGGCGCGGCGACGTATCCGAGCCGCCAGCCGGTCATCGAGAAGATCTTCGAGAAGGAGTTCACGTAGACGACCTTGTCGTACCGCCCGAGGAACGTCTCGTGGCGCCCCTCGTACACGAACGGCTCGTACACCTCGTCCGAGATGATCAGGAGGTCGTTGTCCTCCGCGAGGGCGACGATTTCCTTGATCGCGTTGCGGTCGAGGACCCCGCCCGTCGGGTTCGCGGGCGAGTTCACGATGATCGCCTTCGTCTTCGACGTCACGAGCTCGTTCAGCTCCTCGATCCGGGGCTGGAACTCGTCCTCCTTCCGGACCCGGTAGAACACCGGCGTCCCGTTCGCGAGCGTGATGTGCGGGGCGAACAGGACGAACCCCGGGTCCGGGGTGAGGACCTCGTCCCCGCGGTCGACGAGGGTCTGCATCGCGGAGGCCAGGCCCTCCGTCGCCCCCGTCGTGATCAGGACCTGGTCCGGTTTTACCGGCGCATACTTCGACAGACGCTCCGCGACGGCGGCCCGGAGCTCGGGGAGCCCGCCCGTGGGGCCGTACTTGTTCATCCCCGTCCGGACTGCGTGCTCCAGGGCGTCCAGGATGTGCGCAGGCGGCTGGAAGTCGGGCTCGCCGAGCCCGAGGTTAATCGCTCCGGGGGGCGCGGCCTCGAACATCTTCCGGATCCCGGAGAGTTCGACGTGCGTCGCCCGGGAGGCGAACATCTCTTCGCTCGAAACGGCGGGACGCGCAAAGAACGTTTCGGAATCCGTGGTAGCACGGCACACCGTGCCTGTTCCAAAGGGTTTTGAGCGGTCGGCGTGTACGCTCCGTCGATGGCAGTCTGTCCCCGCTGCGCGACGGAGCTCCCAGAGGGATACGGGTCCGTGTGTCCCGCCTGCGGGTTCGTCGTCCGCATCCCCGGCGTGATGAAGCTCGCCCTCACGCTGCTCGCCGCGGGTTTCGCGGTCGCGATCGTCTGGACTGTGCAGGCGGACACCCTCTTCGGGTGGCTCTGGGGGATGATCAACGCGATCATCGCGCAGCCCCTCGGCCTGCGGCCCGCGCCCTTCGAGCTCACGGGGGTGCTGAAGGTCCTGTACGACTTCCTCTTCGGGACACCCTCGCAACCCCCGTGGGGTGGGGTCCTCCTCATCGCCGCCGGGATCCTCGTGGGCTTCGCCGGGGGCGTCGTCCTCCGCCGGGCGGAGGCGGGCGCGCCCTCATCCGCCTAGAGGAAATCGTCCAGCTTCAGGTCCTGCGCTTTGTCGCTCGTGAACAAGGACGCGATCGCGCCCTCGATCAGCGCGATCCGCTGCAGGAGATACGGGGAGACGGGGTACTCCTGGGTGATCCGCTTCGTGATCTCCAGGTACTTCTTCACGGAGCCCTCGTGGACCGTGAGGGTGAGATCGCCGCCGCACTCCTTCCTCCCGAGGATCGCGGAGCACTTCCCCCGCAACGGCATCCGGCGGTACTTCGCGCTGCACCGCGTGCACCGGAACGACTGGAGCGAGAACCGCTTCAGGTTCCCGATGAGGTCGGGGAGGAAGTGGTGGACGACGATGCGGGAGACGACATCGTTCGTGTCCACGGCCCGGATCTTCAGGGCGAGGCCGAGCTGCGCGTCCATCTTCTCCTCCATGGACCCGCGCACGTACGCGGACATCAGCGGGCCCGCCTCGATCGAGTCCACCGCGTGGGTGGACCCGAACCCCTCGTACTGGAGGACGGTGCCGATCCGGCGGCTCACGAGGTCCATCGTGCCCTCCACCTCCCGCGGGTGGGCGAACCGCTCCGTCGCGCGGTAGAACTCGAGCGGGTAGCGGGACATCACGTCGAGGTTGTGGGCCTCCTTGTCGATCTCGTTCGGGTCGATGCGGGTCGTCAGGACGAGGGGCGCGTCCATCAGCCCGCCCCGCTTTTCCGGCAGGAAGGAGCGGCTGAAGTTCACGAGGCAGTCCAGGAGGAGGATCACGGAGTCCTCGTCCCCGTCCGCGTTCCGGCGACGCGCGGCGACCATGTACGGGTGGTTGAACCACGCGCGCGCCCTCGTGAACCCGACGATACGGCCGAGGACGCCCCCGGAGGTGTGCGGGGCGAGGGTCACGACGAGCTGGCCGATCAGGCCCGCGCGGCCCGTGACGTTGTAGAACGGCGGCAGGCCGTACACCCGGACGAGGAGCTCATCCACGAACTGGGCGACCCTCGCGAGGAAGTCGCCCGCTTCCTCCGGGATCACGACGTCCTGCGGCCGGAGCTCGATGAGCTGCTTGGGGTCCTCGATCGGCCGGCCGCCGACGTCCTCCGTGTACCCGAGGCCGCGGGCCTGCTCCACGGAAAGCCGGATCTCCTCCGGACGGAAGTGGGTCAGCACGAGGTTCGTCATGTCGAACCGCGTCGTACCGTCCTTGAACACATGGAGCCCGTGCTTCGCCCGGAGGAGCCCTTTCTCGAGAGGCTCTGGGGTCTTCGAGCGGGAGATCATCCCCTGCACGGCCTTCACGCCCGCGGGGATCGCGGCCATGCCGACGCGGGCCATCGCGTCGTCCAGGACCTCCCGCAGCGGGATCTTCTGCCGCATCGGGCGCATCCGGGCTTCCGTGTGCGCGCCGCACTTCGGGCACCGAGGGAGGAACCACCGGGCGCGGCAGGAGGGGCATACCCGCAGGCCGATCTCGACCTCCACCTCCTCCTTCGTGACGGCCTCGTTCACGAGTCGCTGCATCCCGCCCGCGGATCCGATCGGGAAGAGGGCGTGGGGCGGCGGGGACATCTCCCGGGGGGCCGCCTTCTCGGGACGCCCCATCCGGGCCCCGATCCGGGTGGGACCGCGTGCCTTCATCGGGACCCCGGTGTTCTTCGCCGCAAAATCGAGCCCGTTCAAGGCGGCCACAGGTGGCCGTGGGCGGAGCCCGTCGGGGGTCCGCTCGATTCCTAGCCCGCTCAAGAGGGCGAAGCCGTGGAGCTCGACCACGAGCTCGGTCCCGCGGAGGCGGTGGGTCGCCCCGAGCTCCACGAGGGGCTCCTGGATCGTCGCGTCGAACGGCACGACGACCGTCGTCCCTTCCACGCGGCCCCCGCGGAGGACCGCCTCCCGCAACCGCTCGAGGGCCGCGACATCGAAGTCGTGCCAGAACAGGTTGTACCGCGGGTGCAGGGGCACCCGGTGCTCCCGGGAGAGCTCCAGGGCCCGCTCCCACGAGGGGGCCTCCCAGTCCGCCGGGAGCTCGCCCGCCGCCGCCCGGAGCTCCTCGCGGTACCACTCAATCGAGAACGCCCCCGGGACGAGCGGGTGGTTGTTCTCCAGGAACTCGCCGTACGGGACGAGGATCTCCCCCAGGTCCGCGATCCGCTTGATCCTCGGCCGGGCCTCGCGGGCCGCCGCCTCGGTCGCGAGCGCGACGAAGTCGCCGGTCTCGAGCACGACGAGGGGGCCCTCGATCGAGTCGCACGGCGTCACCGCGCCCGCCTTGCCGGGTCGCTCCGTCTTGATCTGCGTGCCCACCGCGATGAACTCGTCGAGGACGATCATCGTCGCGGGGTGGAGGCTCAGCGAGGCGAGGCCGTTCGCCCGGCTCTTCCCATAGCGGAGCCGCAGGCCGCCGGGCCGGCTCGCGTGGCAGAGGACAGGCCGGCCGGCGACGATGTTCTCGATGAAGGTCTCGCTCGGTTCGAGCACGGCCCCGCTCCCCTGGTCCCCGACGGTCCCGCCCTTCGCCTCCAGGTACGTGTGGACGAACTCCCAGCCGTCGATCTTCAGGCGACGAACGTGCTTCTGGATTTTCGGCGCCTTCAGGCAAAGCCCGTCCGCGATCACGAGGCAGGCCCCGCCACGGAGCCGGTTCGTCTCGAGCCGCGGGAGGTCCCGGTACCCGCTGATCTCCACGTCCTCCGTCCCCTCCCCGTTGATCGCGACGGGACAGTTCCCCGCAATGAGCGCGATCTCCTCGTCGCTCGGCGTGTACTGGAGGTGCTGGACCTGCTTGTAGAGCGGGATCTCCTCCTTGAACCGCTCCACCTCCTGGCGGGTGGGCTGGTACCGGCCGACCCCGAGGTCGCGGCGCACGATGTCCGCGATGAGGACGCTCAGGGCCTGGCCCGTCCCGCCGGCGGATCGGATCGGACCCGCGTACGAGAGGTCCACGTAGTTCGACCCGTCCGGGTTCCGCTTCACGCGGACCTCCGCGAGCCCCTCGAGGGGGGCGACGAGGATCCCCTCCGTGAGGACGGCGAGGCCCACACGGACCGCCCGGTCGATCGCCTCCTCCTTCGTCGCGGCGGGCCGCCGCGCGATCTCCTTCGCGACGAGGATCGCGGTCTCCTCCCGGTCGTGGTCGACGCTCAGCTCTCGGATCCGACGGGCGACGCCCTCCACGTGATACTCCCGAAGGAGATTCTCGACCCGGGAAGCCAGGTCCTCCGTCTTCGGGATCTCGACCTCCAACGACGGGTCGAACCCCTTGCGTCGGGCCTCCGCCGCGACCCGGTACGCCTCGTCGGCGCCCGCCTCGAGGGTCGCGAAGTAGCGGCGAATCTCCTCGGAGGACACAGGGTACGGCATCGGCTTCCCATCAGAATCCGTGGGGGACGGCGCCCATCATGACCCGAATTGTGTAAAATAGTTTCCCGCGCGCCGGCACGTGCCGCCTCGCATTTCGACAGGTCGCGGAGGGGCCGGCCTCATCTCGTCCACGATGCGCAACGTTTTAGGCGTGGCCGGGTTGGATTCTTCCATGGCGCGGCCCCTGGAGATCTCGACGGTCCCGGACTTCCGCCGCGAGGTCGAGGGATCCCCGGAGCCGACGGTCGTGATGTTCACGACCTCCTGGTGCCCGTTCTGTCGCCGCTTCAAGCCGAAGTTCGTGGAGGCCGCGGCGAAGGCGGACCTCCGCTGCGCGATGGTTTACATCGACGACTGGGAGAACCCGCTCTGGGACGAGTACAAAGTCGAGGTCGTCCCCACCCTCGTGCTCTTCGAGAACGGCCGGCCTGTGGCCCGCCGCGATGGCGTCCTCGGGCGGGGACTCGGGGACCACGACCTCACCGCGATCCTCGCGCGGGCGCCGCAGCACGCCTGACATGCCCGTGATTCTGTCCCGGGATGCCCACAGGAATATCCTTTAATATCGTGCGCCGAATCGTGCGGCGTTGAAGAAGATCAAGAGCGGCATCTTCGGCCTCAACCCCCTCCTCGACGGCGGCTTCAACGAGAGCTCCACCTCCGTCGTCATCGGCCGTTCCGGGGCGGGGAAGACGACGTTCGCGACCCAGTACATCCGACGGGGCCTCCACGACGGCCAGGAGGGGATCTTCGTGTCCCTCGACGAGAACAAGGAGCAGATCATCCGGGAGGCCGTGGAGATGGGATGGTCGGACATCCTCGACTACCTCGACGACGAGCTCCTCGTGTTCATCGACGCGAGCGGACGGGAGTTCGGGAACTTCATCCGCAAGGAGCTCCCCGCGTTCGTCGCGGAGTGGCAGGGCGCGAACGCGCGCATCGCGGTCGACCCGCTGACCCCCGTGATGTGGTCCACGAAGGACCCGTACGAGCAGCGGGAGCTCATCGGGTTCATGCTCAAGGAGACCCGCAAGGTCGGCACCGTCCTCTGCACGCTCGAGGAGCACGGCGCGGGCGACCTCACGACGCCGGAGACCGTGATCCCGATGTACCTCGCGGACTGCGTGATCCACCTCCGGTACAGGAGCGACGGCGCGAACGTCACGCGGGAGATGAAGATCGTGAAGGCCCGCTCAAGCCGGCACAGCCAGCTCGCGCATCCGTACCACATCGTGCGGGGCCTCGGGCTCATCGTCGAACCCGGCGAGTACCGCCGCGTCACGACGACGCGCATCCCGGTGATCATCCGCCAGCTTCTTCAGCGGCCGGACCTCCCGAAGCCCGTCGCGGAGCGACTCGAGAAGATGCTGGACGGGCTCACGGACGAGGACTTCCGCGACTTGAAGCCGGACCAGCTCCTCGACCTGATCCGGAACGAGTACGGCACGGGCTAGCCATGGCGAAGCGGATGGGGAGGGCCCTCCTCTCGGCGATCAAGAAGGAGGAAGGCCCGCTGGCCATCTCCAAGGAGAGCGTCCTCGGGAACCTCCATCGACGGCGGGTGCTCCAGTACCTCTGCCTCCATCCCTGCGGGGCGATCGGCGAGGTCGCGAGGGCCCTCGGCGTCTCGCCGGCCACGGTCCGCTTCCACGCCCAGAGGCTCGCCGCCTCGGAGTACCTCATACCCGCAGGGTCGAGCTTCCTTCCCGCGGATCTCGTCCCGCGGGAGGACGCGCCGCTTTTCGAGGCCCTCGGTGCGGCCGCGACCCGTCGCGTGCTCGCCATCGCGTACGCGAACACCGGACTCACCATCGGCGAACTCGCGGAGACCGCGAAGATGTCCCGCCAGGCGGTCGCGGACCTCCTGGACTCCTTCGAGTCCCTCGGCTTGGTCTCTCGCGTGGCGGACGGGCGGTTCGTCCGCGTGTATCCATCTCGCGCCCTCGAGGCCCGGCGGGACGGGACCCGTGCGCGCCGCAAACAGTTCTGCGAGAGCCTCGTGCGGCGGCTGAAGATGGAGGGGGAGGCACCGATGATCCTACGCCGGACGGACACGGAGCTCCAGGTCCGGTTCGGCCGCGGGGCCGGGAAGGCGACCCTCGAGCTCTCCCTCGAGCCGTATTCCGCACTGCTCATGTAGCGGACATCGTCCTAGACGTGTCAACGAATTGGAGAGGAGTGCAGGCCGGGGGACGAGAACCCCTTAATAGGGCGAGTCCGAACGTCGTAGCCTGACGGTTGAAATGGACGAGTCCTACCTCTCCTGGCTCCGGTTGATCCCGGGCGTCACCGCGGACCTCGCGAAGCGCGTCGCGGAGCGGTACCCGGACCCCGAGCTCCTCAGAGGCGCGAGTCCGAAGGACCTCGCGGAGGTCACGGGGATGACCGAGGAGGTCGCGCTGCGGGTCCTCGAGCTCGTCCACACCGCCTCGACGTCGGATTCCGCATGGTACCGCGACGAGCCGGGACTGTACCTGTGCCCGGAGTGCGGCTCCTTCGTCGGCAAGGGCGCGAGCGCGTGCCCGTTCTGCGGGGTCGTGTTCGACGAGGGCGAGGAGTCCGCGCCCGAGGGCGGGTCTCCGGTCGAGGAACTCCTCCAGGCCCGCAACGGCGAGGCGAAGATCTGCACCCGCTGCGGCGCGTTCCTGCACCCCGGGAAGACCGCCTGTGGGATGTGCGGCGCGGAGTACCTTCCCGAGAGGCTCGAGGAGCTCCCCGCGGTCGACACGTCGCCCGTCACGGAGACGGACCTGTTCCTCTGTCCGCACTGCGGGGCGTTCCTCGGGAGGGGCGCGGCCCGGTGCACGATTTGCGGGAAGGGCGTGGCCGCCGAGGAGAAGGTCCCCGGACTCGCGCGCAAGGACAAGGGGGTCTCGAAGGACTTCCTCACCCGCTGGCAGCGCGCCGCCGAGGAGGAGGCGCCCGCAGCGCCCGCGCCCCCCGCCCCGAGGACGCTCGAGGACGAGCTCCGCGAGTACGAACGGCTCCTGGAGGCGGACCCGAGCCTCGTCCGCGGCTGGGTCCGGAAGGGGCGCATCCTGATCACGCTGGGCCGCGGCCGCGAGGCCGTCGAGGCGTTCGATCGCGCGGGCCAGCTGGACCCCGCACAGGACTCGTTGTACCGGTCCGAGATCCTCGAGGCCCTCGGGCCCACCGACCGAACGCCGTTGCCCTCGAGGTGGGTCGCGGAGCCCGAGGCCGCGCGCATCGCCGACGAGATGCGGCGGGAGGCGGCGACGCTCGCGCCTTCCCGCACGGAGGAGGAACCCGCGCCACGGACCCAACCCGCCGAGCGGCCTCAAGAGGTCGAGCCGGCGCCGGAAGAGGAGATTTCGCTCGAAGATCTTGAGGCGGATGTCGCGGAGGCCCCTCGGGAACCCGAGACCCCCGCCGTGACGTCCGCGGAGGCGGCGTCGATCCGCCGCGCCCTGGCATACTACGACCGGCTGCTCGCGATGGACTCGGGACTTCGGGTCGCCTGGCAGACGAAGGGGGAGCTCCTCCTCCGGCTCGGCCGCCGGGACGACGCGGAAGCCTGCTTCCAGCGGGGCGCCGACCTCGAGGTCGCCGAGCGGCAGTTCGGCCGCGAGGCCCTGACGGGGCTCCAGACGCGCGGCCCCCGCACCGCACCGACGAACGGGGCCACCGGGACGGGCCGCACGAACGGCCGCACGAACGGGCTCACGAACGGACGGCGGGGCCGGACGAACGGGTCGAGGGGACGGACGAACGGCATGACGAACGGGAGCGACGCGACGAACGGCCTGACGAACGGGCTGGGCCGCGTGAACGGGCTGATGTCCGGTCTGGCCCGCGGCGAAGGGCGCACGAACGGACTCGTGAACGGGAACGGCTTCACGAACGGACGTCGGGGCCGGATCCCGACGGCGTTCCCGCGCGCTCGCCGGGAGTGGGCCCGCTCCGTCGTCGGCATCGCCTCCGTCGTCCTGATCATGATCCTGGCGCCGATCGTCGCCTCCATGCTCGCGGCCCCGCCCCAGGCGCGGGGCATCGTGATCGACGGCTCCTTCGGGGACTGGGCCCGCGAGGCGGTCCTGTTCACGGACCCGATCGGGGACGCGCCCGGTAACCCGGACGTGGACCTCGTCGGGTACAAGGTCGCGACCTCGGACATGGGGCTGTATGCATACGCCCGCGTCCTCGGCACCGCCTTCCGCGGCGCGAACGGCACTGCGGACGTCCTCGTCGCCCTGATCGACGCAGACGGCAAGAATTCCACGGGGTACGACGCAGGTCGAGTCGGCGCCGACTACGCTGTCGAACTCGTCGGCTGGGACGGCGTCGTGCACGAGACCCCGCTATACCGGTGGAACTCGGCGTCGAACCGGACGGACTGGTTCGGCTTCGATTACGTCGAGCCCGTGCCCGCGGCGGCCTCCCAGACGGAGGTCGAGTTCTCCCTTGGAATCAACGCTCCTACCTACCCCAACGCCCGAATCGCCCTCGCGACCGTGGACGCCCTTGGACGCGGGGACGCGACGGACGCGGTCGTCGAGCCGGGGGAGCCCGCCCTCGGGGTCGCCGAGACCGCGATCGCCCCCGCCGTGATCTCGACCCTTGGCGAGGTCGCCGTACTGCGGCTCGACCTGTCCCCCGCGGGCCCACCCGTGGCGGTGTCCTTCGTGAACGTCACGACCCGCGGATCCCTCCCGGACGCCGCCGTGACCCTGTCCCTCTACCGGGACAACGGCGACGGGGTCCTGGGCCCCGTGGACGCGCTCGAGGGGACCGCGGCTCCCGCGGGCCGTGCCGCCTCCTTCCCGCTCTCCCTCTCCCTGAACGCGGCGACGACCCTGTTCGTCACCGCAACCCTGTCCGTCCTCCCCGCGAACGAGACGTTCGGCGTCGCCCTGGGGAACGTCGACGCGGCGGCCGTGGTCGCCGTATCCTCCGCCGACCTGACCCTCTCGTACATCGCCACGGCGCCGGAGCCCACGGTGGACGGTGCGTTCGGGGACTGGTCCGCAGTCCCGCGGACGGCCGACCCCGTTGGCGATGTCGCGAACCGTGGCGGCGTGTCCGCCCTCGCGAACGCGAACGTCGACCTGACGGAAGTCGGCTCGTTCCTCGGGTCGAACGCCTCGTTCTATCTGCGCGTGGACGGCACGATGCTCGGGGGCATTGACGTCCCGAACCTGCGGGAGCGGCTCGTGACGCCGGCGACGGACAGCGACCTCGACTCCGTCCCCGATTCGGTCGAGCTGAACCTCGGACCCGGGCTCGCCTTCGACTTCAACAACGATGGCACGTGGGACGCGAACACGAGCCACGACGTCGACCAAGACGGCGTGACGGACTGGCCGAACGGGCAGGACCTGTGGCTCAACACAACGATCCCCGCCTGGTACCCGGTCGCCTACGCGGGACGCATCGTCCAGCGCTACATCGGGCCGATCGCCCCCCAGAAGCTCGACGGGGTGGACAGCGCGATCGTCTACCTGGACGCGGACAACAGTACCGCGACGGGGCTCATCGTGACGACCGGACCGACGACGTACGGGCTCGACTGGGCGATCGTCGTCGTGGGCCGGCACGGGACGGTCCTCTCGAGCGAACTGTTCGGGTACGTCCGCCGCGCGGGGATCCCGTGGGACCCCGTCGCCTCGGTCCCAGCCGCGGTGGACGCCACGCGCCTCGAGGTCGCGGCGCCGAACGCGATCCTGAACCTCTCTGCCTCCTACCGCACCCTGTACTACGCGACGGACTGGCGGCTGAGCTACGACTTCGGCGTGCCCGTGCCCCCGGGCCGCTCGCCCGCGCCGCCGCCCGGGACCCGGAGCCCCGCGGGGGACAACGTCGTGATCAACGAGGTGTCGCCCCAGCCGAACCCGGAGTGGATCGAGCTCGCGAACCCGACGTCGAGCTGGATCGGCATCTCCGGCTGGGTGCTCCAGCGGCAGAAGGGGAACAAGTGGGAGCCGATCTACACGTTCTCCGGCTCCATCGGCGCCTGGGGCTCGGGCTCCGAGTACCGCGCCATCGACCTCCCCGGGAACAGCCTCCCGAACGGGCAGACGACGATCCGGATCGTCGACTCCGCGGGCCGGGTCGTGGACGTCACATCGTACCAGCCCAGCGGGAGCGGGAACACCTGGGCCCGCTTCAAGAACCCGACGACGGGCAAGCCAATGGACAGCGACAACGACGCCTCGGACTTCTACGTGTCCGCGTTCCCGTCGAAGGGCGGGCCCAACGACCGCCACCGGCCGACGATCGCGGTCGCGAAGACCGCGAACAAGGCCACCGCCGCGCCTGGCGACCTCATCACGTACACGATCTACTATAACAACACGGACACCGGCCGCGCGAACCACGTGTGGGTGAACGACACGCTGCCGGCGCAGGTCACGTTCCAGAGCTCGGGCGTGGCGCCGACGGGGAGCTCCGGTCAGACGTACTTCTGGCACTTCGCGAACGTCGGGCCGAACACGTTCAACTCGTTCATCGTGACCGTGCGGGTGAACGACGGGACGGGAAACGGCGTCAGCCTTGTGAACAAGGCGGTCCTGGAGTACACGGACCAGCTGAACCGCAAGATGGCGGGCTCCACGGCCTGGCGGAACGTCACCGTGTGGCGACCCGTGATTACGATCGCCAAGATTGCGGACAAGAAGGTCGCGGTGCCCGGGGACACGATCGTGTACACAATCTTCTACAACAACACGGGGTTCGCGAGCGCGCAGCACGTGTGGATCAACGACACCCTCCCCGCCGACGTCACGTACCAGACGTCGAGCATCCCCCCGACGAGCTTCTCTGGGCAGGTCTACCGCTGGCACTTCACGAACGTCGCTCCTGGAGCCCACAGCTTCACGATCACGGTGAAGGTGAACCTGAACCCGACGTCCAGCGTGCTCGTGAACTGGGTGTACCTGAACTACACGACGCAGAACGGGTGGAAGCTCGAAGAGAGCCGGTCCTCGTGGACGACGACGATCCCGGAGTTCACCGACTTTGCGCTGGTCGCCGTCGTGCCCCTCGTGTTCCTAGGGATGCGGCGTCTCCGCCGAAGGAAGGAATAGAGGTACAGTGGCTGACGGCGTTCCAGGCATCGGCGGCCGTTAGAGCGGCACGTTTCGCCGCCTACCACAAGGATAGGCGACTAGCGTACCTAGGTCGCCGGCACCAGCCCTCCTCGAAGGAGGGCAGGCTTCCCGCAGGCTCGCGCACTGCAGTACCGCAGGGAACGTGGGCGGGCTTAACTTCCGGGTTCGGGATGGGACCGGGTGTATCCCCGCCGCTTTGGCCGTCAAACCACTGCTGGGACGAGGAGAAGGGCGGGCGTATATCAGGATTTCGGGGCGTCCGGTCTCGACCCGGAAGGGGGCGGGACCGGCGGGGTGTTCGCCTGCCGACCGGCGGGCCCCGGGTCTGGCGCTTCGCGCATCCCGAACCACTTCTCGAGGAACCCCCGCATCGCCGCAACCCGTTCCATGTCCCCGTTCCAGCCGTCCAGCTCCCTCGCGTACCGCCCCTCGATCTCTCCGACGACGTGCTGGACCTGCCGCTCGAGGCGGTTCGACTCCCGCCCCCGGTACACCACGTAGAGGAGCGCGTGCCTCCCTCGACCGAAGGCGATGTGGTGGCGCCTCCCCCTCTCCATGCTCCTCACCTCGCCCACGCCGATCGAGTGGAACGAGTCGTCCATGAAGTTCTGGACGGCGGTGAACATCGCTGCGATGATCTCCGGGTCCCCGTCGATCCGCGATCGGGACAGCGTAACGAGCGGGGTCCCGCCCATGTACGTGAGGTACACCTGCTCGATCACCCGGCGGAGCATCGTCTCCCTGCAGCGGAGCGGGTCGGTGCACGGCAGGAAAACCCTTCGGTGCCCGTTATCGAGGGTGATACGTAACGAGGCGCGCCGGCCGCCGCATTCCGCGGTCGCATGGGACAGCACCCATGGGAAGAACCCGTACGTTGGCCCCTCAGGGCCGGGGCATCGCCGTCTGCAGGAGCCCCATCAGCGGGTTCCCGACGAGGAATGCGAGGACGTATCCGACCGTCAGGGGGACCATGAACGGAATCTGGGGCGTGACCCATGCCTCCTTCAGCCCCGCCCCCCGCAGTCCGCGGGCGATCTCCCTCTGGTCCTGCCTCTTCGTCGGGAAGAAGACCAGGACGTGCTCCCCGTCGAGGATCTGGTCCATGAACCACGCGTGCCTCGGCACCCGGTCCAAGGGGACCTTGTAGCCCACGAGGGCCATCGGGAGCTTCGCGTGGCCCCGGGACGCGTTGTACGCGAGGAACGCGATCGGCGCGGCGACGAATAGGAGCGCGGCGTCCAGAAGCACCAGGAGGGAAAAGGGGAACAGGACCTGCAGCGCGTCCTGCAGCCTCGGGTCGAGGGCGATCATCGGGAGCGGCGGGAGCACCGGGTAGCCGGGGACGAAGGCCGCGATCACGATCATCGCCTTCGCGTCCGCGCCGCCCTTCAGCAGGTGGATCTCGTACATCCCGCGGAAGACGAGCATCATCACCGGAACGGTGAGGTATCGCAGGAACGTCGAGAGGCCCGCCGCGTCCGCCTGCAGGTCCACGAGCGCGTACGCCGCGGAACCGAGGGCGACCAGGTACGCGACGATCGAGCCCACGGGAAACTGCCATCCCTCCTCCGTCCGGAACGATTGGCCGACGAGCGGGTCGAAGGCGAGGACCGCCGCGGGGACCAGGACGAGGCCGACCGCGGGGTCGACGCCCTGGGACCACAGGTCGACGGCGAAGAGCGCGATGGCCAGCGTCGCCATCACGATCCAGAGGCCGTCCTTCACCTTCCGCTCCCGCAAGTCCGAGGCCGCCGCGGCAGCGAGGAACGCCGCCCCGACGACGAGACGCACGAGGTCGAGGGCGGACATGGCGCGTAATAATATTCCCCCTTAAAGCATATTTATCGAGGGGGACCGGAGGTTCTCATCCGACGGCAGAGGGGTGAAAAGGCTTTTTAGGCGGAACCCGAATGCGCGAGCGAATGCGTTTCACCCGTGGAGGGCGCGCCCGACTTCTGACTCTCGAACCCTCGGGAGCCTGCCCGCGATGATCGAGCCGCGTCGGCTGAAGGCGAAGATCTGCCTCGTCGGCGAGCACGCCGTCGGCAAGACGTCCCTGATCCGGCGGTTCGTCCTCGACGAGTTCGACGACCGGTACATCGTCACCCTCGGCGCCAAGGTCTCGAAGAAGGAGATGGGCTTCTCGATGCCGGATGGCACGCCCGTCCACATGGACATGACGATTTGGGACATCATGGGGTCGAAGGGCTTCCGGGAGCTCCTGCGGGAGGCGTACTTCCACGGGGCCCAGGGGATCCTCGCGACGTGCGACACGACCCGCTACGAGACCCTCGAGGACCTCGATTCCTGGGTGGAGTCCGTGTTCCGGACCGTCGGGGAGATCCCGGTCGTGTTCGCCGTGAACAAGGGGGACCTCAAGGACCAGGCCGCCTTCGGGGAGGAGCAGATCAAGCTCGCGACGGAGGGGTTCGACTCCCCCTGGTTCCACTGCTCGGCGAAGACCGGGGAGAATGTCGAGGAGTTGTTCCGGAGCCTCGCCACGACGATCGCGGGCAACACCTTCGGGAAATAGGTTTCCCGGAAAGGCTTTAGCCGCGGGCCCATCGTGCCGCCTCCATGGCGGAGCCGAGCCCCTCCGACACCGTCCGGATCAAGGTCACCCCGGACCTCGGGCTCCCCGACGTCGTCGTGCTCGGCCTGAGCGCGATGGTGGGTGCGGGGGTCTTTGTCCTGGCGGGCACGGTCGCCCGCGTCGCCGGGGTCGCCGCGATCCTCGGGATCGGGATGGCCGCGTTCGTCGTCCTCCTGAACTCCCTCGCCTACGCGGAGCTCGCGGGGGCTCGCCCGAACGCGGCGGGGGGCGGGTACGGGTGGGTGCGGGAGACCCTCCCGCCGCCCACCGGGTTCGTGAGCGGCTGGCTCTCCTGGGCGGGGCACCTAGCGGCGGCCGCCCTCTCCGCGGCGGGGATCGGCCTCCTGGCGGACTACCTCCTCGACGAGGTATTGGGCGTGCCCGGCATCCCCGTCGGCATCCCCCTCGGGGGCGGCACGTACAACGTGTCCGAGAAGGTCCTCGCGGCCGTCGTGTTCCTCGCGTTCGTCGCGGCCCGGACGCGTCCCCACGCGCGCATCCGACGGTTCCCCTGGGTCGGCGCGCTCAAGATCACCCTCGTCGCCCTCTTCGTCGGGGTGGGCGCGGTCGCGCTGACGCGAGTCCCCGACCTCGCGGCGAAGTTCGGCTCCCCGCTGTCCCCGGGTCCGGTCGCCGGGATCACCCTCGCGGCGGGGATCTTCTTCGTCGCGTTCCAGGGGTTCGAGACGATCGCCCAGTCCGCCGACCGGGTGAAGTCGCCGCACCGCACCGTCCCGGCGGGAATCTTCATCGCCCTCGGGATCGCCGTCGTCCTGTACCTCACGTTCTACCTCGTCGCGCTCGGCAACGTCGCGACGAACACCCCCACGTGCACCACGGCCTGGGATTGCCTCGCCCAGGGACCCAGGGACCTCCGCGAGCCGGAGCTGGGCTCGTTCTTCGCGGCGAGCTCGATCGCGGGCGCGACGGGATGGCCCGTCCTCCTGTTCCTCGTGGCCGCGGTGTTCGCGATGACGACCGCCCTCGACTCAAACCTGGGGTCCGCCACGCGGGCCGTCTTCACGATGGCGCGGGACGGAAGCCTCCCGAAGTCGCTCGGAAGGATCGGGGAGAGGACCCACGCCCCCGTCGTCGCGCAGCTCGCGGGCGGCGGGGTCGGGCTCCTGTTCCTCCTCCCGCTGTCGATCGAGGGGCTCGCCGCGACCGCGGGGATCTTGTTCCTCATTCTGTACACGCTCGTGAACTTCGCCCTCATCGCGGAGCGGCGCCGGCAACGCACGGCAGCGCGCGGGTTCCGCGGGGTCCTCGTCCCCGTCGTCCCGGCCCTCACGGCGGCCGTGAACCTCGCCCTTGCGATCGATCTGTACGGATTCCCGCGACTCGCCGACGAGGTCGCCCCGGCGGGCCAGGTCGCGTGGTACGCGGTGGGCCTGTGGCTCGCGATCGGGCTCCTCTTCCACTACTTCGCCGGGGGACGCCGGGCAGTGACGGAAATCGGGGGGAAGCCGAGGGTCGAGCTCCTCGACGTCCTCGCCGCGAAGGAGGACCGGTTCGACCCCGCCCGGTACCGGGTCTTCCTCCCGCTGCGGGAGTTCGACGACCCCGAGCTCGTGGAGTTCGGCGCCGTCGTCGCCAAGGAGAGGGACGGGGAGCTCAGCCTCCTGAACGTCGTCGAGATCCCCGGGAACCTCCCACCGAAGGCAATCAAGTTCCGATACATGGACGACCGGATCCGCGGTCTCCAGAAGCTCGCGCGCATCGGGGAGCGGATGGGCGTCGACACCCGCCCGGTCGTGAAGATCGGGAACCGGGTCTACGAGATCATCCTCGACACGCTCAAAGAAGAGGACGTGAACCTCCTCGTGATGGGCTGGCGGGGGGAGCGGGTCGAGGGGGACCGTCGGATCCTCGGATCGAACATCGACTACCTGATCGAGAACGCCCCGTGCGACGTCGTCGTGTTCAAGACGAAAGGGCTGACCCGCCCCCTCCGTCGGATCGTCGTCCTCAGCTCGCCCCTCTGGAGCGTCCGGGGCGTGGACGCCCTCGCCCTCATCCTCGCGAAAAGCCAAGGGGCGAAGATCACGGTCCTGAGCATCGTGGAGGACCCCGCGAAGGCGGAGGAGGTCAAGGGGGACGCGAGGGGCCTCCTGGAGGATGCGCTCGCCCTCGGCCTCGAGGTCGAGCAGAAGATCGTGTACTCGAAGGCGTTCGAATCCACCGCTCTCCAGGAGAGCGCGGGCGCGGACCTCCTCCTCGTGCGCGCGAGCCCACCGGGCGGGCTCCGCCGGTACGCCCTGGGGCCCGTCGAGGACCGCATCGCGAAGCTCGCGAAGGTCCCCGTCCTCATCTTCCGCAAGGGCGCGAAGTGACCCTCACCCGGAGGACACGCCGGGGACGATCCCGAACTTCTGGAACGCGTCCTGGAGGTTGAACACGAGGTCGCTCTTGATCCGCTTCATCCGTTCGGGCTCTTTCGTGTACGCGAGCAACTGGTACTCGATCGAGCTCCCCGCGACGTCCTTCCCGTGCACCTCCGGCGGCGGGGTTTCCACGATCCCGCGGGTCTTCCGGGCCGCCTCGAGGAGAACGTCCTGGACCCGGGCGTGGGGCACCGCGAACGGCACGGACACCTCCACGAACATCGCGTACGCCTCCGAGCGGCTGAAGTTCAGAATCGGCTCCTGGCGGAGCCGGGTGTTCGGAAGGCTGATAAGCTCCCCCCTCAAGGTCCGGACCTGGGTCATCGTCAGATAGATCCCCGCGACGTCGCACACAAGGTCGTCCCCGATCTTGACGCGGTCGCCGACGTCGAACGGGTCCGCCATCATGAGGTTCACTCCGGCAATCGCCTCCTGGAAGCTCTGCATCCCGGCGAAGGACGCGACGACCACGAGGGCGATGAAGCCCACCGCGAACACGAGGAGCCGGGTCGCGTCGAGCACGAGGTTAAGGAGGAGGAACAGCGCCGCGACACCGATCACGAGAACCATCGCGACCCGCATCGCGGACTTGAGCTGGTCGATGACCTTCGCGTTGAACTTGACGCTCCGTTTCTTCAGATCCTCGAACAGGGAGCTCGCGACGCGGTCCAGGACGACGAGGAGGACCACCGCCCCGGCGAGGATCAGCAAGGCCGATGACCACTGCTCGGGCCGAATCAGCCCGGAGAGCGCGTCCTTCACGACCTGGTCCTGAGCCGGGAGGGCCTGCACGCCTCCGACGAAGGCGGTCACACCCGCGATCGCGAACACGACGTACTTCAGGGCGAGCTCCGTAGTGACGAGCGCCCGCGGCGGGGCGGGCGACTTCGGCTTGACCCGGAGTTCGCCTCGGAGATACGCGGCGAAGTTATGCAGGACCCGTACGAAGACGGCCCCGAGGAACAAGGAGAACAGGACGAGGAATGCGGCGGGGACGTGAGCGATCACCGCCGCGAGGATGTCCCGAGCGGCGCCCGACCGGTACTGCAGAACGATGAGGACGCCGAGGAAGTAGAAAATCACGGCGCACAGGGAGAAGAACTTCCGCATGAAGTCGAACGTGTCCCGCGTGAACCACTTGTTCTCCTGGGCCTTCAGGTACTCGAAGTACCGCGTCATGTACGCGAGGAGCCACATCAGGAGGGCGGTGAGAAGGACGATCGCGAGGACAGGGAGGACCCATTCCACGAAGACAGTGACGACGTCCCCCGCCGTCTCCAGCGCGAGGAACTCCACGGCGCTCCGAGCAAGGCCGGATTATATAAGGTTAAGCGAATGAAAACGAGCACCTACGGCGCGGTCTCGACGACGGCGCCTTTGAGGAACCACACGTCCGGCGTCTCCGTCCCTGTGTGGAAGAAGGCGTCTGCGACGGGCGCGGGTACCTGCTCGAGATATACGCCGAAGTCCACCCGCCAGGTCCCCGCCTCGGGCCTCCATGCGTTGAGCAACGCGGGGAGGTTCGGCTGGACGCGGACATCCGCCCGGACCCGGGACGGCACATCCTCGCCGCCCGCGTTCGCCATGAACCGAGGCAGGCCGACGGTAGCGAACGCCTCGATCCGCACGGAGAAACTGTCGAGCAGGTCTTCGGGGAAGCCCTCGTACTCCACCTCCGCGATCACGACAGGGAACGTGCGCAGGAACCGGATCAGGTTGTGGATCAGCCACTTCAGGATCTCGACCACCGCGCGGCCGTCCATCACGAAAGCGACTCGGAACCCCGCGCCCGCCGCGTCCGCCGCGCCGAACACGCCCTCGATGTAGAGGGAGAACTCGCGCAGCTCGACGAGCCCGGAGACGAACAGGTCCGCCAGGTTCATCAGCATCCGGTCCGCGAACTCGGCGACGAAGGGGCCGATGTCTTCGGAAGACTCCGGGAACCCGCCCGTCGCGTCCAGCGTCTCGGTGAACGCCCGCGCGAGGAGCAGCGCCCAGTCCACCGACGTCCTGAGCCGGTATCGGATCTCGACGCCCAGCTCGATTGTGAGGGTCCCGAGCGGCGTCGGTATGGGCGGGAGCTGGAACCACCACGGGGTGTACACGCGCGCCGCGTCGATCGCGGGGACCACGAACTCGAGCGACCATCCGCCTCCGGTCGGGACCGCGCGCACGGTGACGAGCTGCCCGCCCGTGATCGCGAGGACGTCCCCTTCGAGGGTCAGCGTGACGTCATCCGCGTAATACGTGAACCCGAACTTGAGGTCCACAGGGGCGTTCCGGACCGTGATCGGCTTCCTTCGGTCGAAGCCCTTGAGGACGAGCACCGCGTAGAACTCGACATCGTCCTTCCACCCCGTGAGCTTCACGCTTGCGGGCGGGGGGCCGGGACCCACGGTCAGGTTCAGTCCGAGCGTGTCGAACGAGACGTTTCCGTTCCGCGCCTCGTCGACGAGGATCTCGACCACCGGGGCCAGGGGGCCTAATTGGCGGAGCGCATACTCCTGGAGGGCGTCCACCGTGACCCGGACCGCCTCGGCGAGGGCCTTTGCGGCCTCCGAATCCATCGCCCGCCGGACCACGTCGAGCAGGATCCCGACGAACGCATGGACCTCGTCGAGGACGCGATCCACGACCGGGCCAAGAATCCGGTCCCAGAGTTCGCCGAGCAGGGCCCGGACCCGGTCCCAGAATTCCTTCGCGAAGGTGGTGGAGTCCTTGTACGCGACGCCCGCCAGGGGCCAGCCAGAATACACAGTGACGTTGAGCCGGAAGTCGATCCTCACGTCCTCCCGCGCAACCTCCGGCAGAATGCCCTCAGGACCGAAGCGGACCCCGCGCGCGCTCATCGCATCCAAACGCACAAGGCCGAGGACGCGCACATCCCATCGGGTTTCGAAGGGGCGTTCGGACATCCCCCGGATATCCGTCCAATGGACGTTCGGCGAATTCCGGGACCTCGGCACCGTCGACGGGTCCCTCAGGTCCACCCACAAATCGCCGGGCTCGAGGGACGCCGGGTCCCACGCGGCGGGGTCCCCGCTGCGCGTCATCCGGAGGAGCGCGGGGGTCTGGTGGACTGCGACCCGCTCCCTCAGGACCGCGTTCCGGGCGTCCGCCCCGCTGCGGTTCCCGGTCCAGAACTCGAACGGGGCTTCCGGAGTGGGGACGAGGATCTTCGTATTGTGGAGGTCGTCGCCCGCCGCGAGCGCGCGTCCGAACGTGCGCAGGAGGTCGCCCGCCTGGATGAGGAACCCCGTGGCCCCGAGCACAGTGTCGAGGAGCGCCTGGTAGATCCCGCCGCCTTCCGGCGGGGTGGCCGCGTCCGTCGCGACCGCGTAGATGTGCTCCAGTCGCGCCGCGTCCCGATCGCGCACGAGTCGATAGGCGTCGGGCACCCACGGCCCGTCTGCGTCGGCTGCAATCTCCTTCTGCAGAGACGCGAGGCCCTCGGTGTCGAGGTCCCAGAAGTCCGGGTCGAGGGGGGCGAGCCCCTCCAAGTGGATAGCGAGTCGGGACCGCGCCGTCGCCATCTCGCCCTCCCAGTCCGCGAGGACGTTGTAGCTGGCGAGCAAGAAGTCGATGAGGTGCCGCACCGCGTCCGCCTGGGCCCGCCACAGGTTCGCCACCAGCTCGCCGAGGTACGACGGGTCGCTCCGGAGCCGGGCGACCGCGGTGTCGATCGCGGTCGTGAGGGAGTCGCGGACGAATTCCAGGAGAGACTCGGAATCCTTCGGGTCGATCCTCCCGCGCAGGCTCGGGTTCGGGATCGCCCCGATCAGGTTCAGGTCCTCGGCCACATTCGTCGCGAGGTCCGTCAGGAACTCGCGGGCGGTCGCGTGGACGGTCCTCAGGTCCTCCTTGTACAGCATCGCGTAATACGCCCCCCAGAGGTCGTCGCGACCCGCCAAGAAGTCGACGGCGTCGAACTCGATCGGAGCCGCGTGGGCGGGCACGCGAATCGACCGCACGGAGCCGTCCGCGTTCGTGGCGTTATACTCCCGGTCCGGAAGGGGCATCGTGTACGTCCCGAGGAAGGTCGCCGGTTCGGTGGCCATCCCGAACAGGTCACGCACGTAGGCGCGGACCGCCTCGGCCTCCCGCTTGCCGCCCTCCAACCAGTCGAGGAACTCGTCGACACCCTGCGCGAGGAGCTGCTCTCCCTGGAGGGCGTAGTCCGCGACCCACTCGACCCCGAAGTACCGGAGGACCCGCAGGACGGACTGGTCGATCACCGCGGACAGGGCCTGCGCCAGGACCCGGTTCAGCCGCACGGGGTCCGCGTCGAACGCGGCGTACAGGGCGAACAGGTCCGCGGGGTCGGCGGTCCCGCCGCGCGCGTATGCGTCCAGGAGGCGTCCGAGCGGGCGATCGGAGACCGGCGGCGTGAGCGGTTCGCCCGCGTGGGCCCCCGCCATCTCTTCGAAGAACGCGGCGTCGAACGCCGCGACGGAGGCGGGGTCCACGTCCCGGAACCGCCGCAGCTCCTCGAGGAGGAGGGCGAGGTTCACCGCGACCTCGACGTCGCGCGGGCCGAGGACATCCGTGGTCCCGGTGTCGGGCTCGCCGAAGGCGCCCGCCGCGAACCCCTGGAGGGCCCGGAACTGCGCGGCTGTGGTCAGGACGTACCGGACGATCCGGGACAGCTCGGACTCCGAGCCGTCCGCGGCCCCGCGGACCTCCCGCGCTCCGACCTGCAGCATGGGGAACGGGGAGGCCACCGCCACCCGGAGCGGGAGGCCCGTCGTAAGCGTCATGCCCTCGTTCGTGACGGTGTAGTTCGCAGCACCGAGCACCGCGAAGTACGGCGTGCGCGTGGTCTCCGCGAGGACGCCGGGGTTGGCAGTGGCGAGGGACTCCGTTGTCCCGTTCGCGTCCGATGCTTCAGCGGGCGGGGTGGGCACCACGTCGAGGGTCCGGAAGGGCTCGAGGACGAGGACTGCGGAAACTCGGTCGAGCCGAATCAGACACCCGCGAGCCGTGCGGGGGAACGTGGGCTCCAGCCGCTCCCGGAGCAGGCGAGCGAACTGCCGGTTGATCCCGTCCGGCGCCGGGGGCCCTTCCGCGGCGATCTGGATCGCTTCGAGCGCGAGTGCGTGGATCTCGAGCTCGACCGCGTGGTTCGTCGCGATGGCCACGATCCGGAGGACGGCGAGCTGACGCATCTGCAGGTCCGCCTGCGCCTCCTCGCGGCCTATCGTCGCAAGGTACGCGGAACTCACACCGGCAAGGAGGAGGGCGATGACCGCCACGAGCGAGAACGGCACACGTCCCCCCACAGGTCCGCGGGTTCCGCGCCGGGCATGCACTTCACGTTCGCTCGGAAGCTCGCAATCGTCCTTGTCGCCGTCGCGGTCGTTCTGGTCGGAGTCACCGCATACCTCTCCCTCCCGCGTGCATACCTCCTGATGGCGACCACGACGAGCACCCGAGACACGGGCCTCCTCCCGTACCTCCTTCCGATGTTCACGGCGGACAGGGGAATCGAAGTGCGGTACATCGCGGTCGGGACCGGGCAGGCCCTCGACGCGGGTCGCCGGGGGGACGTCGACGTGGTCATGGTCCACGCACCCCCCCAGGAGGCGCTGTTCATGGCGTCGCAGGATGGCCTTTGCCGGAACCCCGTGATGTACAACCGGTTCGTGATCGTCGGCCCGGTCGGCGACCCGGCGGGGGTCGCGACCGCGGCGTCCCCGGTGGACGCCTTTGTCCGGATCTACCAGAACACCTCCCTCTTCGAATCCCGGGCCGACAACTCGGGCACGTACACGAAGGAGACGCAGCTCTGGGGCCTCGCCGGCCTCAACGCCTCGACCTTCGGGGCGTGGTACGAGAAGACGAACCAAGGGATGGGGGCGACCCTCACGATCGCGAACAACAAGGGCGCGTACACGCTGTCCGACGACGGCACCTGGTACGCCCTCGAACAGAACCTCGCGTTCCTCCGCCTCCACTACACCCGCGACGACTCCCTCCTTCGCAACCAGTACTCCGTGATACCCGTGAACCCCGCTCTCCATTCCGGGGTCTTGGTCGACAAGGCCCTCGCGTTCGCCCGATGGCTCGTCACGCCGAGAGGGCAGGGGCTGATCGCGAACTACACCGTCGGCGGGCGCACGATATTCACGCCGGACGGAATGGAGGCGTGCTAAGGGGATGGATGGGGACCGGTTCTTGGTTCCGGGCGGACCCGGCCGGAAGGAGATGCGGACGTCGCTCTTTTTCGTGGCCCTTGGAATTGTACTCGGGTTGGTACTTCCCCTCGACGGGGCGGTCGTATTCGGGACGGTCGTGCTCGGGACGGTCGTTCTCATCTGGGTGGCCTTCCTCCTCGCATGGGCGACGACCGGGAGGCGGACCCGGACCCGGTTCCGGCACTCGCCGCTCATGACGATCGCCTTCCTCCTCGCAGCCACCGCGCGTTTCGTCGTGACGACCGCCGACCTCCTCCAGATCACCCGCCTCTCCCTCCTCGTGTCCGGGACCTCGACCGTCCTCGCTACGCTGATTGCCGTCCCGCTCGGCGCGCTCCTCGGCCTGCACGAGTTGGGCAGCGCCCGGCTCCTCCGGAACATCCTGTTCACGCTGTACGGCCTCCCCCCTGTCCTCGCCGGTCTCCTCGTCTTTCTGGCTCTCTCCCGGGGAGGACCGCTGGGGGGGCTGGGGCTCCTCTACACGCCGCTCGGCATGGTCATCGCCCAGGTCGTCATCGTCACGCCGATCATCCTCGGGATCACGACCTCCGTCGTCTCCACCGTGGAACGGAGGGTGAAGGAGACCGCGACGGTCCTCGGGGCGGACCGGTACCAGCTCTCCGTGACCGTGCTCCGGGAAGCCGCGGCGGGCGTGCTCACCGCGGTGATGGTGGGCTTCGGCCGGGCAATCTCGGAGGTCGGCGCCGTCTTCATCGTCGGCGGGCACATCGAGGGCCAGACCCAGGTCCTTACGACGACGATCATCACGGACGTGTCCCAGGCGGAATACACCCACGCCGTCGCCCTCGGCGTGATCCTGCTCGTCATCGCGGGGGTCATCTACTCGCTGCTGTACCGCCTCCAGGAGAGGACCCTTCCGTGACGATGGCCCTCGAGGTCGCGGACCTCCAGAAGTCCTTCGGGCCCCGCGAGGTCCTCCGAGGCATCGACGTCCGCATTGACCCCGGCGAGATCTTCGCGATCGTGGGCCCGAGCGGAGCGGGCAAGACGACGATTCTGCGGTGCGTGGACTTCCTCCTCCGCCCCGAGGCGGGCACGATCCGATACGACGGACAGCCCGCGCCCACAGATGGGAGGTTACGGCCTGTGCGTCCGGGACGTGGAGGGCCCGGAGCTCGGGGAGCGGACCGGGCGAGCCCTCGACGCGGTGGGCCTCGGAACGATGGCCGGGGCCCGGGTCTCCGTCCTTTCCGCGGGGGAGGCGCAGCGGGTCGCGTTCGCCCGGGGCGTCGTCGTGCGGCCGGACCTCCTGCTCCTCGACGAGTTCACGGCGAACCTCGACCCCGCGAACGTCAACATCCTGGAGGCGTCGGTGCGGAGGTACAACCAGGAGGCGGGCGCGACCGTCGTCCTCGTGACCCACAACATGTTCCAGGCGAAGCGGCTCGCGAGCCGGGTCGCCCTCCTCCTCGACGGACGAATCGTGGAGGTCGCGGCGGTGCCCGAGTTCTTCGAGAACCCCAAGGACCCGCGCACTCTCGCCTTCGTCCGCGGCGAGTTCGCGTACTAGAGCAGGGTGACCTCGACGGCCTCGACGCCGCCCACGCCGGGGATCTGACCCAATGCCGCCTCGACGCGCTCCATTTCGCCGCTCGCGTCGTCGACGACGACGATCGCCTCGACCGCCTTCAAGCCGAAGGCGATCGGCTTCACCTCGAGCTTCTTCACCTTCCCCCCCAGGGATTCGCGGATAAGCCGCTGCACCGCACCGAGGTCGACCTCGACATCCTCGGGCATGATGCGGAAGGAGACCGCCACCTTCCCCATCGAGAACCCCCTAGGGCCCCTGGAGCCCGCACTCGGAACACTTGTACGGGACGCTCTGGTCCCGGCACCGCGCGCAGCGGCCGATCGTGGCCTTCCCGCAGCTGGGGCAGAGGAACGTCGTGGTCCCGAGCCCATGGAGGACGACCCCGCAGGAGTTGCACCGGCGCTCGACACGGAGCATGGACCTGGGCCCATCGCCGGTCGCCATATGAAGGTATGGCGGCGGACTGGGCCCCGAGAGGGCCCGACGTCGAGCCATCTCGGGCTCCGCGCCGCCCAATCGGACCGCTCGCCCAACCCGCAAACTTTAATTAACACATCGATGTAGGCGAGAGGTCGCATGGACCGCCCCACCCCCCTCGGGCCCGTAGCTCAGCTAGGTTGGACGGCGGAACAACGCCATCGTCCCTAGAAAGAGCATCCGGCTTTTAACCAACCCGCCGTCGGGTCCGCCCGAACACGGGGAGGTGAAGAAACCGGATGGTCCGGGGTTCGAAAGCGCCTTGTTGCTCCGCGACAGGGCCCGAAAATCCCCGCGGGCCCGTCCGGGGACCCATGCGCCAGCACGGGAGAGCGCTCACGCAGGCCAGGGAGGAGACCCCAGGATGAAATTCAACGTGCTCCAGCACAGGCTAGTCCCTGAGCACCGCCTCCTGGAGGACGACGAGGCGCAGCGGGTCCTCGCGGGGCTCCGGATCACGAGTGACCAGCTCCCGAAGATCAAGAAGACGGACCCCGTCATCCACGTGCTCGAGCAGATCCACGGCCCCATCGAGGAGGGGCGGATCATCAAGATCACACGCATCTCCGAGACCGCCGGCATCTCGGAGGCGTACCGTCTCGTCGTCGGGAGGTAGACCATGCGGGAACTCGTTGAGGCGTTCTTCCGGGAGCGGTCGATCGTGAACCACCACATCGCGTCGTTCAACGACTTCCTGCCCACGATCGACAACCCGAGCTCCCGGATGCAGAAGATCGTCGACAGCATGCGGTCCTCCCCCGAGGACGACCGGCGCGGGATCTTCAAGCTCGACGAGGACCGAACGGAGGGGGATATCATCGAGATCCGGATCGGTCGCCGTCGCGACGATCGGGGCCGCACGGACCTCGACGCGAAGCCCACGATCTCCGTCGGCACCCCCATCGTGAAGGAGGCGAACGGGGCGACGCACGCCCTCACGCCGATGGAGGCCCGGCTGCGGAACCTCAACTACACCGCCCCGATCTACCTGGACTTCACCGTCGTCGAGAACGGCATCGAGCGGGAGCCCGAGCGGGTCCACATCGGGAACCTCCCGATCATGACGAAGTCGAAGAAGTGCTCCCTCCACAAGGAGAACCTCGAGATCGAGGGCGAGCTCACGGAGTCCGAGTACCGCCAGAAGCTCATCGAGATGGGGGAGGACCCGTACGACGCGGGCGGCTACTTCATCATCGGGGGCACGGAGCGGTCCCTGATCTCCCTCGAGGACCTCGCGCCGAACCGGGTGCTCGTGGAGTACAACGAGCGGTACGGCCGGCGGGTCCCCGTCGCGAAGGTGTTCTCCCAGCGCGAGGGGTACCGCGCCCTCACCCTCGTCGAGATGAAGAAGGACGGGATGCTCATCGTCACGGTCCCGACCGCCTCGGGCCAGATCCCGCTGATCATCCTCATGAAGGCCCTCGGGATGGAGAAGGACGAGGAGATCTACAACGCGATCGTCTCCGTCCCCGAAATGGCGAACATCGTCTACGCGAACATCGAGGAGTGCCAGAACAAGAAGCTGTACCCGCCGAACGGCATCTTCAGCCGCGAGGACGCGGTGAACTACCTCGAGAAGAAGTTCGCGACGGGCCAGGCGAAGGAGTACCGGACGAAGAAGGTCGAGTCGATCCTGGACCGCTCCCTCCTCCCGCACCTCGGCGACACCCGCGAGGACCGGATCAAGAAGGCGGTCTTCCTCGGGCGGGTCGCGCGCTCCGTCCTCGAGCTGCATCTCGGAAAACGGCGGGAGGACGACAAGGACCACTACGCGAACAAACGGCTCAAGCTCGCGGGGGACCTCATGGAGGACCTCTTCCGGGTCGCGTTCGCGAACCTCGTGAAGGACTTGAAGTACCAGCTCGAGCGGTCGTACGCGCGGCGGAAGGAGATCAAGATCAACTCCGCGATCCGGCCCGACCTGTTGAGCCAGCGACTCCTCCACGCCCTCGCGACCGGAAACTGGGTCGGCGGCCGGGCGGGCGTGAGCCAGCTCCTCGACCGGACCTCGAACATGTCCGCGCTCTCCCATCTGCGGCGAGTGACCTCCCCGCTCACGCGCTCGCAGCCGCACTTCGAAGCCCGCGACCTCCATCCGACGCAGTGGGGGCGGCTGTGTCCGAACGAGACGCCGGAGGGCCAGAACTGCGGGCTCGTGAAGAACCTGGCCCTCGTGATCGACGTCTCCGAGGGCTTCCCCGAGGAGGAGGTCAAGCTCCTGCTCGCGGACCTCGGCACCCGCCAGGTGAAGGGGCAGACCGCGGCGACGCGGGTCTACGTGAACGGGGACCTCGTGGGCCTCCACGAGGACCCCGCGGGGCTCATCTCGGAGATCCGCGAGCGACGGCGGTCCGGGCTCCTGAGCCCGGAAGTGAACGTCCACTTCGACGAGAACATGTACGAGGTCCTCATCAATTGCGACGAGGGCCGGATCCGGCGCCCGCTGCTCGTCGTGAAGGGCGGCCGCCTCGTCCTCACCCGGAAACACCTGGAGGACCTGAAGATCGGCAAGTGGCGGTTCAGCGACCTCATCCGCAACGGGGTCGTCGAGTGGATCGATGCAGAGGAGGAGGAGGACGCGTACATCGCCCTCTACCCGTTCGAGGTCCCTGCCCGGTGCAAGGAGTGCAAGGAGCCGATCAGCCGGAGCGACGTGGAGTGGGCGAACCTCGGCGCGACGACGGACGCCCTGGACCTCCTGTGCAAGCGATGCGGCAAGACGTTCTCCGTGAAATCCTCCCTGACGGCGGACCACACGCACTGCGAGGTGGACCCGCTCGTCATCCTCGGCGTCGCGAGCGGCCTCGTCCCATACCCGGAGCACAACTCGTCCCCGCGGGTCACGATGGGCGCGGGGATGGCGAAGCAGTCCCTCGGGCTCGCGGCGAGCAACTACCGGACCCGCCCCGACACGCGGAGCCACCTCCTCCATTACCCGCAGAAGCCGACGGTCCAGACGGAATCGATGAAGTACCTCTCCTTCAACGAGCGGCCCGCGGGCCAGAACTTCGTCGTCGCGGTGATGTCGTACCACGGGTACAACATGGAGGACGCGATCGTGATGAACAGCGCCTCGATCGACCGCGGCCTCGGGCGGTCCACGTTCATGCGGACGTACCGCGCGGAGGAGCGCCGCTACCCGGGCGGGCAGGAGGACCACTTCGAGATCCCCTCGCCGGACGTCCGCGGAGCGCGGGCGGACCTCAGCTACGCGAACCTCACCCCGGACGACGGGCTGATCTCTCCGGAGGTCCTCGTCCTCGGGGGCGAGGTGCTGATCGGGAAGACGAGCCCGCCCCGGTTCCTTGAGGAGGAGACGGACTTCCTGACCCCGCAGAAGCGGCGGGAGACCTCGATCACCGTCCGCCACGGGGAGTCCGGCTGGGTGGACTCCGTCATGCTCACGGAGAGCGAGAACGGCTCCAAGCTCGCGAAGGTCAAGGTCCGCGACCTCCGGACGCCGGAGCTCGGGGACAAGTTCGCCTCCCGCCACGGCCAGAAGGGCGTGATCGGTCTCATCGCCCCGCAGGAGGACCTGCCGTTCACCCCGGACGGGATCATCCCGGACCTGATCATCAACCCGCACGCCATCCCGTCGCGGATGACCGTCGCGCATGTGCTCGAGCAGATCGGCGGGAAGGTCGGCGCGATGGAGGGCCGGTTCATCGACGGGACGCCGTTCAGCGGCGAGCGGGAGGAGAGCCTGCGCGCGGCCCTCGAGGCGAACGGGTTCAAGACGAACGGCAAGGAGGTCCTGTACGACGGGACGACGGGCCGCATGATCCCCGCGGAGATCTTCGTCGGGGTCATCTACTACCAGAAGCTCCACCACATGGTCTCCGGGAAGCTCCACGTCCGCTCGCGAGGGCCCGTGCAGATCCTCACCCGCCAGCCCACGGAGGGGCGCTCCCGCCAGGGCGGGCTCCGGTTCGGGGAGATGGAGCGGGACTGCCTGATCGGCCACGGCGCCGCCATGGTGATCAAGGACCGGCTGCTGGACGAGTCGGACGGGACGATCCAGTACGTCTGCGGGAACACGGAGTGCGGCCACTTCGCGATCAAGGACCGGAAGGGGATGCTCCGCTGCCCCGTCTGCGAGAACACGTCGAACATCTACCCGGTGCAGACGTCCTATGCGTTCAAGCTGCTCCTCGACGAGATGCTGTCGCTCGGCGTGGCCATGCGACTCCAGCTGGAGGACCTTCGATGATGTCCGGGTTGCGCGGGGTCACGAAGCGCATCAAGGCGATCAAGTTCGCCCTCCTGAGCCCCGATGAGATCCGCCGGATGAGCGCGACGAAGATCATCACCGCGGACACGTACGACGACGACGGCTTCCCGATCGACATGGGCCTGATGGACTCCCACCTCGGGGTCATCGAGCCCGGCCTCCGGTGCAAGACGTGCGGGGGGAAGGTGGACGACTGCCCGGGCCACTTCGGGCACATCGACCTCGCCATGCCCGTCATCCACGTGGGGCACGTGAAGGAGCTGAAGAAGCTCCTCCAGGCGACGTGCCGCCGGTGCGGTCGCCTCCTCCTCACGAAGCAGCAGGCGGAGGAGTTCCGCGTGGAGATGGAGGCGATGGAGGAGACGGGAGGCGGGGACGCGGACTTCCAAGTGGTCACGAAGGAGACCGCCCGCGAGGCGACGAAGCGCCAGCGGTGTCCCCACTGCGGCGAGGAACAGCAGAAGATCACCCTCGACAAGCCCACGACGTTCCGGGAGAACGGCCACAAGCTCACCCCGAAGGAAGTGCGGGAGCGGCTCGAGCGGATCCCGAACGAGGACCTCCGCGTCCTCGGGTTCAACCCCGACGTCGCGCGACCGGAGTGGATGATCCTCACGGCCCTCCTCGTCCCGCCCGTCACCGTCCGCCCCTCGATCACGCTCGAGAGCGGGGACCGGTCGGAGGACGACCTCACGCACAAGCTCGTCGACGTCCTTCGAATCAACCAGCGGCTGCGGGAGAACCGGGACGCGGGCGCGCCGCAGCTCATCGTGGAGGACCTATGGGAGCTCCTCCAGTACCACGTCACGACGTACTTCGACAACCAGACGAGCGGCATCCCGCCGGCGCGCCACCGGTCCGGTCGCCCCCTGAAGACCCTCGTCCAGCGACTCAAGGGCAAGGAGGGGCGGTTCCGCTCGAACCTGAGCGGGAAGCGCGTGAACTTCAGCGCCCGGACGGTCATCTCCCCGGACCCCGTGCTGTCGATCAACGAGGTCGGCGTGCCGGTCGAGGCGGCCCGGGAGCTCACGGTGCCGATCCACGTCCAGTCGTACAACCACGACATCGTCAAGGAGTGGGTCAAGCGGGGGCCGACGCCCGCCGCGCCGGTCGGGGAGTTCTACATCCCCGGCGTGAACTACGTGATCCGCTCGGACGGACGCCGGATCCGGGTGACGGACAAGAACGCGGAGGCCGTGTCGGAGACCGTCGAGATCGGCTATGTCGTCGAGCGGCAGCTCGTGGACGGGGACATCGTCCTCTTCAACCGGCAGCCCTCCCTCCACCGGATGTCGATGATGGCCCACGAGGTACGGGTCATGCCCCACAAGACGTTCCGGTTCAACCTCGCGGTGTGCCCGCCGTACAACGCGGACTTCGACGGGGACGAGATGAACCTCCATGTTCTCCAGAGCGAGGAGGCCCGCGCGGAGGCGCGTGTGCTGATGCGGGTGCAGGAGCACATCCTGAGCCCGCGGTTCGGCGGGCCCGTCATCGGCGGGATCCACGACCACATCACGGGCGCCTTCCTCCTGACGTACAAGGACGCGAAGTTCAGCAAGGAGGAGACGGCGTACATCCTGAGCAAGATCGGGATCCGCGACCTCCCGCCGCCCGGGGTGAAGAAGGGCGGGCTGGAGTACTGGACCGGGAAGCAGGTGTTTTCGATGATCCTCCCGAAGGACCTGAGCCTCACGTTCAAGTCCTCCATCGCGCCGAAGGGGGAGCACTCCCTCCGGGAGCTCAGGGAGGAGGACGCCCTCGTCGTGATCAAGAACGGAGAGGTGTCGAGCGGCACGATCGACGAGAACGCGGTCGGCGCGTTCAAGGGCAAGATCCTCGACAAGATCGCGCGGGACTACGGGCCCGATGCGGCGCGGGAGTTCATCGACAAGGCGACCAAGCTCGCGATCGGCGCGATCATGGTCCGCGGCTTCACGACCGGCATCGACGACGAGGACATCCCGGAGGAGGCGAAGAAGCAGATCGCGGACGTGCTGAAGAAAGCCGTCGCGGACGTCGAGGCGCTCGTCGAGGCGTACAAGCGCGGGGAGCTCGAGCAGATGCCGGGGCGTTCCCTCGAGGAGACCCTCGAGGTGGACGCGATGAAGACCCTCGGCCGCGCCCGTGACACAGCGGGTCAGATCGCGGGGAAACACCTCGGGATGGAGAACTCCGCGGTGATCATGGCCCGCTCGGGGGCTCGCGGCTCGATGCTGAACCTCTCCCAGATGGCGGGCTCCATCGGCCAGCAGGCGGTGCGGGGCGAGCGTCTCTCTCGCGGGTACTGGAACCGCACCCTCCCGCACTTCCGCAAGGGGGACCTAGGCGCGGAGGCGAAGGGCTTCGTCCGGTCGTCCTACAAATCCGGGCTGCACCCGACGGAGTACTTCTTCCACGCGATGGGCGGGCGCGAGGGCCTCGTCGACACGGCCGTGCGGACGTCGCGATCGGGGTACATGCAGCGGCGGCTGATCAACGCGCTCGAGGACCTCAAGGTGAAGGAGGATGGCACCGTGCGGAACACGGCGGACACGATCATCCAGTTCCGCTTCGGGGAGGACGGCGTGGACCCGTCCCGCTCCGTCCAGGGGAAGCCCGTCGACGTGGACGACATCCTCCAGGAGATCCTCGGGGAGGAGCCCTCCTGGCAGGAGCGCCTGAAGGAGCAGGACATGGCGTCGTACGGCCTCACCGAGAAGGACATGGCGCCGGAGATCAGCGACGAAGAGGTCGAGGTCGAGGAAGAGGAACCGACCACGGAGGAGTGAGGATGAGCCGCGCGGCGACGGTGGAGGCGCTCCGGAAACGGGGGGTGGCGAAGAAGACGGCGGAGGCGCTCGCGGACGCGGGCTTCACCCTCGAAAAACTCGTGAGCTCGAACCCCGCCCGCCTGAAGAAGTTCATCCCGGAGAAGGACGCGGTGCGCGTCCTCCAGAAGGTCACGGCGGCCCCCGCGGAGAAGCCCGCGGCCAAGCCGGCGAAGAAGCCCGCGAGGGCGCGCGCCAAGCCGAAGGCGAGTGCAGAAGGCGTCCCCGCGGAGAAGGAGGCCGCGCCCGAGGTCCCGCAGAAGGCGCCGAACGTCTCGAAGGGGGAGCAGGAGATCTACGACGGGCTGAAGGAGGTCGGACGGTACCTCCCGCGCTCCCTCGTCACGGAGCTCGCCGCGAAGATGCACGGGATCAAGGTGGGCCGGAAGAAGCTCCTCGAGGTTATCACCCGGGTCAGCGACCGGTACGAGAGCCACCGGATCGACCCGAACGAGAGCGCGGGCATCGTGTCCGCGCAGTCGATCGGTGAGCCCGGCACGCAGATGACGATGCGGACGTTCCACTACGCGGGGGTCGCGGAGATGAACGTCACCCTCGGCCTCCCGAGACTGATCGAGATCGTGGACGCGCGGCGCGTCCCATCGACGCCGATCATGGAGATCCACATCAAGGAGGGCGCGAGAGACCTCGACAAGATTCGGAGGATCGCACAGGAGATCGAGATGACGAACCTCGAGGACATCGCGGACATCGAGACGGACCTCGTGAACATGCAGGTGCTCGTGTTCCCCGACGACCACCGCATGAAGGCCCGCGGCGTGGCGTACGCGGAACTCGAGGAGCGGCTCCGCCGCTCCGCGACGCCCAAGGAGCTGAAGCGGTCGGTCGGGACCTCGGCGAAGAGCGTGAAGGGGTTCGTCGTCGAGGCGGGCGAGCCGTCGTTCAAGAAGCTCCAGAGGATTCTCGAGCAGATGAAGACGACCCGGATCAAGGGCCTCGACGGCATCCGCCGCGCGATCATCCGGCGGCGGGGGGAACGGTACGTGATCTACACGGAAGGGTCGAACCTCGCGAAGGTCCTCGAACTCCCGTACGCGGACCCGAGCCAGACGTCGACGAACTCGATCCAGGAAATCTACGACGTCCTCGGGGTCGAGGCGGCCCGCAACGCGATCATCAAGGAAGCGAACGACACCCTTCAGGAACAGGGGCTGACCGTGGACATCCGCCACATCATGCTCGTCTCCGACATGATGACGAACGACGGCGACGTCAAGGCGATCGGGCGACACGGGATCTCGGGCCGCAAGTCGAGCGTCCTCGCGAGGGCCGCGTTCGAGATCACCGCCCACCACCTGCTGCACGCGGCGATCACGGGCGAGGTGGACTCCCTGGACGGGGTGGCTGAGAACGTGATCGTCGGCCAGCCCGTCACCCTCGGGACCGGCGCCGTGAACCTCGTCTACCGCCCGCCGCAGGTGGAGAAATGATCGACGAGGCGCGGGCGCTGAAGACCGCGGTGGACACCGGGAAGGTCGTCCTCGGGGCACGCCGCGCGAGGCGGGCGGTGAAGGACAAGAAGGCCCGGCTCCTCGTCGTCGCAACGAACTGTCCGGACCCGGAACTCAAGGCGCTGGCGGGCGTGAAGGTCCACCTGTTCCAGGGGACGAACGCGGAGCTGGGGGCCGCGTGCGGCGTCCCGTTCTCCGTGTCCGCCCTCGCGGTCCTCGACCCGGGCGAGTCGAACATCCTGTCCCTCTAGGGTCCCGGCATGGCCGAAGTCACGTTCACGGGCGACACCCTTCGATACGCGTCCCTCTTCCAGGACGTCACGCGGACGACGGTCGTCGATTGCCTGGACACCGAGGACCGGATTGTCTACGTCGTGCAGAAGGGGGACATCGGGCGCGCGATCGGGAAGAAGGGGGAGAACGTCGCGAAGCTCCGCCGCCTCATGAACCGGGACATCCTCGTCGTGGAGTACTCGGAGGACCCCGGGTCGTTCATCGCGAACGTGTTCCGGAACTACAAGGTGAAGAAGGTCGAGATCGAGCAGCGGGGGGACGTGACACACGCGACGGTCACCGTGGACGCCTCCATGAAGGGGAAGGCGATCGGGCGCGAGGGGAAGAACCTCCGGATCGCCCGGGACCTGATCGCGCGTCACTTCGCGATCCAGAGCGTCAGCGTCGCGTGATGCCCACCGCGTGCAAGCGAAGTCTTACATAGGCCCCCCGTCTCGACAGCGGCCATAGACCCCTCCGCGGCGCACCGCGGGACGGGACCGAGGCGGTTCGGATACAGTACAAATGGACCGTGCTGACCGTCACGACGATCGGCGTCCTCATGGCGGGGATCGACAGCCGGATCGTGATCGTCGGCCTCCCGCAGGTCGCGGCGAACATCGGTGCGGACGCGGAGCAGGCGATCTGGATCACCCAGGCGTACGTCCTCGGGAGCACGGTCGCGCTCCTCCTGATTGGCCGGGTCTCCGACATCGTGGGTCGCGTGAAGATCTACACCGCCGGTTTCTCGGTCTTCACGGTGGGCTCGCTCCTCACGAGCCTGGCGGTGAACCCGATGATGTTGATCGCGTTCCGGGGCCTCCAGGGCTTGGGTTCCGGGATGATGTTTACGAACAGTGCGGCAATCGTCACGGACGCGTTCCCGGACAACGAGCTCGGCCTCGCGATCGGCGTCAATCAGGTCGCGTTTCGTGCGGGGGCGATGACCGGGCTCACGGTGAGCGGCCTCATCCTCACGTTCCTCGACTGGCGCGCTCTGTTCTACGTGAACGTCCCTATCGGGATTGCGGGGACCCTCTGGGCGCACCGGCGGCTGCGTGAGCTCGCGAAACTCGAGAAGGGCGCCCCAATCGATTGGCTAGGGTTCGTCACGTTCACGACGTGCATCGGGAGCTTCCTCCTCGCGCTCACGAGCGCGGCGTACGGGACCGCGGAGATGACGACGGTCGTCGTGCTCCTCACGGTCTCGGCGGTCGCCCTCGTCCTGTTCTCCGCCGTGTTCATCCTGCTTCCCGCCCTGCTCACCAAGTCGGCCGGTCATCTGGTCAGCTCGGGGCTGGCCTTCAACCTGGCCGAGGGAGCGCTGCGGCTGGCCATGTTCCTCGGCTACATCGTCGCCATCGGTGATCATCCCCCTCGATATCGCCTCCGTCTTCCTCGGCCCGATCAGCGGGAAGCTCTCCGACCGGTACGGGCACCTCCCGTTCACGACGGGGGGCCTTGCCCTCACCTCGTTGGCCCTGTTCCTCCTCGCGACGACGGATTATTACACGCCGTACCCATACCTCCTTGTCTACCTCGTGCTCCTAGGGGCAGGGCTCGGCGTCTTCGCGTCGCCGAACATGAGCTCGATCATGGGCTCCGTCCCGCCCGAGCGGCGGGGCGTCGCGTCCGGGTTCCGGGCCACGCTCTTCAACGTCGGTTTCACGATCAGCCTGAACCTCGCGATCCTCGTGACGACGTTCACGGTACCGTACGCGCTCGTGACCCAGATGATCGCCTCCCCGAACCCCGTCGCGATCTCGGTGCCGGAGCGCATCCAGTTCGCGCGCGGTCTCCAGCTCACGTACCTCGCGATGGGGGCCCTCAACACGCTGGCGATCGTCCCCTCGATGCTCCGCGGGCGGCGGGTGCGGGCGAACAGCGTCGCCGCGCCGGAGCCTGCGGCGCTGATGAAGTGAGCGACGGGCTCCTCGGCCCACGGTCCGGGCCTCCCCGCGGAACCTTTAACCCGGCCCCATGGAATCGGTGACCGTGTCCCGCTCCCAAAGCGGGCGCCGCAATCAGTGTACGGAGGCGTGCGGATTCCCCTCACCGACGCGTTCCAGGGATGGGAGCTCGTCCACTTCGCGAGCAAGGCGAAACGGTACGGCGTCCTCGACAACGACGGACGGCTCGCGTTGTACGAGGCGGGGCGTCTGCGCATGCGGGGGGAGGTCCTCGACGCGCCGTCCGCGGAACGGGTCGAATCCCTACTCGCAGCCCTGATCGGGGCGGGCCTGGGAGAGGCGGAATGCGACCGCGGGGATTGCGCGGCGTGCGGACGCCTCTCCGTGTTGCGACCCGAGGTGCCGGTCCCCGCGGCGCCGCCCCCTCCGTCCGCGCCCGAGGTCGCCCCCGGGCCCGGGGGACCCGGACCGGAGGCCCTCGCGTCCTTCGCGTACCAACCCACCGTGATCCCGGAGCTCGCGTTCCCGCCGCACAACGCGGAGGTGCTCGCGAAGATCCAGGACGGGGTCGTCGACGACCCCCGCGACTGGGTCCTCCACTACCAGGCGCGCCTCCTCGGGCTCCAGTCGGGTTTCGACCGGCTCCTCTGCCTCCCGCTCGTCCGGGGCGTCCGCCGCTACGAGTACCAGGAGACGACGGCGCTGAGGGTCCTGCGGGAGATGCGCGGGCCGGCGTCCCTCGTGACCCAGTGGCGGGAGGAGCTGGACGTGAAGTTCGGCCTGAGGTTCGAGATCATGGACGAGTTCGAGGACTGGGCCCGCCACGACCTCGTGATCTCGTCGATCGACACCGCGAAGCGGGACGTCCACAAGGACGAGATCCAGCGCCTCTCGTACGACGTCGTAATCGTGGACGAGGCGCACAAGCTGAAGAACCGGGCCACGAAGAACTGGAGGCTCGTCGCCTCGATCCGGAAGCGGTACATGCTCCTCCTCACGGCCACGCCGGTCCAGAACGAGCTCGAGGAGCTGTTCAACCTCGTGACTCTCCTGAGGCCGGGCCAGCTCAGCTCGTACGGGGGGTTCCGGAGCCGGTTCGTCCGGCGGGGGGACCGCCGGACCCCCACGAACCCCGCAGAGCTGCGGGGGCTCCTGCGGGAGGTAATGGTCCGGAACCGTCGGAGCACGGTCCTCGTCCTCCCGCCGCGCCGCGTGTTCTCCGCGGAGATCACGCTCTCTCGGCCCGAGCGGAAACTGTACGAGGACGTCACCGAGTTCGTGCGGGACCGATATCCCGCGTTCGGCCGGACGCCCGGGAGCGTGAACCGGCTCGCACTCGTCGTCCTCCAGAAGGAGATGGGGAGCAGCACGTTCGCGGCGGCGGAGACGCTCCGCAAGATGAAGGAGAGCCCGAACTTCTCGTACGAGGACCGGCTCGCCCTCGCGGAGCTGTACGCCCGCGCCGCGGAGGTCCGGGAGAACGAGAAGGCGCGTCGACTGCGGGAGCTCCTCGCGAAGGTCGACGACAAGGCGATCGTCTTCACCCAGTACCTCCGGACCCTCCAGTACCTGGGGCCTCTGCTGGAGGCGGACGGCCTTGCGGTCTCCGTGTTCCACGGGGGGTTGTCCCCGGGCGGGAAGGACGATGCCGTGCGCTCCTTCCGCGAGCGGAGCCGCGTCTTCCTGAGCACGGAGGCGGGAGGGGAGGGGCGCAACCTTCAGTTCGCCAACACCGTGATCAACTTCGACCTCCCGTGGAACCCGCTGAAGATCGAGCAGCGGATCGGGCGGGTCCACCGCCTCGGGCAGACCCGCGAGGTCCACATCGTGAACCTCTGGGCGCGGGACACGATCGAAGAGTACGTGATCGCCCTCCTCGACAAGAAGATCAACATGTTCCAGCTCGTGATCGGGGAACTGGACCTCGTCCTCGGCCGCACGGACGACGCGAAACCCTTCGAGGAGGTCCTGATGGACATCTGGACCCTGAAGGACCTCGCGCGGCGGAAGGAGGAGCTCGAGCAGTACGGCGAGCGCCTCCTCGCCGCGAAGCAGAAGTACGAGTCGACGAAGTCGTACGACGAGGCGCTGTTCGGCGGCGACCTTGCCGCAGGGGGCGCGCCGTGACCGACGGGGACGGGGTTGAGCCGTTCGTGCGGCGGTACTTCGAGCGGGAGGGTCAACCAATCGAGGAGGAGGAGCCGGGCGTCTATCGCGCCCGCCTCCCGGAGTCCCTGCGCCCCGCGTTCGGCGGCGCGGAGTCGATCCGCATCGCCTTCGACCCGGCCACCGCGGCCGCTGCCGGTCAGGTCGACCTGGCCGCGGTCGGGAGCTTCCTCCTCGATCGCCTCGTCGAGGACGCGACCCGGGCGGGCTGGCACACGGTCGCGCGGGTAGAGGCGGGACCGGAAACCGCTGAGCAGGTCGTCGGGCGCGGCCTCCGGCCCAAGAACGCGACCCTGTCCATCAGGGAACCGACGACGGAATCCGTGGCCAACCTACTGTTCAACTTCCGCGTCCGGTTCATGACGGACGAGCGGATCGACCGCTTCGAGTCCATCCTCGTCGACACCCGCACCGGGAAGGAGCGGACGCCCGCCGCGTCCCTCTTCGACGAGCGGGCGTCCCTCCCGGAGGATATCGGGTTCGACTGGCGGGGAATCGCGCAGGCGTACCGGGCCGCCTGCACGGCCCTCGAGGGCCGCCTGGCCCCGGCCGCGAAGGCCTTCCGCGAACAGGCGGAGTCTCTCCGGAAGGGGGAGGTGGATCGCATCGCGGCGTACTTCGAGCGCTCAATCCAGGAGGTCCTCGATTCGAAGGTCGGCGACGGAGGGAGCGAGGTCCGCGCCCTGCAACTCGACCGCGAACGACGCCTCGCCGAGGCGGAGGAGAAGCATCGGTTCGTCGGCGAGGCGGAACTCTGCAACGTGCGGACCGTCCTGCTGGACGTGACGCGGGCGGACGTGACCCTCTCGCATCGCGGGGCGGCGAAGACCATCCGGGTCGAGTTCGACGCCGCGTCGCGGGAGGTCCCGAGCCTCGCGTGCGAAGCGTGCGGGCGGACCGTCGCCGAGCCCGTGCTGTGCTTCGGCGGGCATGTCGCGGGGCCCGAGTGCGTCCACGGCTGCGAATTCTGCGATCGGGTCCACTGCGGGCGGTGCGGGCCCTCCGAGGGGCGGATCGCGGCCTGCTCGACGTGCCGCCGCGGGACGTGTCCGGACCATCTCGAGGTGTGTGCGCTGAGCCGGCGTCCCTACTGTCCGGACCACATCCACGCCTGCGCGATCTGCGGCCGGACCGTTGGGCCCGAGTACGTCGCGCGGTGCGAATCGTGTGAACAGCGCTACTGCGTCGTGTGCGTCGCCCCGCCCTCGGAGCGGTGCGCGACGTGCCGCGGACTCGTCCCCGCGGAGGCCGGGGACGCCACAATCGCTGCCCTCCGGAGAGGGGACCCCACGCTCTCGAGGATGACGAAGTGGAAGCGCGGGGCGAACCCGCGGTATACCGTGCTCCTCGCGAAGGGTCTCGTGTGGAACTCCCTGCTCGTCGTCGATGCGAAGGGCGCGGTGCTCGTCCGGAAGAAGGTGCTGGGGAGCTAAGGGAGCGGGGTGCGCTCAACCTCGAGGGCGTCCGCGGTGGGGTACTCCTCGACGATGAACGCGGCCCGCCCCAGCCGGGGCGCGACCGCCTCGAGAATCCACGGCGCGACCTCCAGCCGCCGCCGGGGCGCGTCGAGCCCCATGAGGTCCACCGGGACGCCGTGGGTCGTCGAGAGCTCCCGCATGACGGCGTCCAGGCCGTCCCCCTCGATCACGCCCTTCACGAGGGTCCCGTCCTCCGTGACGACGTCCCAGGGCCGGGCGATGTTCTCCGCCCGCCGCCGGATGCGGGCCCGCAGCTGCCACGCGTCCTTGTACTGGCTCGTGCAGTAGTGGACAGGGATCCGCCCGGGATACGCGAGGATCTCAAGGGCCGCGTCGTCGGACCCTTGGACCCCATGGGATAGCTCGTGCTTGTTCTCGTACCCCTGGCGCCGCATGCGGGCGTAGTTCGCGTCCGAGAACTCGAGCTCATTCAGGTTCACAAACGCGAGCCCCTCACTCTCCGCCCACTCGAGGAGCCTGAGCAGGTCCGCCCGCCGCTCCGGCAGCAGCGGCACCTCGAGCCCGACGGTGATCCCGAGGCCCCGGGCGAGCCGGGAAGCCGCCTCGTACGGCGACCCCGCCGCGCGCCGCCACAGCCCGGGCGGGATGTGGAACCGGAGCTCGTCGAGGCCCGCGTCCGCCAGCTTCCGGATCTTCTCGGGGTCCGCGGTCATCGTGTACAGGTGGGTGTGGAACCCGGGGCCGAACTCCTGCTTCAGGAGGCGGATGTAGTGGCACGTGCGGTCCACGACGTCGAGTGGATCCCCACCCGTGATTCCAGCGCCCTTCGCCCGGATCGCGCGGGCCTCCTCTAGGACGTCCTCGTCCCGCTCTACCCTCTTCTCGTCCGCGAAGACGACGTCCCGGTACATCCTCTCGTCGGACACCGGGCAGTAGACGCAGTGGAACCCGCAGAGCCCCGTGACGAACAGGACCATCTTCGCCCCCTCGCCGCACTGGCGGCAGCCCAGGGAAAGCGGGCCTCGGGCGAGGGACCCGCAGGGACGCTCCGCGACGCGCACGGGCCGCGACCATTGGAGGGGGGGAGATAAAGGTTCGGGGCGCCCGACGGGGATGCCGTGGGCAGCCCCGCGGAACACGCAAGGGGGCGCCCCAAACATAAACCATAAATCCAAATAGATAGGGGGGCCATTCGTGGGCATCGGAGGGAATCACGTGACGGAGAACCCGAGCGCGAGGCGAGCGACGGTCATCCTGTTCGGTCTGTGCGTAATCGCTGCGAGCGCGATTGCCGGCGCCGCGGTGTATCGATACGTGTTCTGGGGCGGCCAGGTCCCCGGCGGGTTCGTGATCAACCCCGTGGACCTCAACGGGGACGGGTCCTCGGAGTACCTCATCGCGAAGGTCGTCGTCGACCTGCCGGAATCCGGGGACTACACCGCGGTCGCCACCCTGCAAAACCCGACCACGGGCACCGCCCTCACCCAGACGACCGGGCGCGTCGAGATGGACCGCGGGCAGGAGATCTTCGGGATCGGGTTCTGGACCCCCGACCTCCGCAAGGCGGAGGCGAGCGGGCCGTATTCGATGCAGCTCATCCTCATCCGGGAGCAAAGCGACAGCCCGTTCGAGCGGCCGGCCTCGCCGGACATGGTGGGGCGGCTGTACCAATGGACGTTCACGACGCCGGCCTATGACTGGCGTTCGTTCCAGGAGCAGCCCACCGCCTTGGCCGCCACCGGGCCCGCGACCGCGGTCCGCGACGACTGGGACGGGAACGGGATCGTGGACCAGTACGAGATCAGTGTCCCGCTCGATGTCAAGCAGTCCGGCTTCTACTCCGTACGGGCCCAGGCGGACCAGCTCACGCTCCCCGGGGTGACGGACCGGTTCTTCCCGACGCCCTCGGCCGCGGACCTGGCGCAGCCCCGCTTCGTGTTCCTCGCCCAGGGCCCGCAGTCCGTCCAGATCATGATCCCTCCGGAGGAGATGTACCTCAGCGGGGTGGACGGGGACTTCCAGGCGCACGTGACGATCTCCAGCGCGACGGAAAGCGTCACGAGCCATCCGTGCTGCGGGACGACGACGGAGAGCTTCTCCGAGTCGCCGGCCTTCGCGGCCCCGCCCGACGGGTCCGCGTTCGGGCTCCGCGCGCCGTACCTCATTCCGCCCACGCCGATCGGCGTCTCCGTGGAGACGCACTTCACGGACGTGGTGCGCTGGTACGACTTCCGCAGCCCGTGGATGCCGATCGAGTTCGTGGGGGACGTGCGCGACTTCGGGGTCGACGCGGACCACGACGGACTCTTCGAGTCCCTCGCCGTGGAGGCGCAGGTGAACGTCCGGACGCTCGGGTCCTTCGACCTGTCGGGGACGCTGTACGCTGGGGGCTCCGAGCCCACGGACCAGATCCTGATGCGGAGCACGCCCGAGGCGTCGAGCATCGTGACGACCTCCTGGACGCGGATCCGGTTCACGGACTGGTCCCAGACGCAGAGCCCGCAGACCGTGCGGCTTGAGTTCACCGGCGCGGAGATCCTCGCGGCGGGCCTCAACGGACCGTTCGCGGCGAAGCTCCGGATCGTGCCCGCGAACGTCATCATCGACCCGGTCCTCGCGCACACCACGATGTCCTACGATCTCAGCCAGTTCGCGGCCTCGGGCGCGAAGCCCGCCCGGCTGCCCGCCGTGGGCGTGACGAGCCCGTCGACCGGCGAGTATCGGGTCCAGCTGTCCCCGGGGACGCTCGGGGACGGCTACCAGGTGATCGTGCGGATCATCCACGCGAACGGTGTCGTGGCCGTCGACCAGCAGTTCCGGGCCACGTCCGTCGGTGTCGTCGGGTTCCGCACGGACCCCGGGCGCGCGCACGCGTTTGCGGTCGCCGTATACCTGGTGGCACCCGACGGCACGGGCGTGGACTATATCGAGGTCCCGCTCTCGGCATAGGCCCTTTGACCGCGGCCGCCCGGGACGGACGAAGGGCGTGACCGCCCTCAGACCGGGCGCTTGCACTTCGCGCACACCAGCCGGCACTCGGTCTTGCACTCCGTGCAGATCCCGTGGAGGAACTTCTCCTTCACCGGGGCGTGGTGGCAATCGCTGACGACGGAGACCATGTGGCCGCAGTAGTCGCACAGGTGCTGGACTGGGCGCTTGCCCGCCATGTACCGCTGGTACGCCATGAGGGCGAGGAGGATGATCATGAGAAGGGCGATGATCCCCACGACGATGAGGCAGGCGAGGTTCCCCGCCGTGTCCACCAGGGGCAGGAGCGGGAGCACGGGCACTGACCCTCAATCCCAGTGTTTGTCTTAAGGTTGGCGGGCCGCCCCCCGGGAACCTCTTTAGCACGTCCTCCCTCCGGGTGGACGTGCGGGCAGCGGACGTCGCGGGCGAGCTGCGCCGACTGGGGATCCGTCCGAGCCGCGGCCTCGGCCAGCACTTCCTGATCGACGAGCGGGTCGCCCGCCGCCAGGTCGAACGCGCCGACCTTCGCGGGGACGAGACGGTCCTGGAGGTCGGCCCCGGCATCGGAGTCCTCACCCGGATCCTCGCGGACCGCGCGGGACGGGTCGTCGCGATCGAGAAGGACCGCAGGCTCGCCGAGGCGCTGGCGGGGATCGGCCCGCGGGTCGAGGTCGTCCGCGGGGACGCACTAAGAGTCGAATGGCCCCCGTTCGACGTGATGGTCTCGAACCTTCCGTACCGCATCTCGTCCCCCGTGACGTTCAAGCTCCTCGACCAGGTGTTTGATCGCGCGGTCCTCATGTTCCAGCGGGAGTTCGCGGACCGAATCGTTGCGAAGCCGGGGACGAAGGACTACTCCCGCCTGACGGTGAGCGTCGCGCACCGCGCCGGCGGTGAGATCCTCGAGCGGGTCCCGCGTTCCGCCTTCCATCCGCAGCCGCGCGTCGACTCCGCGGTCGTGCGTCTCGTGCGGAGGGACCCACCCTACCGGCTCGCGGACGAGGCGATCTTCCACGCGGTCGTCGGCGCGTGCTTCCAGCACCGCCGCAAGACGATCCGCAACGCCCTCGAGCTCGAGTGGCGCCGATTCGACGACGACCGCGAGGCCTGGCAGCGGAGGGTCCCCGCTCTGCCCTTCCTCTCCCGACGCGCGGAGGCGCTCGCTCCGGAAGATTTCGCCACCCTCGCGAACGGGATTGCGGGGGCGAAAGGTTAATTCGCCTTCCACAAATAGCGGCCATCCTTCTTCAGGGAGCCGCATGGTCCGGAGGAAAGAGAAGTCGGAGCTTGATCAGGCCGAGATCAAGCTCGAGAGCCTGATCCAGCGGCGCGACGCCCTGAACTCCGAGGCCTCCGTGTTCCGCGAGGAGCGGGACCTCCTGAACCGCGAGAAGAAGGCGGTCGTTGATCAGATGCGGGGGCTCCGAGACGAACGAGACCACCTCGTGCAGGAGATGCGGGCCCATCGCGACAAGCGGAACGAGTTCCAGCAGAAAGCCCGCGAGCTGATTGAGCTCAAGCGGAAGGTCCGCGGCCAGGTCCACACCTCCATCTCCGGCGACCTCGACCGCCTCCGGAAGGACGTGAAGGGGCTCGAGATGCGCCAGCAGACCTCGACCCTGAAGCTGGACGAAGAGAACGCACTCCTCGACGACCTCCGCGAGAAGCTGAAGGAGCTGAAGGCATTGGAGGGCCTCCGGAGCGAACAGGACAAGATCGGGCACGAGGTCCGCGACCTCGACGCGTCGATCACGGATCTCTTCAAGGTCGCGGATAAGGAGCACGAGCTCGTCGTGAAGCTCAGCAGCGAGGCGAAGGAGCGGCACGAGAAGGTCGTCGGCCTCGTAACGCAGGCGTCCGCGCTCGCCGCAGAGGCGGACAAGAAGCACGAGGAGTTCGTGAAGGTCCGCACCCGGGCGGACGAGGCGCACGAGAAGGCGATGGAGATGCGCGGGAAGGTCCTCACGATCCGGAACACGCAACGCTCCGAGGTCCGGGAGGCGAGGAACCTCCTCCGGCAGCAAAACCTCACCGTCCGGAAGGCCCTCCTGGACGACCGCAAGCTCGACCAGGCCGCGGAGGACGCCCTCCAGGTCCTCCTCAAGAAGGGGCGCGTGGAGATGAAGGGATGAAAGCGGTCATCCTCGCGGGGGGAGAGGGCACCCGGCTGAAGCCGCTGACCTTCCGGCGGCCGAAGCCCCTGATCCCGATCGCGGGGCGCCCGTGCATCGACTTCGTGATCCGGTCCCTGATCGCCTCCGGGTTCCGGGAGATCGTGATCACGACCGCGTACCTCTCGGACCGGCTCATCCAGTCCATCGGCGACGGCCTCGACTACAACGCGTCCATCCTGTACTCCTTCGAGGGCACCCCCGCGGGCACCGCAGGGGCGGTGCGCCGGGTCGCGAACTTCATCGGGGAGACGTTCGTCGTCGCGATGGGCGACGTCCTCGCGGACGTGGACTTCCGGGCCCTGTACGACTTCCACCGGGACCGCGGCGGGGTCGCGACGATCGCCCTCACGAGGGTCACCGACCCGACGCAGTACGGCATCGCGGCGACGGACGCCCGCGGGCGGATCGCGAAGTTCCGGGAGAAGCCGAAGAAGGAGGAGGCGTTCTCCGACCTCGCGAACGCCGGGATCTACGTGCTCGAGCCGAAGGTCCTCGAGTTCATCCCCCCGGACCAGCCGTTCGATTTCGCGAAGGACGTGTTCCCCCGGCTCCTTGCGAAGGGGCTGCCGGTCTACGGGAAGGAACTGGACGGGGTCTGGATGGACATCGGCCGGCCGCGGGACCTCTGGCGGGCGAGTATGGAGGTCGTCAAGCGGGAAGGCAAGCCCGCCTCCCTCCCGGGCGTCCGGACGGACGGACCTCTCATCCTCCAAGAGGGGGCGGTCGTCGAGGCCGGCGCGACCCTGCACGGCCCCGTCTTCCTCGCCTCCGGCTCCCGGGTCGCGCGCGGATGCATCGTGAGCAACGCGTGCGTCTACGAGGGCAGCGCGATCGACGCGGACGCGACCGTGACGAACAGCATCGTGCTCGAGCAGAGCCGGATCGGGGCGAGGTGCGAGATCACGGACAGCGTCGTCGCCACGAGCTGCCGCATCGAGGAGGACGTGCGCCTCGTCTCGAGCCTGATCGGCGACGACATGACGGTGAAGGCCCACTCCCGCTTGGAGAACGCGACGGTGTCGCCGCCGGCGGAGTGACGCGCGGGCGTCACCGGAGCGGAGAGCGGTCCATCACGACGCGCCCCGCCTTCACGACCTTCTCGACGAGGTTCCCGCCGAGGCGGTAGCCCAGGTGCCCCACCGCGTCCGCGTCCAGGATGAGGAGGTCCCCCGCCATCCCCGGGTCCAGGGCCCCGACCTCCTTCCCCTTCCCGATCGCGAAGGCGGCGTTCACGGTCGCGGCGACGATCGCCTCCTCGGGGTACATGCCGAGGCGGTGGGTCGCGAGGGCCAGCACGCCCTGCATGGACTCGTTCCACGCGCCCGGGTTCAGGTCCGACCCGAGGGCGACGGGGACTCCCGCCCGGATCAGTCTCCTCGCATCCGCGAACGGCAGCCCCGCCGCGACGGACGCGGAGGGCAGCACCACGCCGATCACGCCCTTCTCCGCCATCGCCCCGAGGCCCGCGTCCGAGGCGTGGAGCAGGTGGTCGGCGGAGACCGCGCCGACCTCCGCCGCGAGCGCCGCCCCGCCAGTGTCCGAGAGTTCGTCCGCGTGCACCTTCGCCTCGAGGCCGTGGGCCTTCGCCGCCGCGAAGATCCGGCGGGCGTGGTCCGCGGAGAAGAGGCCGCCCTCGACCCAGACGTCGCAGAACCGCGCCCCGGTGCGGCTCGCGACCGCGGGGACCATCTCGTCCGCCACCAAGCCGGCATACGCGTCCGCGCGGCCTTGGAACTCCGGGGGGACCGTGTGGGCGCCCATGAACGTGGACACGAGGCTCATCGGATGGGAGCCGGCCAGCTCGTCGATCGCCTGGAGGATGGCGAGCTCGGACTCCGTCGTGAGCCCGTACCCGCTCTTCACCTCCGCCGTCGTCGTCCCGAAACGGAGCATCCCGTCGAGCCGCTTCCGGGTCGCGGCGACGATCGCCTCCTTGGTCGCGGCGCGGGTGTCGCGGACGGTGCGGTGGATCCCGCCCCCGCGGGCGAGGACCTCCCGGAACGACAGCCCCTCGACCTTCCACGCGAGCTCCTCGTGGCGGGAGCCCGCGAAGGCGGCGTGGGTGTGGGCGTCCACGAACCCGGGGAGGACGACCTTGCCGGTCGCGTCGAGGACGTCCGCCGCCCCTCCGCGGACGCGGAGGACCTCGCGGGTGTCGCCGACCTCCCGAATCCGCCCGCCTTCAATGTACACGGCGCCGTCCGGCACGATCCCGAGGTCCCGCATCTCCTCCCCGCGGCGGGCTCGGGCCCATGGGCCCCGGAGGGTGACGAGCTCGGCGGCGTGGACGACGAGCAGGCCCGCGCCCGTCGGTGCGGTGGCGGGACCCGCCGCGCGGGGCTTCATCACCTTGTGCGGGCGCCGGATCACGGGGAGGCCTCCAGCCCCCGGGGCTCCGTCTCGACGAGGAACGCCTTCCCGCCCGCGGCGTGGATCGCCCCGCGGACCTCCTCGGGCTTGTCCGTGAGCGCGAACATGCTCCCGCCACCCCCCGCGCCGGTGATCTTCGCCCCGTAGGAGTGGGGCCGCGCGGCCGCGACGAACTTTTCCAGGAGCGGATGCCCCACCCCGAGGAGGTTGAGGAGCGCATGGTCCCGGTCCATTAGCTCCCCCGCCCGCACGAGGTCCCCCCGCTGGAGCGCCCGGAGCCCCTCCAGGGTGATCTCGCCGATTTCCCGGATGGCGTCCGCCGCCGCGGGGTCCCGTCGGACGCGCTCCTGGACCCCCGCCACGAGGGGGCCCGTCGGGGCCGCAATCCCCGTGTTCCCTACGACGAAGCCTGTCGCGGGGAGGGAGCAGTGGTGGAGGAACCAGTGGCGGTCCCCCCGGTCCACCTCCCACAGGAGCCCCTCCCCGGCCTCCTTGCGGACGAGGACGGCCGCACCGTGAGCGGCCGTGCTCGTGTCGATCGGGCTCGCGCGGCCTTGGACGCCGTACTCCACATCGAACGCGCGGCGGGCGATCGGCTCCGGGTCCACGGGGCCCTCGAGGGCGGCGAGGGCGCCGAGGGTCGCGACGGTCACCGCCGAGGAGGATCCGAGGCCGCAGCCGAGGGGGATCATCGAGCGGATCTCGAGCCACAGGGGCGGGCCGTGCCAGTCGGACTCGACCGCCCGCCGGACGTACGCGTACTTCGAGTCCTCGAGGGAGGCCCCGTCCACGAGCCACGCGTCGTGGAGGCGGGCGAAGACCTCCGTCCGCAGGTCGATCGCGGTCGCGAGGGCCGGCTCTCCGAAGACGACCGCGTGCTCGCCGAAGAGGATGAGCTTCCCGGGCGCCGAGGCCCTCGCCATCGTTCGCGAATCCCGGTGGCCGATATTAAGGGTTCGCGACCCGTGGGCCGCGTGACGCCTTTCGGCCATCCCATAGTTGGTCTTAAATAAGACCAACTCCCTGGGCTGAGCCGATGCGACTCGGATACGGAGTGCGCGTGAAGGAGATCAAGGGACGCGCGTACGTCGACGTCTGGCGATACGAGAACCGAGACGGCCGGAGAGTCCAACGGTTCGAGTACGTCGGGCCCCTCAAGGATCCCGCCACGGAGGAGCGGGTGAGGGTCATCCTGGACAGGTTCCAGGCGCAGGGGGTTCAGGAGTTTCGACGGCGGACCGGTCGGCTTGTCGCCCGCGGGTCCGCACCATGATGCAAGAGTTGGTCTTGAACGAGACCAACCCGCGGGGTACCTGCGGCGGGGAGCCGGCAGGGCGCCCTCACGCGACCTCGAGCCCTTCCCGAAACCGGGTCGAGAGGTCCCGGTATCGACGGAGGTCTTCCTTGGACCTCGGCCGGACCTTCTCGAGGGCCCGCTCGAAGTGCTCCCGCTTGAGGACGATCTTCTTGACGTATTTGTCCTCGAGGGGGCCGCCGGCTGCGACGAAGTCCCGGATCGCCAGCATCGCCGCCTCGTTGCACACGGCCTCGATCTCCGCACCTGTGTAGTCTTCCGTGCGAGTCGCGATCTCGTCCACGCTGACGTCCGCGGCGAGGGGCTTCCCCTTCGTGTGGATCCCCAGGATCGCCTTCCGGGCCTCTCGGTCGGGGGGGGGCACGTACACGAGCCGGTCGAACCGGCCGGGTCGCAGGATGGCGGGGTCGACGAGGTCCGGTCGGTTCGTCGCCGCGATGATCGTGACGTTGTGGAGCTCCTCGAGGCCGTCCATCTCCGTCAGGATCTGGGAGATCACGCGCTCCGTCACCTGGCTGTCCGCGCTCGCCCCCCGGGGCGGGGTCACCGCGTCGATCTCATCGAAGAAGATCACGCACGGGGCCGCGGCCTTCGCCTTCCGGAAGGTCTCCCGGACCGCACGCTCGCTCTCGCCGACCCACTTGCTCAGGAACTCCGGCCCCTTCACGGAGATGAAGTTCGCCTCGCTCTCCGCCGCCACGGCCTTCGCAAGGAGGGTCTTCCCGGTGCCGGGCGGCCCGTACAGCAGGACGCCCTTCGGGGGCTTCGCGCCCGCCTGGGTGAACAGCCTCGCGTACTTCAGCGGCCACTCCACGGCCTCCCGCAGCTCCTGCTTCGCGGCGTCCAGGCCGCCGATGTCCCCCCAGTGGACGTTCGGCGTCTCGATCAGGACTTCGCGCAGTGTCGAGGGCTCCATCTCCCGGAAGGCGGACAGGAAGTCCTCCCGCGTGACCTCGAGCTTCTTCAGGGCCTCCACCGGGATCTCCTCGACCTCGAGGTCGATGGCGGGCAGCGCCCGCCGGAGGGACCGCATCGCGGCCTCCTTCACGAGGGCGGAGAGGTCCGCCCCCACGTACCCGTGGGTGATGTCCGCGAGCGCCTTGAGGTCGACGTCCTTTGCCAGGGGCACGTTCCGAGCGTGCACCTGGAGGATCTCGAGGCGCCCGTCCCGGTCGGGGATCCCGATCTCGATCTCCCGGTCGAACCTCCCGGGTCGGCGGATCGCGGGGTCGAGGGAGTTCGGGCGGTTCGTCGCCCCGATCACGACGACCTTGCCGCGGGTCGCCAGACCGTCCATGAGCGCGAGGAGCTGCGCGACGACCCGTCGCTCGACCTCCCCGGTGACCTCGTCCCGCTTCGGTGCGATGGAGTCGATCTCGTCGATGAAGATGATCGCGGGCGCGTTCTCCTCGGCCTGCTTGAACATCTCCCGCAGGTTCTCCTCGCTCTGCCCGTAGAACTTCGACATGATCTCCGGTCCGCTGATCGAGTAGAAGTTCGCGTTCGTCTCGGAGGCGACCGCCTTCGCGAGGAGGGTCTTCCCGGTGCCGGGCGGGCCGTGGAGGAGGACGCCCTTCGGGGCCTCCACCCCAAGCCGCTCGAAGAGCTCCGGGTGCCGGAGCGGCAGCTCGATCATCTCCCGGACCTTCCCGACCTCGTCCCGCAGGCCCCCGATGTCTTCGTAGCTCACGCGGGGGACGCTCGTCTCCACCGCCTTCGCGGGCTTCTCGGAGATCCGGACCTTCGTCGCCGAGGTGATCTCCGCCGCCTCCGCGCTCGGCGAGAACGACTGCACGAGGAACTCGAACCGCCGGCCCATCACCGGCACGGACACGACGTCCCCCCGCGCGACGAGTCGGCCCTCGAGCGCCGCGGCGAGGTACTCCTCCCCGCCCATGATTCGAATCGGCTCCGTCGGTGCCAGGGTTGCCTTCGTCGCGGTCTTTGGGCTCACGGCGCGGACCCCGACCTTCTCGTCGAGGCCCGTCTGCGCGTTCCGCCGCTGGAGGCCGTCCAGACGGATCGTCCCCCGGTTCGCGTCCTCGGGGAGCCCCCGCTCGACGATCGCGGCGGTCTTCTTCCGTCCCTCCACGATCACCGGGTCGCCCTCGTGGAGGTGGAGGGGGCCCATCAGCTCGGGGTCGATGCGGACGACCCCGCGTCCCACGTCCTGGGACCTGGCCTCGAGGACTCGCAGGAACTTGTCGTCGTCGGTCATGGCATCGTCTCTGGGGTCACGGAGGACTCGATACAAAAGGAGAGGGTTGAGGTGAATGCCCTACTGGACCTTCACCTTCACGGCCGTCCGGGCGGGCGTCGGCTCCTGCTTCGGGAGGTGGATCTCGAGGACCCCGTTTTCCATCTTCGCCGTCGCCTTGTCCGGCGCGACATCGGCCGGGAGGGTCAGCATCCGGTGGAAGCCGGAGTAGTTCCGCTCGCGATACACGTAGCCGTCGTTCGTCCCCTCGCGCTGGCCCTGCGCCTCCGCCTTGATCTCAAGAGCGTCCGGGGTCGCCTCGATCTCGAGGTTCTCCTTCGGGACGCCCGGCACTTCCGCGGTCACGACGAGCTCGGCGCCGGTGTCCCGGACGTCGAGCGCAGGGGCCCGCGGCCCGTCGATGCCGGCGAAGGGGGACGCGAGGGTGCCCGGCCAGGAGATCCACGCGCGGTCGAAGTCCCGGCGCATCTCCTCGAACCAGCGATCCATGTCGCCGAACCAAGCGAACGGGTCCGACGGGCCTCCCCTCAGGGAGAGTCCTTCGTTCGTCTTCGGAGCGATGTCCGTGTCCTTGTTCTTGCGCATCATGGTTGTCACCCCTATCTAGTTAACCTGTAGTTGTATACTCAGATGTGGCATCCCGTACTTAAACTTTCGCCGGGACCGCCCCGCCAGGTGAAGGATTATAGACGACGGGCGTCCTTTTCCGCTCGTGCCCGACGGCGCCGGGGACCTGTCCCCCATCAACGAGATCGCCCTGGACGCGTCCTGCCCCATGTGCGGCGAGGCGCCTCTCCGCATGCGCTCGATGGCCCTCGACATCCCGTACTTCGGGGACGCCCTACAGACGACGCTGCTGTGCGGGGCATGCGGATTCCGGCACGGGGACGTGCTCCTGACGAGGCAGGGGGACCCCACCCGGGCTTCCCTCAAGATCCGGCGACCCGGGGACCTCAACGCCCGCGTCGTCCGGTCGAGCTCGTGCACCGTGCGGATCCCGGAGGCCGGTGCCATCATGGAGCCCGGTCCCCAAAGCGAGTCGTTCATCTCGAACGTCGAAGGGGTCCTCCGCCGATTCCGCGACATCATCGGGTTCCTCGCCCGGAACGCGGACACGCGCGCCCGTCGGGCTGCGGCGACGAAGTCCATCGCGACCGTGGAGCGGATGATCGAGGGCCGCGAGCGCTTCACGATCGTGCTCGAGGACCCCTTCGGGAACAGCGCGATCCTCCATGAGGACTCGGAAGTCCGCCCCCTCACCGCCCGAGAGGTCCGGTCCCTGAAGACGGGCGTGTTCACGATGAAGGTGCGCCCGGGCGGGCGCCGATCTCCCGGGTCACCGTGATCGGGATCGCGGCCCGCTCGAATTCCCTCGTTGCGATCTCAATCGGGTCCACGACCCCGCTCGGGGTCTCGATGAGGATGGGCGCCCCCATCGCAATCTGCAGGGCCCGCGCGCCGATGATCCGGGCCCGCTCGAACCTCGTGTACTTCATCGCCATCGCGTCACGACTCCCATTTCAACGGGAACTCCCGTTCGATGCGTCGGATCAGGGAGGCCACGACCTTCTCCCGCAGGTCGAGGGCCTCCGCGATCCGGTCGAGGGTGGGCCCTCCGGCATCGAGGAAGTAGTACAAGACCTGCCGCTCCTCGTAGTTCCCGAGGACATCCTCGACGCTCCCCTGGGCCTCCCCCATCGCCGCATCCTTCAGCTTCAGGAGGTACGACCGCCGCTCCTCGACCTCGCCGATCTCGCGGTTCAACCTGCGGATCGCGTCCGCGACGACGCGGACCCGGCGTCGCGGGTCCTTCTCCCCATGCGCGCGTCGCACGGCGTCCTCCGCCCACGCGTACTCCGGGAGCCTCGAAGGAACCTCCTCCAAGGGCCGCATCTCCGCGTGGAACAGACTCGGGCCCACGTCAATCTGCACGCTGAGGGTCTGCTTCGCCCGGTACGCCCGCCGGTTCGGCCCCCCGAGGTCGCTCTTCTCTTCCGTCGAGGTGACGAGCCCGCACTCCTCGAGGGCCCGGAGGTGCTTCACGACCGCCTGCTGGCTCACCCCGAGCTCCTTCGAGAGCTGCAACGGGTAGTGGCTCTCCCGCGCGAGGCGCTCGAGGATCCTGCGGCGCGTCGGGTTCTCCAGGGCGCGCAACAGCCCGTCCAGCGAGTTCTCCACGATCTCCGACCAGGCGCGGTCCTTCTTCGGCTCCGTCAATTACTGAACCTCAGGTTTACAACCAAACCTATATTCCCGTTCTCGAATTTAAGTATTGGTCTTCGCGGCGGCCTCCGCGGAGCGGACGATGATCTTCTTCGACCCGCACTTCGGGCAGGCGTCCAGGCTCCGGACGGAGACGAACGTGCCGCACTTCCGGGGTCCCCGGCAGCGCACCTCGTAGAACGTCCCCCCCGCCTCCACAGCCGCCACGCGGCCGGATGCCCCGCCGCGCGTAAAGAACCTTTGCGCCCGTTCCGACGCCCTAGGACAATTCCTTACACCATTATCTTCGCTGAAATTCGCTGGCGAAGGGTCATTACCCCCCAACA